>CAVFVJ010000046.1:0-4150 GCA_963626085.1 Alistipes ihumii | reverse complement strand
GTGCAAATTTACGAACAAAAACAATACAAACAAGAAAATGAAGCGAAAAATTTTGACAGAAGCCAAGAAAATGGCGAGAAAGGCGGGATTTCATGACGCGAAGCACATTGGAGCGTGGAACGGAAACGATGTCATCGAGCCGATTTTCACCGACGGGGAGACCCACTTCGTCGGCTTCCCACAGTACATTCTTTACAAGGACGGCAAACTGAGATGGACGAAAGACCACGAGGAGAGCCTCGACATCATGGACGCGCTGTAAAAGAGGTTTTCATGATGGTAGGATAATACACGAAATAAGCCAACCTTGACAGGTTGGCTCGGAACGAGACGCCCACGACCAAACGGACGGTTGCACCTCTCGCACGGTGAAGGTCGTCAGGAACGTCAAGGTGGTGGCAGAAGCGGCATCCGATGCCACAACCGTCAACGTTGCCAAGAACTCGCTCGCCTATGTGGGCATGTTCCTCGGCACAGGCGCAGGGACCATGCCGTCCTTCCTCGACGACAACAGGAAGTTCTGGGAAAGGAAGAAGGAGGCCGGCAAGAAGGCAGTGGAGCATACGGACAGTGTCAAGCCGAACAACTATACAGTGAACCGAGAGGAGTACGAGAGACTTCTGAATGACCCCAATTACACGGATGTCGCTTTCGACGAGAAAAGCGGTGGAGTGAAGGCTACGCATATAGGGCATAACTTCGACCATTTTAAAGGGGATTATGAGAAAACCGTGCAAGACATTGGATTCAGGAACGGACACTCTGTCATTTTGGGCGATGAACCACAGAACCGATTTGGCGAGCGGAGTTGTGAAGGTCTATGGGACAAACATTCATTCGAAGTGGCAGGGGCAGAAACAGGAACAGCCAATAATATTCGCAATGCCATAAAACATTGTGCACGCAAACCCGGAACGGAAGTAGCTGTTATCTATCTACCCAATATCGTAGAGATTGGTAATATCCGGCAAGGACTCGCAAAATATAATGGACTTTCAGTAAATCAAGACAGTCAATGGAAAAGGTTTGAAAAAATCATCTTTATAGGGAAAGATGACATTATCAGTCAATAAAAAACGCCCATCCTATGAGAATGGGCTCGGGAACGAGACGCCCACGACCAAACGGACGGTTGCACCTCTCGCACCGCAAAGGTAACAACAATATCTGGAACGACAAGATAAAACGGCAAAAAAAATGATTTTCTCTTCTGGATTCAGTTTCCAGAGCCTGCCCCCCAAAAAAAGTAGTCTCACTTTTTGAAAAGTGGCACTGATTTTTCCGAAAATGCGGTTTTCCCCGTCCTCTTAACCCCTAACTTTGCGACCTATAGGTCAAAATTTTTCTATTATTACAACTCTCTGATTATATGTTTGATGGCTGCAACTGGATTATACCATATCATCCTTGGACCTACCCAGCGCATCACTTCACGCATCCGTTCTTTCATTAGAGAGCGATAGCAGTGAATGGGACACTTCTTGCAAGTGGGCTTATTCTCTCCGAACTTACAGTGGTCAAGTCTTGCGGTGGCGTACTGTAGAAGTTCTGTACATGAGGGACATAGTTCTTTATTGCCTTCTTTCTTCCGACAGTACAGACGTATCATCTGCTCCATGACTCTCTGCTCTTCCTTTATTCTGTTCATACGAATGAAATCATCCTTGTATTCAGGTCTGTATGTCCCGATATGTATCATAATTGATACTTAATTGTGCGTCTGCATATCTATGAGTTTGTAGAACTCGTTCTTCAGTTCAGGGTTCGTGGCGAACAATCCCGTGAAGTGAGCCACAGACATGTTTCCGTCATTCCTCACGCCCCTCATGGACTTGCACAGATGGTTGCCCTTCATCACGATAGCGAAACCGAGAGCCTCACCATCGAGAGCATCCGAAAGCATTCGCACGATGTCTCTTGCAAGACGTTCCTGAAGTTGCAGTCGTGCGGCACAGTAACCTATCACACGGGCTATCTTCGAGATGCCGAGGATACGCCCCTGAGGATGAGGTATGTAGGCAAAGTAATATTTTCCGAAAAACGGCAAGAGGTGATGCTCACACATAGAATAATAGTCTCCTGCATCAAATATAAGATCCGACATACCGTCCTCATTCGAAAAAGTAGTGATTTTTGGTTTCTGCGTCTCGTCGTAGCCTCTGAACACCTCTTTCCACATCCTTATTATCCGCTCGGGTGTCTCCTTCAAGCCGTCCCTGTCGGGATCTTCCCCTATGTATCTGAGGATGGTTCTCAGCGCACCCTCAATATCTTCTGTGTTTGGAGTGATAACTTCCATAATGGGTTTTGCATTACAAATTGAACACAACGGTTGATGATGTCCCTGTTTCGAGTCTCGTCTGCAGTGTCACATGGCTGCACACAATAATGAGTTGCCGTGATACCGAAGGTCGGGTCTTCGTAGTTGTGAATATCATCAAGTATAATCTTCACTTCCTGGGCAGTAGTGATTACTGGTTTTGCCTTCTCTCCCAGGAACGCAGCTTTCGGAGAAACGGTTATCCAATCGACATTGTCTGGCACTGGTCGAGTACCGTTAGTCTCGACAGCTACAGTCTTCCCTACCCCATGCAGTTTATCCACGAGCGAAGCCGTGAGTTGCAAGGTAGGCTCGCCTCCAGTGATGACAACCAGTTCTGCCGGGAACGCAGCGACTTGGCAGACAATCTCATCCTCCGTGAGTTCGTGGTAAGACTGGTGCTCAGTATCGCAGAAAGCACAGTTCAAATTACAACCCGAGAAACGGATGAATATGGCAGCGCAACCCGTGTTCGCCCCCTCTCCCTGAATGGAGAAGAATATCTCGTTTACCCTCATAGTGCATCACCTTCTTCCGCATCGTCCGACACATAGACTGCTATATTGTCCTCGCTCTCCTGAACACATGCCTTATAACACTCGGGAATCTGTTCAGTCACCCACTTGGCGATATTCTCCGCTGTCGGGTTGAACGGTAGTATGTCGTTTAGGTTCTCATGGTCCAGTTTCCCGTGTATCTTCTCCTTGATATGAGTAAAGTCACAAATCATACCGTCCTGGTTAAGTTCTTTCGCCTTCACATAAACCGTTATCACCCAGTTGTGACCATGCAGGTTTCCACACTTGCTTTCGTACGACAGTTTTAGCCTGTGGCTTCCTGCAATCTCCATTCTCTTTGACGCGTAGTACATTGCCTTCTATACTTTTAGGTTACAATTGGGTTTACTCCTCATACTCTGTCGGGTCTTCTATTCCTGCATCCCTAAGTGCCTCCTTGCGCTCCACGCAAGTGCCACACTTGCCGCAATGCTTCTCTCCACCCTTGTAACAAGAATACGTCTTTGAGTAATCGACCCCGAGACGTTTGCCAACCTTTGCGATGTCCGTCTTGCTTATGCCCGTATAAGGAGCATGGACAGTCACGTTTATGTATGTGCCGCAAGCCATTGCCTCAGACATGGACGAGATAAACTCCGCGCGACAATCGGGATAGATGGCATGGTCGCCCGAATGATTGGCGATAAGCACTTTAGTCAGTCCCCTACTTTCCGCAAGTCCACAGGCGATACTGAGCATGATGCCATTACGGAAGGGTACGACTGTGGATTTCATATTCTCGTCTTGATAATGTCCTTCTGGAACAGCATCAGCACCCTCTAACAAAGACGACTTGAAATTGTCCTTGACAAACATGAGAGGTATGATTATATGTTCTATACCGAGCTGTCGACAATGATATTCTGCGTATTCCGCCTCCCTTTTATTGTGGTTACTGCCATAGTCGAACGTGACGGCAAGCGCGATCCGCTCCTTGCGATCATATAGTAGCGTAACACTGTCCATACCGCCCGATAGGATGATGACTGAGTCCTTTGTTTCCATAGTATCCTTATCCTTGATACGGCAAAGTTACTGATAAAATCCGTAAGGCACGTCCTTTGGTGGAATATTTCAAGTTATGGCGTTGTTATTTGGCTAAACCGATATCAAATTGCATTTTTGCACGGTCTGATTGCAGCATCCAATCAGTGCATACCGAACTTCAAACGAATAGTAGGTGACGTGTCCCACGTCACAGATTATTAATTGTGCAGTGGGACACTGCACCTACTAACCATAGTTCAAGGTACTCCTATATAATATGGTATTA
>CAVFVJ010000045.1:0-72100 GCA_963626085.1 Alistipes ihumii | reverse complement strand
ATTTTTCTTTATTTAACCCCGAATTTGAACGGAATATCAGATAAAAACTATACATTTGCATCAAAATACAATATTTGTAAAGAATGGAAGGACGAGCGATACTTGTAAACATGACAAAAAGTGATTTGCTAAAGAAATCGTCAATGGCAAAAAAAATAAGGAGAGGATTAGTGACCCGGTCAATGAAAAGTTGTATATTTGCAAAAACTTTTTCCGGCTGACAATTTTAAAAGGTTACAAGTATGGCAAACTACATTCGATTTGACTGGGCAATGAAAAGGTTGCTCCGCAACAAGGCAAACTATGCAGTACTGGAAGGTCTGATGTATTCCCTCCTGAACAAGAAGTTTACCATCAAACGTTTCCTGGACAGCGAGTCCAACCAGTACAGCGAGAACGACAAGTTCAACCGGGTGGACATCCTCGCAGAGAACGAGAAAGGGGAACTGGCCATCTTCGAGATTCAGAACACGCGCGAGCTGACCTATTTCCACCGTATACTTTACGGAGTGTCGAAGGTCATCACAGACTTCATTGACTTGGGTGATGACTATGACAAGGTAAGGAAGGTGTATTCCATCAATATCGTGTATTTCACTCTTGGCCAGGCAAAGGACTATGTCTATCATGGCAAGACCATCTTCAGGGGTATGCACGAGACAGATGACATACTGAAACTGTCCAAGCGGCAGAGCGAAGTGTTCTTTGGGGACGTGATTGAAAAAGGGAAGAACACAGACCGTGAAGCTGGGGACATCTTCCCTGAATACTACCTGCTTTGCGTAAACAACTTCGATGACCTTGCCGCCAGCAACCTTGACGAATGGATTGACTTCCTAAAGACTGGCGACATCAAGGACTCCTCAAGCGCACCGGGTTTGGCAGATGCGCGCAAGTGTCTGAACTTGGACAAGTTGTCGGTGGATGAGAGGAACGATTATGTCCGTCACATGGAGAATATCCGCTACCAACGCAGCGTCATCATGACAGGCTATGATGACGGTTTGCAAGAAGGTAAAGCAGAGGGAAGAGCAGAGGGAAGAGCAGAGGGAAGAGCAGAGGGAAGAGCCGAAGGAAGAGCCGAAGGAAGAGCCGAAGGCGAGAAATCAATGGCAATGAAAATTGCCAGAAAGATGTTGGAAGGAGGCATGAGTATTGATGCCATTATCAGCATGACCAATCTGACCCGTGAGGAGATTGACAGCATCCGCAATGAAATGGTTCAGTAAAATGAAAGGAGGGGACAATCCCCTCCTTTCATTTTTACTGGCATCAGCCATTGCCAACACCTGCTGTCATTTCTCTAGTTCACTCCATGCGGGTGGTTCTACACCAAGGAAGTTCTTCACAAAGAAGTCATACATCTTATGGGTTCCGTATGCGCCACCCATCGTATGGCGTTCGCCTGGCAGGTATATGAACTCAAAGTCCTTATTGTGCTTTATCAGTTGGTTGACAACCTGGAACGAAGATGACGGGTCTACATTGTCATCAAGTTCACCTACAACCAGCATCAGTTTTCCCTTCAGTTGGTCTATATGCTCTGTGTTACTGCTTTCCACATAGGACTCATCTATCGGATAACCCATCCACTGCTCGTTCCACCATATCTTGTCCATACGGTTGTCGTGGCATCCGCATGCAGAGTAAGCAGCCTTGTAGAAGTCGCCATGGAACAGAAGTGCCGCAAGTGCTTCCTGTCCTCCGGCTGAACATCCATAGATGCCCACACGGTCAAGGTCCATATACGGATACTTCTCTGCAGCCGCCTTTATCCATGCGATACGGTCAGGGAATCCTGCATCCTTCAGGTTCTTGTAGCACACCTCCTCAAAATCCTTGCTTCTCCATGAAGTGGTCATCGCATCAAGTTGCACTACGATGAAGCCCAATTCTGCCAGGTCTGAGAGACTACCCACAGCTGAGAAGTTCTTAGGCACGTACTGATCGCCAGGTCCTGAGTAGATGTACTCGATGACAGGATATTTCTTATTAGGATCAAAATTTGAGGGACGCTGTATGATACCCCACATGTCTGTCTTGCCGTCACGTCCCTTGGCAACGAACACCTCCTGCGGTTGCCAGTCGGTCTGCTTAAGTTGAGATATGTCTGCCTTCGCCAACGTACGTACAATCTTACCAGTCTTGGCATTGCGGAGCACTGTGACAGGTGGGTTCTCCACAGTTGAATAAGTGTCTATAAGGAATGTCTTGTCCTCATTGAATGTAGCTCTGTGGTTACCCTCCTCTGGTGTGAGGTCAACAAATCCCTTTCCGTTGAAATTAATCTTGCAATAATGGATATTGTATGGGTCTTCATTCGGGTTTGTCTTAGGCAGTCCCTCACCATTCGCAGTGAAGTAGATCACCTTCTTGTCCTCATCGATGTCCAGTATCTGACGTACATAGAACTTACCCTTGGTAATCTGGTTCACCACCTTACCCGTAGTGCGGTCGTACATATAGAGATGACCGTAGCGGTCACGTTCACTAAACCAAATGATATGCTTGCCGTCCTCCAAGTCGTTGCGACTCAAGCGAGTCCAAGCAATGTACTTATTCTCTTTCTCCTCAATTATAGGACGTACAGCTCCAGTCTCCGCATTCATCTCAAGTATACGGTAGGTTTTATGCCCACGCTCGTTGAATTCGAAAGTCAGAGTATGCTTACCCTCATCCCACCGGGGAGTTGAAAGGTCGAACTGACTGGCAAAAAGCTCATCTGACGGCACAATCACCTTTTTAGTAGCCAACTCAATCACCACTGGAATCTTATAATCGAGCGAGTCCCCTGGCTTCGCATATTCGATGTTAAAGTACTTAGGTTGCAGTTGATCAGAAGGAGACGAGTTGACGTAAGTCACATAACGTTTCGGAGCCGGTTTGATACGGACTGTAGCATAGTACTTCCCGTCAGAAGAGAAACTACCCCATGAGGAATAGTAGAAGTTCTCGTTACCGTCGGTGGTGAGAGCCGATTCCTCGCCAGTTTCACTATTCTTGACATACAAGTTGTTATCCTTTCCATAGACCTGTACTTTGCCGTCGCCAAAGTGAGCAGTCCTGCCCCTCTGGTCATCCACCTCAGACCACCTGCGTTCCGGGCGACCTCCACGCGGGCCTCCCCCACGTTCGTCATTCACTGCCTCGCCCTTGGTCAGTGTAGCGGTCTGCGCCACATAAGTCCAGCTGAATCCTTTCGCCACGAACCGCACACCCACATTGCCGTCGCTCTGCTTTGTCAGTTCGGGGTTAATCCACAGCTGGTTGCCCTTCACCTCAGAACCCAACTGGCCGCTCATGGCAGCAGCCACCTTGTCGTTGTCGAACACAAG
This sequence comes from Alistipes ihumii, assembly GCA_963626085.1. Classification (GTDB taxonomy): domain Bacteria; phylum Bacteroidota; class Bacteroidia; order Bacteroidales; family Bacteroidaceae; genus Colivivens. Next base: position 68,765 of record CAVFVJ010000045.1, on the reverse strand, counting down.
AGTCTGGTTGCCCGACTTGAGGTCAACCATATAGTATTTCTGTCCTCCGTTCTCGGTGACAGAATACCACATCTTGTCCTTCAGTTCATCACTCGTCACAAAACGCGACTGAACATTTGCATTGACCACCTTATTGCCGTATCTGCTGCGCACGCTGTACGCACGGCGGTAATCATCAACAGTTCCCTGTGCCACAGCACTGACAGCCATTGCGCACAGTCCCAAAAACAATAATTGTCTTTTCATTGATTACTTAGTTTTATAGTGTTACATATCATAAGAACCTGTTTTGCATCAAATGGTTTAATTGACCACATGTTGAGTATTCTTTGTCGGTCGTTTCTTTCCCGGTTCTCCAGCTGTGGACACATAAGTAGCCTTCTTCGCATCCTTGCGTGCCGCCCCAGCCAATTCCTGCACAGACACCCTTACTGGCTCAGTCATGAACTCCGGGACATTGTAACTGCGGGTAAAATACGTGTAGAAGTCGGGATCCGCCTGCGGCAGTTCGAACGCCTTGTGAGTTTTTCCTTGACGGTCGAAATAAGTGAAATAAAGACGGGAATAGTTACCATCGTCCCTACGACTTACAAACATAATCCACCTGCCGTTGCTTGACCAGGCGTGGAAACTCTCCGCCCTGTCACTGTTTGCCTCTTCCAGCCTGTGCACCTTACGTGTAGCCACATCCATCATGTAGAGGTCGGCATCAGGATGCCACACATGGAAACAGCCATACGGAGCCATGGCAAACAGGACATTCTTCCCATCAGGACTCACCCTCGGGAAGGTTGCACTCAGGCTGTCCGCAGATGCCTTGTAGAGGAGTTCCGGTTCACCGAAAGTCATGGTACGCTCATTGAATGGTCTCCGATAGATGTCATATTTGACTTCCCTGTAACGGTTTATCTGTTCCGTCTCGTGAATCACTGTGTCCTTATACTCGAAATGGGCGGAACCATAGTATAGGTATTTGCCGTCAGGCGACCAACACGGGAAATTCTCCAGCTCGTCGTCCGCATTGCACACATTGCGCACCTCGTTCTTCTCCACGTCGTACAGGATAATGTCGCTCTCCGTGTCCTGCACCTCTATCTTGGCGTTGCTCTTCGTGTGGAACGTCTGTCCTGTAAGATTAGTGGAGTAGGCGATGAGGGGAAGAGTCGGATGCCATGCGGGATAGACTCCGGCACTGAGGGTTGAATCTGTCTTCAAGTCCACCTTCTGTGGAGTATTGTCACGCACAATCATCGTACCTCCATGTCCCTGCCTCATATGGAATTGCATGTTAGCAGTACGGTAGTTCTGATAAGAGTGGCAGTTGATACACTGGCCGTCACCTTCACCAGATATAATCATGTTGTTGTATATATCCTTCTCATCGAACGTAGACAAGTTGCGCTGATTGATACTAAGTGCCTCAAACGACACGTATGATGGATAGATAAGCCTGTATGATATGTACGGGTCAATTGAGTCGCTCGCCACATATATCCGGAACGGCTTGTACTTCTTCCAAGCACCATCCTTACAGGTATACACATCCACACAGACAGAACCATTCCTTGCCGCAGCCAGCATCGATTTCCATTCCGCCTCATCTACAATCACCTTATGTCCACATCCAAACGTAGTGGACTCATTTCCATATGAGAACTGCGCCACACATTCATCCACATCACCGTGCACTCCAAAATTCAACGGAGCAATGTTGCACGGAACGACCACATCAGTGTAGTCTGGATATATTGCAGGATAGGTGTCTACCTCCGTATAGGTGGCAGGCACATCAGGATGACAGGTACAATCCACCAATAGCAATACCAATGACAATATGCAAATAACCTTATTCATGTTTTAAGTCTTTCTTCAATATACATTAAACTCATTGTAGAAGTAATAGTACCACCAGTAGGTGTCGCCATACGCACTCTTCAACCTATTCCCAGCGTCCTTCGCATCCATACCATTTTGAAGCAAGTCGTTGTAGTCCCTGTTGAAGTTCTCGTACCGTTGCACGACCAAATCGTCAAACGGGAAATTGTCGACATTAATCAGTGAGTCCTTTTGTCTCCCATAAAGTAAGGCACCCTGTTGGTACAGTTCCGCCATTTTCTCCCCTTGATGCCTACGTGAATAGTCATAGAACTGCAAGCAAAAAGACTCTGCATTCTCAGTCCACAGGGACATGCACATGACAACCTCCTCCAATTTGTCGTTGGTAGGGTTCATGATACCCGAAAAGTGTTCAAGCAACCATTTCTCGGGCAGACTATTGTCAATATCAAGGCGGTTCACGTCATCCATCACCAGCGGCATGATATTCTTATATTCCTCCGACTGTCGCAGGCTGTCGGCAAGTCGGAGCATTGGTTCACGCTCCTTTGCCCAATCCTTGTGGAACAGTGACGACTTGAGGATGGCAAGATACTTAGCAGCCAGTTCAAACTCATGGTTCATGATGGCACAACGCACAAACATCTTCAAGTATTTCACCTTACAACCATATTCGACAGTGTTCTCCATCGCCCAACGGTAAGCGTAATTGACCTGTCCGAACTGATAGTAAACCATCGACGCATCCATGTGGGCGATATACACTTGAAGTGAATCACCTGTATGAGGGCGTACACCACAGTTGTTTATACGGAACATGTCCGTAAGTCTCCCCTGATGCATCAGTGCTATGTTCTTGTAGAGAACCATCAAGTTAGTCGGTTGCTCTGCACTTTTTACCTCATCTATCACATCGTCCCACCTGCATTCGTCAACGGCACGTGCCATGCGCAACTCCGCATGGAAATTAGAGTCACGGAACGAAAAGAAGTAAGCACAGAAGAAAAATGCCATAAGTCCAGCGGCAGTGAATATCTCAGTACGCCAACGGTTTTTGAACGGTATATGTATGAACGAGAAAAACGGCAACAGGAGAAGTGACGCATAAGCCACGATGAAAGGCAATTGCAAGAGATGATTCTCATAACTGTTCCTCTGAAACTCAGGAAACTGTGGGCGAACCAAAAGATAAGCGAGAATTGCCATTCCACAGGGGACGATAAAGCGACCTTTGTATACGTAACTCGAGGTTCGCTTCAACAGCCATACCAACGACCGTGTGAACAAACATGCCAAGAGTACTATTGCAAGAAAAGCGACAGTCTGAGAAAACCAATAACCAGGCATTTTGATGTAATACATCCAATAGCCGATGTCTGTGACCGAAACCAATAAGGCACAAACAGGAATCCATGCCAACAGTCGGTGGTTTCCTCTCAACGTGAATAAATCAGCTATGACGAAGTAGGTGGCAGTCCACAAGGACACCAGAATCAGAGCCCCGAGCCAAGGGTAATAGAAAAACTGAGTAAGGAAACAACCAATCCATGCCCACAAGTCGCCTTGCCAGTCGAGCATCTCCGTCATAAACGCATGACTACCCACAAACAGGTTGTTCTCCTCCACAGCATAGAGGTAGTCCGACTGAGTAAGCAGGATTATATATGCCGCCAACGGGAACAAAAGGGTGTATAAGATACGTTTCTTCATCTCTCAACAAATTTAGCTCTCACTGCATTCTTCCTTGCTGCCTCCACCAATTCAAGGGAAGACACCTTCACTGGTTCCACCATAAACTCCGGCCGATTATATGACTTCATAAAGAACACATAGAAACTCGGGCTGCTTTGGGGTAGTTCAAACGCCTTGTGACATTTCCCCTGCCTATCAAAATAGGATATGTAGACGCGCGAGTAATTGCCGTCATCACGTCTGGATGCCGTCATAATCCACCGTCCGTTGCTTGAGAACGAAGGATAACTCTCCGCATACTTGCTGTTCAATGCATCCAGTCCGACTGGAGTTCTTGACAGTGAGTCGCCCTCCTGATTCAGTTCAAGCATATAAATGTCCGATTCGGGATGCCATATATGGAAACATCCGTAATATCCTAGCGAGAACACCATATACTTGCCATCGGGTGAGACTCGCGGCAGTGTGGCACTCCTACCTACAGCCGCTGCATCGCAAACAAGACGTTGCGGACCGAACTTATGGGTCTCCAGGTTAAAGTCCTTCGCATATATGTTATAATGGATATTTTGATAGCGCGCTATGGTAGATTCCACATCATTCGCAGTAGAGTCTGAAGGGAAGTAAGCCGAACAGTAGTACAACGTCCTGCCGTCGGGCGACCATGTAGGGAACACCTCCAGCTCATCGGAGTCATTGGCGATGATGCTCACCTCATGTTGTGCCACATCATAAAGTATCAGATCGGATTTGGTATCCTGTACCTCCACCTTAGCCACACTCTTCGTGTGGAACGTCTGTCCCGTAAGGTTTGTGGAGAACGCCACCAGATTCTGTGTGGGATGCCATGCTGGATACGCCCCTGCCGAAATGGTCTGTTCCGTCTTCGTGTCGACCTTCTCTATCCTGTCTCCATCCACTATCATCGTTCCACCATAAGCCTGTCGCATATGGAAGAGCATGCGGTCAGTATGATAGTTCTGGTATGAATGGCAGTTGACACACTGTCCACTCGATTCAGTAGACACTTCTTTATTGTCGTATATGACAGTCTCATCAAACGAAGTGATGTCGCGCTGCACAATCGACATGTGTTCGAACGACACGTATGACGGTTGGATGAGGCGATAGGAGATATAACGGTCTATACTGTCAGGAGCCACATATATGTTGAACGGTGCGTAAGCCCTCCACGTATTGCCATCGCTGACAAACACTTCCACCTTGATACTACTGTCCTTCGCCTTTGTACACAATTTCTGCCATTCATCACTATCAATACGCACATTCATCCCGTCACCATAGGTATAGGAAACGTCTGCCGAACTCATCCTCACGACGGTCTCCTTACCAGCTTCGAGCACACAGAAATTAAGTGGACAGATTCCTGTCGGAACGGTCACTTCGGTATAATCCGGCATGATGGTCGGCATCTGGCGTTCTGCCGTGTACGTATCCGGCACTTCCGGACGACTGTCACCACACCCCATCAGACCCATAGCTGCCACTACAATCGCCATTATGAGTCCCATACATTCAGACCGATGTCCCATGTTTTTCATCTTATCCTTCTTAAACAAATACGTTACTAATAAGACGCCAGTCCACGACAGAAGAAATAGAACCACCAGAATGTGTCACCATAAGAAGCCCTTGTTTGTTCACCTATTTGCTCTGCCGTCAGTCCACGGCTGGCAAGAGACGTGGACAACTGCTGGAAGTTGGTATAACGCTGGATTACCTTTGATTGGTCGAACGGCATCGTGGAGATATCCACCTCATGCTCAAGGTTGCCATACAGGAAAGCTGCCTCCTGATAATGTATCGGCATGTCCTCACCCTTGTGCAGATGGGCATAGAGAAAGAAGCGGGGCCAGAACAGCTGTATGTCCTTGCTCAGGAGAGAGTAAGCCAAAGTGGTCTCCTGAAGTAATTTACTGTCTTTGTTCATGGTGTTGCTGAAATAATTCAGCAGATACATCTCCACCAAGCCCTCGTCGCTGTCCAGACGGCTTGAGAAATGGGCGTAGAACTCCAGCATATTCGCCAGTTCCGGTAATTTTTCCCTAAGACCGTGGTTCTTGACCACAGGAAGATACCTGTCAGCCCACTCGGAGTAATACAAGGTCTTCTTAAGTGTCAGAAGGTACTTCTCTGCCAAGTCATATTCCCCAGACACAATGGCTGCGATTGCCATTGTCTTGTAGGCTGTCGGACTGAAACCGTACTCCACCGCATTCTCCATACTCCATCGTGTGGCGAAATTCATCCGTCCATACAGGAGGTATACCAATGGGGCGTTAATCTGTGCCATATGAACCTTCAGCGAGTCGCCCACAGCCGGAGGAATACTCATATTGTTGTATCTGAACATCTGACTACCAAGCGTACCCTTGTAAGTCAGGGCGATGTTCTTGAACAGGATTATCTCACGGGTCGGATCCGTCGGATTGTCTGACACTTCGGAGAGCACATCCTCCCATCTGTATTCCTCTGCTGCCCGATAAACCCTCAGCTCAGTATGGTAGTTACTGTCACTGAAGTCCATCTTGTATACTCCCAAAGCAAAGACAACCATACACACCACCTCTACCGACAGCCAAAGCCATTTCTTTCCCATTCCACTCAAGTCGGGGAAACGGACAATGCCGAAGACTAACAATGAAAATGCCAGTACAATGAAGGGAACGAGCATATGGATGGAAGTGTATGCGTTCTGTTGGAATAAAGGAAGACCGACTATCCAGGCATCGTCAATACGCATCTGACTGTAGAAGTTGTACGTTACGACAGGTACTGCTATTATACTTGCCACGGCAACACACAAAGGAACGATACGGGAACGAGGAGCACTGGTAATACCCCGTACACCCATTATGAAGGTTGTAAGCAAACCCATCCAGCCAGTGGCAAGATATCCAATGACACACCATACGAATATATACAGTGGTTCGATCCATTTGCCAAGCCTACCTGTCAGGCGACAACCCCACAGGGCAAGCATGTTCACGAGCAGAGCCACACTTGGCGCAAACCAGTAACCATGCACCTTATTATAGTATATCCAATACCCCATGTCTATCACCGATGCCAACAGCGCACAGACAGGAATGAGAGCCAGACAGCCCCACCATCCCTTCATGCGGAACGCCTTGACCATAACGAAAAATGTGAGCAGCCATATCGCTATGAGTATTCCACTACCCAAAGCCGGATAATGGAAGAATTGAGTGAGGAAACAACCGACATACGTCATCAACGCACCAGGTTTCACCATGGTCATATCAAAGAATTGGCTGTCAAACAAGAACAGAGAGCGTTCCTGCACGGCAAACAGATAGTCCGCATTACGGACAGCCAACATATAATACGCAAACAGCGCAAAGGCGAGGGAATTCTTCAGCATAACTTTTATTATTCGCACTTGCAAAGTTAATGAAAAATTATCATTGAAAGAAGACCGACATAAGTAAATTCGTTTTTCCGTACACAGATTTGTATCACTCGTCTCTCCGTTTCCGCGCCTTACTCTTGTTGACGAGCCATACACCAGCAAAAACACAGACGATGGAGACCACCTTGTCCAGCGACAAACGGTCGAGTCCTACACAGATACTTATGACCACAGCCACGATAGGCTGCAGGTAAGAATAAAGGCTCACGATGGTAGGCCTCAGGTACTTCTGACCTATAGGTATAAGGAAATAAGCCACGAACGTGGCAAAGACGATTATGTAAGCTACCTCCCACGACAGCGATGCAGTCAACTTGCCGTATTCCACGTCAAGCATGTCTGTAAAACAGAACGGCACACTGATAAGAGTGGAGTACAAGAACATCCACTTCATGAAGGTGACAACGTTATATCTTGAAATCAGCGGTCTGAATGCTCCAAGGTATACAGCAAAGCTCAAGCCGTTGAGCATCATCAGCAATATGCCTTGGGGAGAGGATGTCTCCACCCCATTGCCGCCATGTGTCATGTTTAGTATCAGCAATAGCACACCAGCGAAACTGAGTGCCACGCCTCCGGCTTTCTTCCATGTGACAGGTTCCTTCAGCACTACCGCAGCCACGAACATCGTCATAATCGGTGTAAACGAACCGAGGATGGACGTGTCGATGGATGTGGTCATTGTTATAGCAAGCAGGAAGGTCATCTGCGGTACAAACAGTCCCACGAACGACGCGACAACAATCTTGAGCATGTCCTTCTTCGCTATCTTCTCCTTGGGGAGGAAAAGGGATACAATCCAGAAAAGGGCTGTAGCACCCAAAGCCCTCAATATGAAAAGAGCGTAAGGCGACACTATACCGGAATTTGCCACGTCCTTGTTCATCACAATGTTCAACCCGAACATGATATAGCAAGCTGCACTCGCAAGGTGTCCTTTCAATTTGTCATTCATGAGCTATTTTTCTAATGTTTTACACAAGTCCGAACGATGGTCAATGGTCAACAGCATATACACTACAATCAAAAAAAGGAGCGGCTAACCGCTCCTTTATATGTAGAGAGGAATTAATCCTGATTGAGAATCTTCATCACCTCAAAGGCAGACTTGCTTACTGGAGTTCCAGGACCGAAGATGGCAGCAACACCTGCCTTGTAGAGGAAGTCATAGTCCTGTGCAGGGATGACTCCACCGGCAGTGATGAGGATGTCCTCACGTCCGAGCTTCTTCAGTTCCTCGATGACCTGCGGAATCAGAGTCTTGTGTCCTGCAGCAAGCGAACTTACGCCCAAGACATCAACGTCGTTCTCCACTGCCTGACGCGCTGACTCAGCCGGAGTCTGGAACAACGGGCCCATGTCGACATCGAATCCACAGTCTGCATATCCTGTTGCCACAACCTTCGCACCACGGTCATGTCCGTCTTGTCCCATCTTGGCAATCATGATTCGAGGACGACGCCCATTCTTTTGTGCGAACTCTTCTGTAAGCTTGCATGCTTCCTTGAACATGTCGCTTGACTTGCTTTCTGAACTGTACACGTTACTGATTGTTCTAATAATTGCTTTATAACGACCTACCACTGCCTCACACGCATCGGAAATCTCACCGAGAGTACAACGCACTGAAGCAGCCTTGACCGCAAGGTCAAGCAAGTTGTGCTCACTCTTCTTTCCATCCTTGAATTCCTGAACGCACTCTGTGATGGCGGCAAGAGCGGCCTTACATGCCTCCTCATCGCGGTTGGCACGGAGTTTGGCAAGCGACTCCTCCTGTTGCTTACGCACTGCTGTATTGTCAATCTCAAGGATATCAATCGGATCCTCATGGTCAAGACGGTATTTGTTGATACCAACGATGGTCTGTGTTCCTGAGTCAATACGGGCTTGTGTTCGTGCTGCAGCTTCCTCAATACGCATCTTCGGCAAACCTGTTTCTATTGCCTTTGCCATACCTCCGAGCTTCTCGATTTCCTGGATGTGTTCCCATGCCTTGTGAACCAACTCGTTTGTGAGAGTCTCCACATAGTAAGAGCCTGCCCACGGGTCAATCTGCTTGCATACCAGTGTCTCGTTCTGGATGTATATCTGGGTATTACGGGCAATACGTGCAGAGAAGTCGGTCGGCAACGCGATGGCCTCATCAAGCGCATTGGTATGCAGGGACTGTGTATGTCCGAGCACTGCTGCCATCGCCTCAATACAAGTACGTCCTACATTATTGAACGGATCTTGTTCCGTAAGTGACCAACCGGATGTCTGGGAGTGGGTACGCAGAGCCATTGACTTCGGGTTCTTAGCGCCGAAACTCTTCACTATCTTTGCCCAAAGCAGACGACCGGCACGCATCTTGGCAATCTCCATGAAGTGGTTCATGCCAATTGCCCAGAAGAAAGACAGACGTGGAGCGAACGCATCTATGTCAATTCCTGCATTGACACCTGCACGTAGATACTCCATACCATCGGCAAGAGTGTAGGCAAGTTCTATGTCAGCTGTAGCACCCGCTTCCTGCATGTGGTAGCCTGAGATTGATATTGAGTTGAACTTAGGCATCTTCTGTGATGTGTACTCAAAGATGTCTGCGATAATCTTCATTGAGAATGAAGGTGGATAGATATAGGTGTTGCGCACCATGAACTCCTTGAGGATATCGTTCTGGATTGTACCAGCCATCTCCTCCAGTTGCGCTCCCTGCTCCAGTCCTGATACTATATAGAACGAGAGGACCGGAAGAACCGCACCGTTCATTGTCATTGATACAGACATCTTGTTGAGTGGGATACCCTCGAAAAGACGCTTCATGTTCTCGATGTTGCAGATTGACACACCTGCCTTACCCACGTCACCTACCACACGCTCGTTATCCGGGTCATAACCACGGTGTGTCGGGAGGTCGAAGGCGACAGACAAGCCCTTCTGTCCTGACGCGAGGTTACGGCGGTAGAATGCGTTGGACTCCTCTGCTGTGGAGAAACCAGCGTACTGACGTATGGTCCAGGGACGGAACGGATACATCATTGAGTAAGGACCACGGAGATAAGGAGGTATACCTGCAGCGAAGTCCAGGTGTTCCATGCCTTCAAGGTCCTCTTTCGTGTAAACTGGTTGGATGTCTATTTGTTCAGGAGTTCTCCAATTGGCAGCGATATGGTTGTCCTTCTGCCACTGCTGACCGTTCTTTTCCTTGATGCCAGCGTATATGTCTATATTTTTAAAATCGTGTCTCATAATCAGATTCCCAGTTTTGCGTTATACTCACGAAGAGTTTCAAGTTGATTACTGCGTACATGGATGAAGTTCTCGATACCAGCAGCCTTGAGGTCTTCCATACATGCAGGAGCACCTGCCACTATGTAGATGGCACGACCATCGAGTGCCTTGTATGCGGGAACCGCATATTCAGCGTATTCATCATCGCTAGAACAGAGGACAACGATATCGGCACTGGCCTTGACGGCAGCCTCAACGCCTTCTTCCACTGTTTGGAATCCGAGATTGTCTATCACCTTATAACCTGCAGCTGCAAGGAAGTTGCAAGAGAACTGTGCCCTTGCCTGACGCATCGCAAGGTTACCGATGGTTAGCATAAAGGCAACAGGCTGTTTGGTTGCTGCCTCCGTTGCGAGACGGAGGGTCTCGAACTCACTGGCAAGACGCTCACCACTGAGTTTACTGATAGAGGACTCACCCTCGCCACACTTACATGCGCACGGTCCAGTCGGACGCTTGCCCTCACTCTTTTCCGTGAAGTTAGGGAATTGGTTGGTACCGAGCATGAACTCTTTACGCTTGGCTGCGTTTGAATGACGTTCCTTGTTGGTAGCATTGACCGTATCCTGTATCTTGCCCTCATTAGCCTGTGCGAGGAAACCTCCTGCCTCTTCGACCTCAAGAAACAGCTTCCATGCCTGTCCTGCGATAGCGTCAGTGAGATGTTCCACATAATAAGAGCCACCTGCCACATCAACAATCTTGTCGAAGTGTGCCTCCTCCTTGAGAAGGAGCTGTTGGTTGCGCGCTATACGTTCCGAGAAATCAGTCGGAGTCTCATATGTCTGGTCAAACGGGACAACCACGATGGACTCCACATTTGCCAAAGCTGCCGACATGGCCTCAGTCTGGCTACGGAGAAGGTTGACATAACTGTCGAACACTGTCTGGTTGTAAGAAGAAGTAGTGGCGCATACATGCATCTTTGCAGCCTCTTTGTCATCGGTATACTGTGACACAATCTGTGACCATAACAGACGCGCTGCACGGAACTTGGCAATCTCCATGAAGTAGTTCACGCTAATACCCATGTCGAACTTGATACGTTTAGCGACTTCCTCGGCAGGAATACCTGCATCAGTCAGTTGCTGAAGGTATTCATTACCCCATGCAAGCGCATATCCAAGTTCTTGATAAATATAAGCTCCTGCATTATTCAACAGCAGTGAGTCGACCGTTACACAACGGTAGTTGGGCAACTCTACAAGCGCCTCGATAAGTGACTTGCCGATGGCAATCTTGTCACCACACGGTTTGCCTGCCTTCAAAATCTTGGCTATCGGATCGAAACCGATAGAACCAACGCATTTACTGAGGTCTGCCCCCTTTGACTTGAAGTACTCCAAAAGGATCTGTGCAAGAAGCACAGCCTTCTTCGGACAAGTCTTGAAATTGAGTTCCACGTATTCGGGTTCGATGCCGTCAAGCAGAGCCTCGATATTTTCCTTGGTGACGAGGTCTGCAGGAATCTGGAATCCTAAGGAGTCAATCCCTTTCATCAAAACATCGAGTGCTTTGTCGTGGGCTGCCCCGATGTCTGACGCGTCAATATTCTGACGCACATACCAAATGCTATTGTCCGTCTTATTACCGCGGACATAGGGGAATTCACCAGGGAGAGAATCCACAGCCTTGAGTTCCTTCAGGTCTTCCCTACGATAGAACGGCTGTACATTGAAACCCTCGTTGGTCCTCCAAACCATTCTCTTATTGAAGTCTGCACCCTTAAGGTCTACCTGGATCTTGTCGAGCCACTCCTGAGTGGTAGGTGCCTGAAACTCCGAAAAGAGCTTTTCTTTATCTGCCATAATTGATTAAATTAATAAATTGTATGTTTGTTCCATTATATTAGGGTTGAGCCCAACTGGACTTGTCCTTGTAGACCGCAGTCAGTCATACTCACCCCAAGGGACAAGAAGCACAAAATGTCATTGACACGCATGCGATTGTCTCGCTTGCAAAGGAACTGCATTTTATTCTAAAAAACAAATTTATTCTAGGGATAAATTCCGTGCTCTACAAAAAAGATTGTCTACTATCGGTTTTGACTAGTCAGATTTGACAAAATAACTTTTTTTCTTAGGATACTCATGAGGTATTGATATAAAGCCGATATACCGACAGATGAAGATTTTTTTGTCCGACTCAAAAAAAATGTCTGCATTATTACTCACATATAAATAATTATTGTAATTTTGCAGCCCTAAACCTAGAACCAAATAAACAAGGAGACTAGCCTATGTATTGGACATTGGAATTAGCGACCAACTTGGAGGATGCTCCATGGCCTGCGACAAAAGACGAGCTTATTGACTATGCGACACGTTCCGGAGCACCACTAGAAGTGCTCGAAAACCTACAAGAGATTGAGGATGAGGGTGACGTGTACGAAAGTATAGAGGAGATTTGGCCTGACTACCCTTCAAAAGAGGACTTTCTGTGGGACGAGGACGAATATTGACCGTTCTCAGTTAAGTCTTTGAGACTTCACACATTAAACAAAAGCGATATGAGGATGTAATATGTAAATTCTCATATCGCTTTTTCAGTCTTGCACGTATAGCTACATAAGCCGCCAACAGAAATTTCTGCTGGCGGCTTATGTAGCGAGAGTGGGGTATGATCCCACGACCTCCGGATTATGAATCCGACGCTCTAACCAACTGAGCTATCTCGCCATCACTTTCGTTTGCGGCTGCAAAGGTAGGTATTTATTTGCAACTGGCAATGCGTAGACTCGTCTTTTTTTGTTTTTTTCTAATGGAAGAACATGTAACTGATGAAAATCGCTGCAATGATTCCTCCCAAATCAGCCAACAAACCACAAGTGACAGCATTGCGTGTCTTGCGTATCGCCACACTGCCGAAGTAGACTGCCAGTATGTAGAACGTTGTATCTGTACACCCTTGGAACACACATGACAAGCGTCCGACGAAAGAGTCTGCCCCATAAGTAGTCATGGCATCTACCATCATGCCACGCGCACCACTGCCACTTAGCGGTTTCATGATAGCAGTAGGCAAAGCCGCTACGAAATCAGTGTCAAGTCCGCATATCCCCACGAGCCATGCGATACCGCCAATAAGGAAGTCCATGGCCCCGGAAGCACGGAACACTGCCACGCCCACAAGTATGGCTATCAGGTAAGGGATTATCTTCACTGCTGTCATGAAGCCGTCCTTTGCCCCCTCGATGAAAGCGTCATATACGTTGAGCCGTTTGATGACACCCGACAGGATGAAGACTATGATGATAGTGAACAGAATCACGTTGGCTACAAGAGTCGACACCGAATTCATCGCATCTGTGGGCATCTGCGAGAATGCCCAGATGACGGCCGCAACCGCTGTGCACAGTCCACCGAGAAAAAGCAGCATTGTCTTGTTGAACACATTTATCCTTTGGAACGCACACGTGACTAGTAGTCCGACCAACGTACTGAAGAATGTGGCACACAGTATGGGGATAAACACATCCGTGGGTTGAGCTGCACCCAGTTGAGCACGGAACACAAGGACACTGACAGGAATAAGTGTCAGCCCCGACGTGTTGAGCACAAGAAACATTATCATCGGATTGGACGCTGTATCCTTCTTCGGATTGAGTTCCTGCAACTGCTCCATTGCCTTCAGCCCCATCGGAGTCGCAGCATTGTCCAGTCCCAGTACATTTGCCGATATATTCATGACCATCGTACCCATTACAGGATGTCCCTTCGGAATGTCGGGGAATATCTTTGTAAGTACCGGGGAAAACCAGCGCGCGAAGACATTTATCAATCCGCCACGTTCACCTACTTTCATGATTCCCATCCATAGCGACAGCACCCCGACCATACCGAGCGATATTTCAAAGCCCGACTTGGCAGCGTCGAATGTGGCAGTCACCAGACCAGAGAACACCTCTGCGTCACCCATAAAGACGAGCCGGATGAGCGAAATGACAAACGCTATGAGAAAGAACGCTATCCAAATATAATTCAATGCCATTGATGTACAGTTTAGTTGGCACAAAGGTAGCCAAATAAATTCAGACAGTCCAGACACAGCAGAAAAAAACTGCCATTTATGTACTGAGTTTGGTATCGTACCTCTATTTTTCGTAACTTTGCGGTCATATTGTGTACAATAGACTTGTAGGTAGGCGATGCGCATCATAAAGAGACTGGACATGTATGTCCTAAAGAATTTCATAGTACTGTTTGCAGGCACATTCTGCATCAGTCTCTTTGCCGTTATGATGCAGTTCTTATGGAAATATGTGGACGAGTTGGTTGGCAAGGGCCTTGGCGTGGATGTCATCGCCAGATTCTTTTTTTATGCTGCCGAATCGCTCGTCCCATTGGCTTTGCCACTCGCAGTATTACTGGCATCGCTCATCTCTTTCGGTAATTTGGGAGAACGGCTGGAACTACTCGCCATAAAAGCGGCTGGAATAAGTCTGATACGGACCATGGTGCCTGTAGCCGGACTCATAGTAATGGTCTCGTTGGTCTCGCTGTATTTCCAGAACGTGGTCGGTCCGCAGGCAGAAGCCAAAATCATACAGTACCGCATATCCATGATGAAGAAGTCTCCTGAGTTGGACATACCAGAAGGAGCGTTCTACGATGGTATCGACGGAATCAACCTCTATGTGAAAGAGAAGAACCCCGACACGGGAATGCTTTACGACGTGGTCATCTACAACCTGCGTGACGGCATACAAGATGCTCATATCATATTGTCAGACTCAGCCAAGCTGGAAACCAGTGCCGACAAGCGTTTCCTCACCCTCCGCCTGTACAGCGGAGAACAGTTCGAGAACCTGCAAGGGGGCATGCTCAAGACACAATACTCGCCATACCGCCGCGAGACATTCGTAGAGAAGAACTTCATCATCGACTTCGACATGAACCTCAACATGGAAGGATCGGACACTGGAGCGAACAATGCCAAAACCAAGAACATGGTACAGCTCATCCACGACATCGATTCCATGCAGGTCGAAGTGGACAGCATGAGCCATGCCGTATACAACGACATGATGCGCGGACCACTGTACGTCAACAACCCCATCAGTGGCATAACAGACTCCACCGAATGCGTAAAATACAAGGACAAACTGGCAAAGATGCCCCTTCCCAATATCGACACGCTATTTGCCCATGCCGGTGTCATAGGACAACAGAATATCGTGAGAGGTGCACTGAGTAAAGTGCAACAGGTTCAGATGAGTCTCGATGTCTATGCCGCCAGTTGGATAAAGAGTCAGGACAAGAACATACGCAGACACTGGATAAAATACTGGCAGAAGATAACCATGTCACTCACGTGTCTCCTCTTCTTTTTTATCGGAGCTCCACTGGGAGCAATCATTCGAAAGGGAGGACTGGGCGCACCAGTCGTGGCATCCGTCGTGATATTCATCATCTATTATATCCTTGACACCGGTGCCACCAACATGGCACTCGAAGACACCATACCTGCATGGCTCGGCTCATGGGCAAGCATGATTGTACTGACACCGCTCGCCCTCTTCCTGACAGTAAAGTCAAACAACGACTCGGTGGTATTCAACATCGATTCATACAGGGCGGTCATACGCAAGATTCTTGGCATCCGCTCAAAACGAAACTTATTCAGGAAGGAAGTCATCATACACGACCCAGACTACCCTGCTGTCTGCGAACGTCTACAGACACTTGAAGAAAACTGCAGCGAGTATCTGCGTCACAACAGACGTATGTTGCCACACCAACTTCTCATATATGTGATAAGGAACAGACAGGACGAGAGCCTCGCACAGATATGCGAAGAACTGGACGGATGCGTGGAAGAGTTGTCGAACTCCAAAGACAGGGAAGTGTTCCACTACTTGAACAGGATACCTGTCATCAGTAGTGAACCACGCCACCACAACCGTCTCAAGAAAGACCTGCTGGCTACAATAGACTCATGCATGCACCTTATAGATTTCATAAACAAAAAGAACCTATAGATTATGGAGAGAATAGAATTCAGCACCATTGAAGAGGCAATCAAAGACTTCAAACAAGGGAAGTTCGTGATTGTGGTCGATGATGAGGACAGAGAAAACGAAGGCGACTTCATCACACCTGCAGAGATGATTACACCTGAGAAAATCAACTTCATGCTGCGTGAAGGCAGAGGGGTGCTGTGCGCCCCCATCACCATATCTCGCGCACGGGAGTTGGGTCTTCCGCATCAGGTGGAGCACAACACATCTATGCTCGGCACACCGTTCACCATAACAGTAGACAAACTGGAGGGTTGCACAACGGGTGTATCAGCATCCGACCGTGCCGCCACCATACGTGCGTTGGCAGACCCCACATCAACACCAGAGACTTTCGGCAGACCGGGACATATCAGTCCTCTCTATGCACAAGACAACGGAGTACTGCGAAGAGCCGGACACACCGAAGCAGCCATTGACCTGGCACGTCTTGCTGGACTCAATCCCGCTGCCGCACTCATAGAGATACTCAATCCCGACGGCACCATGGCAAGAATGCCACAGTTACAGGAAAAAGCCAAGCAACTGGGTCTGAAACTTATCCAAATAAAAGACCTTATTGCATACCGTGTACAGAGGGAGACACTCGTGGAACAGGGTGTGGAAGCCGACCTGCCGACTGACTATGGGCACTTCCGTATCATACCGTTCCGTCAGAAAAGCAACGGACTGGAGCATGTGGCACTCATCAAGGGCACATGGGACAAGGATGAACCAGTGCTTGTCAGGATGCACTCGTCATGTGCCACAGGTGACATCTTCGGTAGCCGCAGATGCGACTGCGGAGAACAGTTGCACCGTTCCATGCAGATGATTGACAAGGAAGGCAAGGGATGTATAGTCTACCTGTTGCAAGAAGGACGCGGCATTGGACTAATGAACAAGATAGCCGCATATAAACTGCAGGAGCAAGGACTCGACACCGTAGATGCCAACATTCACCTCGGGTTTGACCCCGACCTGCGCGACTATGGAGTCGGAGCACAGATACTGCGTGACCTCGGCATAAGTAAGGTGCGCCTTATCACGAACAATCCTGTGAAACGAGTCGGACTGGAAGGCTACGGACTGGAGGTGGTGGAGAACGTACCGATAGAAATTGTACCCAACGAATACAACAAGTACTACCTCAAGACGAAGAAAGAACGTATGGGGCACATGCTTCACATCAACATGTAACGAAAGATATTAACTTTTAAATTAGCATATAAATGGATTTAGCAGACAGACTTCAGAGGCTTCAGCCGTCAGCGACACTCGCCATGTCGCAGAGAAGTAGCGAATTAAAGGCACAAGGTGTCGATGTAATCAACATGAGTGTAGGCGAACCCGACTTTCATACCCCAGGCCATATCAAGGAGGCTGCAAGGAAAGCCATCGACGAGAACTACACCTACTATAGCCCTGTACCAGGGTATCCTGCGCTGAAACAGGCAATTGTCAACAAACTCAAGAATGAGAACGGACTTACCTACAAACCGTCAGAGATTCTTTGCTCAAACGGAGCCAAACAGTCTGTATGCAATGTTCTCATGGCGCTCGTTGGTGCAGGCGATGAGGTCATCATACCTGCCCCATACTGGGTAAGTTACCCACAAATGGTATTGTTGGCTGAAGGCACACCCGTGTTTGTGGAAGCTACCATCGAGCAGAACTTCAAGATTACACCTGAGCAGCTTGAAGCAGCCATCACTCCCAAAACAAAGGCTATCATCCTCTGTACTCCAAGTAATCCTACAGGTGCAGTGTACAGCAAGAAAGAGCTTGAGGGACTGAAGGACGTGCTGATGAAGCACGAGCAGGTAATCGTGATTGCAGACGAGATTTACGAACATATCAACTATGTGGGCGAACATGCGTCCATGGCTGCGTTCCCGGAAATCAAGGACCGCGTAGTCATCGTCAACGGTGTAAGTAAGGCGTATGCCATGACTGGATGGCGCATCGGTTTCATCGCCGCACCTGAATGGATCGTGAAGGGAGTCAACAAACTTCAGGGACAATACACCAGCGGACCATGCAGTGTCAGCCAAAAAGCAGCAGAAGCTGCGTATACAGGCGACCAACAGTGCGTCGAGGACATGCGTCTAGCATTCGAGCGCAGAAAGAATCTCATCTATAGCCTCACAAAGGAGATTCCAGGATTGGAAGTGCGTAACCCTGAAGGTGCGTTCTACCTGTTCCCCAAATGTTCGTCTTTCTTCGGCAAGACCGATGGTGAAAGAACTATCAACAACTCCACAGACTTCGCCATGTACCTGCTTGAAGTAGGTCACGTAGCCACTGTGGGCGGTGATGCGTTCGGTAGTCCAGAGTGTTTCAGAATGAGTTACGCCACAAGCGACGAGAACATCATCGAGGCTATGAAACGAATCAAGGATGTGCTGGCACGACTGAAGTGACACTGGTTTCAAACCTGTATAAAACACACGTCCTCTGGCAGCAACACCAGAGGACGTTTCGTTTTTGGCGGT
Organism: Alistipes ihumii; assembly: GCA_963626085.1. Lineage (GTDB taxonomy): Bacteria > Bacteroidota > Bacteroidia > Bacteroidales > Bacteroidaceae > Colivivens. The sequence goes on along the minus strand of CAVFVJ010000045.1, from coordinate 50,017 downwards.
ATAATACCTTATCTTATATACACCTTTCTTGAAGACCCATCGGTATACCTTATTATATTAAGCCCCTTGGTAGTGTCGCTCTTCCTGATTCCATCTACAGAGTAAACGCCTGCCACCTTACCCGAGCCATTCACTGTCCCATCAGCATTCATGTCTTGAATGCCTGTGGCGATGGCAATCTTACGGTAAGTGTCAAGTTCATCCTCACTAATTATAATCCACTGTTGGTTGGTGGCACTGTTACTAAAGTTGAACACTGTCTGCTCCAGCATACCACGACCGGAAGTTTCACTTAACGCATCTGCGCTCATTGCCTTATTGCCGCTATCATACCACGTGAACCAATAGCCGTGGGTAGTTATCGTCTCATCGTCTGCGCCCAACGATACGTCGGTACGGTCCGGCATGAGCTGGAACATCTCAGTGTTGGAAGGACTTTTGGTTTTCTTGGTCGACATCGTGGTCAATGTAGACGAACGGGTTAGGTATCTGCCGCTTGCCACATTCTTAAACGAATAATACCCCAATGACGGATTGAATTCGAGATACCATGCGGCAGAATCGTTGACCTCTACACCTGTAGTGAAATATGGTTTCCACGCAGCGATAATGCCCTTTTGGAAAAGCAATCCGTCGCCCAAGCCCCTTTCATCCGACTTGCACATGATATAGTACTTCGTTGAGTCATCGAAATTGTACGTATAGCCAGCGATACCATTATGATGGTTAGTTGTAGGACACAGACCATCGAGAAATAGTCCGTACATTATACACATACCGCCTATATACTGCAACTCCGCATGCTTGTCTTTGTCAGATCCGTTCACGAACCAGTCATAGGAGGCATTGCTTCCCCAGCCATGTGTTTTATCGCCCTGGAAATAATACTCATCTGTATATTTATTCTCTAGGAACTGGTACACTTCAGTGGCAGCCCTACCGAGCCACTTGCCGTAGGTCGTGTTCGAACGTGTGTCCGAACAGTTGTACCACACCCAATGAGTTCCGACACCCACACCATGACCTGTCTCGTGGAGTACTGTACCGATAGCCTGATTGGCTGAGTTCGGTCCTATCCGCATCCAACCGCCATAACTGCAGTCAGCTGTAGGAGTACCCGACCCATAGTTGCCTGTGAGGTGGAAGCCCTTGATGCCCGTCCATTCATTGAAGTAAGCGATTGTCTCTCTTATGGCATTGCGGCAACGGGTGTTGGCTGCCTCGTCTGGTGCACCTTCGTTCCACGACCATGTGCAACCACCGACAGGATGGGTGACAATCTTTATCTCATCCCCATAAGCGACAGTATAGGTCTTGTTCATCACGTATGGACGCACATAGTAAACTGTTGCTGGTTCCATTCCCTGAATATGATAGATGGTACCGTTGAGCGAGAACGACTTGGTGCTACGGTTGTCGAGAACCGTCGGATTGTGATCTGTGCTCCAGCACACACCACGCTCAAGGATATTGGAACCAGTCATTCCGGCTCTCACCAACGCCTCCGTTGCCCCTGTGGCAACATAAGGATTGGTTGAAGTGACCCGGGGAGCAGTGCCAGTGCCTGGTGTAGCATTGGCAATATTGAATGCCAGCAACGCTTTATTCAAAGAGACAATCTCTTTATCCAATTCTGCCTTGGTAGCACTGTCGTCTGTCACCAAAGTCTGTGCTTTGTCAATCTCAGCTTTCAAGTCGTCCGCCCCATTCTTGCTCTCATCGTAATACCCTTTTACATCGTCAATGGCAGTCTGCAGGGTCTGGTAGTCTGAAATGGCAGACTTGGCTACCTTGATTGCATTGTCAATAGCCTCTACAGCAGAAGCGATGTCAGCTTCAGCAGAGGTGGCAGTAATGGCTTTCATTCCGTCAAGAGCTGTGGCAAGACTGAGTGACTCCGCCTTGTACATCATCTGAGTCTGCAGGCTCTCACCTTCGGAAATAAGACGTTGTACCTCAGCAGTGATGACATCGGCTGTAATCTCACCCACAAGATCCAAACGGAAATTGTCGACAGCAAGCCAGTTTCCTGTAGCGTCTACTGCTTCAAAACCGACAACCACCTTACCCGTGAGGCTGATGAACTTCACACTATAGTCTGCTGGAGTATAGACAGTCGTCTCGCTTGAACCGGCATATATTCTCGCACCGGTACACTTACTTGACGTAGCAGACTGATTTAGGTTTTGCGCAGCTACAGTCAATTTATAGACGCCATTGGGTAAGCTGATAGTCTGGCTTATACTCGCACTACCCACCTTATTACCCTGGCTGACCCACTTTTCCATATACTTGCTGCCGTCCTTCTTGGTAAAAGCGGTATTTGACTGAGAGGACAGACCGTCGCAAGTCCAACTCGTGCTGCCGTCCTCAAAGCTACTGTTCAGGATATAATCCTGGTCGTCTGCTCTGGCACTCGATGCAAGCAGTGCCATCAGGCAGGCAAAAAAGATACTTTTCATTCTTCGTGTAGTTATAAAATAGTTAATGGTCGATTGCATTATATTATTCACTCCACAAAGATACGGAATAATTCAATAGAGTTAGGTTGAAAACAAAAAAATAAGAGACATATCTATCAACAGACCTGTCTCTCTCCTACTAATTTACACTATTTAATCACTTTCTAGAGTGATAAAAAACTAAGTGCTTCTTTTGAATCCGTTGCAAAAGTACATATAATAATTGAACAGGCAAAACATTGCATCGTCAATTTTACCCACAAGCATAACATTTAACTTATATAAACACAAAGAGTCTCCAAACGGAGGCTCTTTGCACACAAAACAGTCAAAATAGACTACATTGCGAAAGTATTACAACAAGAAAAGTGTCACACTACGCTTTCTTGATGAAATCAACTATCCATTGTCCCACTTCCTTAGTGCCGTACTTGGCACCTCCTTCAACCTGAATCTCCGGAGTGCGTACGTTAGCGTCAAGGCTGGCGTTGACAGCCTTACGTATCAGACTACCCTCCTCCTTGAGGTCGAAATACTCGAACAGCATAGCGACCGACAGTATCTGTGCGAGCGGATTGGCGATATTCTGTCCCTTCGCCTGTGGCCATGAACCGTGTATCGGCTCAAACACCGGAGTGTGGTCGCCTGTACTTGCAGACGGCAGGAGTCCCATTGAACCAGTGATGCAACTGCCCTCATCTGTGAGGATATCACCGAAAGTATTCTCTGTTACCATCACATCGAAGAACTTCGGTTCCTGGATCATGCGCATTGCCGCATTGTCAACATACATGAAGTCGGTCTTCACCTCTGGATACTCCACAGCTATTTCCTGTGCCACCTTACGCCACAAACGACTTGAAGCAAGCACATTCGCCTTATCGACAACAGTAAGATGTTTGTTGCGGCGCATTGCGTAACTATAGCCCACACGCAGTATACGCTCAATCTCAGGACGGGTATAGTAGTTGGTGTCGTATGCCTTCTCACTATCCTCATACTTCTCTCCGAAGTACATACCGCCTGTAAGTTCACGTATGCAGATGAAATCCGCACCACGCACCAACTCATCCTTCAACGGAGACTTGTGTACAAGACAGTCGAAGGTTTCCACAGGACGCACGTTGGCATACAGACCCAGTTTCTTACGCATGGCAAGCAGACCTTGCTCTGGGCGCACCTTGGCAGTAGGGTTATTGTCGAACTTGGGGTCGCCCACAGCAGCAAACAACACCGCATCCGCATCCATACAAGTCTGGAATGTTTCCTCCGGGAATGGATCACCCACCTCGTCAATGGCATGAGCGCCACACAAAGCCTCCTTGTATGTCACCTCATGACCGAACTTGTCACAAACGGCACTCATCACCTTGACACCCTGTGCCATAATTTCTGGCCCGATACCATCACCAGCCAGAACAGCTATTTTCAGTTTCATTTCCTTGTTATGTTTTTAATTTGTTCTTTGAAATATCTCATATCTTCTTCCTTACTCAAGCAATTACGACATGTCATTCTTCATTTACCAGATTTAGCATCTTTATCGTAGCCTTGATAGCTGCATCCGTCTGATCCGCATCAAGTGCATGAGTTCTATAGGTCTTGTCATTGTAGACCCACGAGATGGTGGTCTGCACCAAGGCATCTGTACGTCCGCCTGGCGGTATGCGCACCACATAATTGGTGAGCCAAGGGAAAGTACGATGGAGTTTGTCACGATAGATATGCCGTACTGAACGCACAAAAGCGTCATACATACCGTCGCCCATCGCCGACTCCTCATACACCTCACCGTTGACTTCCAGTTTCACGCTCGCCATAGGCTTCAGTCCATAAGCCGTACTTACCATGTAACTGAGCAACTTTATCTTTTCATCTGGGGTACTGTGCTTCAACACATCGTTGACAATATATGGTAATTCTTCCTGTGTCACAAGTTGTTTTTTGTCACCCAACTCGATGATACGTTCAGTCACCCTACGAGTCTGTTCCGGGGTCAATTCCAGTCCAAGTTCTTTTAGGTTCTGGAGAATATTAGCCTTGCCACTGTTCTTGCCCAACGCATACTCACGTTTACGTCCGAACCGTTCTGGAATAAGGTCATTGCAGTACAGATTGTTCTTGTTGTCACCGTCCGCATGAACCCCTGCCACCTGAGTGAACACGTTCTCTCCGATTACTGGCATGTTCAATGGTACAGGAATACCCGAATAGTTCTCAATCAGACGCGCTGCTTCATTGAGTTTGTCCTCTTGTATGTTTGTCTTGACACCAAGCTGGTCGGTCAGTATCGCCTGAACACTACTCAGAGGGGCATTGCCCGCACGTTCACCGAGTCCGTTGACGGATGTGTGGATACCCGTGCAACCCTCAAGTACAGAATACATCACATTGGCTGTTGCTAGGTCGTAATCGTTGTGGGCATGGAAGTCGAAATGGATATTGGGGAACCACTCCCGCATCTGGCGGATGTATGTCTGAGTACTCTGCGGATTGAGTACGCCCAAGGTGTCGGGCAACATAAAACGCAGTACACCACAGTCCTTCAGTGCATCCACGAAATTGAACACGTAGTCGGGACTGTGCTTCATGCCGTTGCTCCAGTCCTCCAAATAAACATTGACACTGATGCCCAACTGATGCGCGTACTCGATAGAACGCTTGATGTCTGCTATATGCTGTTCAAGAGTCTTCTTCAACTGACAGGTGCAGTGACGCTCACTGCCCTTGCAGAGCAGGTTGATGACCTTACAGCCACAGCCGTTGATCCAGTCGAGCGACAAAGTGCCGTCCACAAACCCGAGCACCTCCACACGGTCGAGCAGATCTGCGGAACGTGCCCACCGACAGATGTTGGTGACCGCCTCCTTCTCTCCGTCAGACACTCGTGCGGATGCCACCTCCACACGGTCCACCTTGAGTTCCTGAAGCAGCATACGCACCACTATCAGTTTCTCGTGGGGCACGAAAGACACTCCGTTGGTCTGTTCACCGTCACGGAGCGTCGTATCCATTATTTCAATTACTCTCTCTGGCATCGTTTCTGTTCGTAGTCCTCTATCTTGTCTTTATTCTCCAGTAGGAAGTCGATATCGTCAAACGCATTCATCAGACAATACTTCTTGTATGAGTTTATCTCGAACTTCTCACTGTGCCCGGTAGCCATATTGGTCACTGTCTGGTTCGGCACATCCACCTTTACCTCTGTCTTCGGGTCTGCCGCAATGCTGGCAAAGAGCTCTTTCTGGAACTCTGGGCTGACAATGACTGGCAACACGAAACAGTTGAGAAGGTTGTTACGGTGGATATCAGCGAAGCTGGATGATATGACCACACGCACACCATAACCGGCTATCGCCCATGCTGCGTGCTCACGGCTGGAGCCAGAGCCCCAGTTCTGTCCACCTACAATAATCTCATGGACACCCGGGTGCGGAGCCTCACTGTATTCGGGTTTGTTCATCACAAACGTCTCTATCTTGTTTCCCTGCGCATCATAACGGAGGTCATGCATGAATGCCTCACCGAAGAACTCAGGGTCACGCGTCGTACTGGCAAGGTATCTTGCCGGGATAATCAAGTCTGTATTGCAGTTGTCTATCGCTATAGGAATACAGGTTGACTGGATTATATTGAATTTCTGTTTTGCCATTGCTTTGGAATTAGAGTGTTCTTGGATCTGTTATCTTACCTGTGACTGCACTGGCTGCCACAACCAGCGGTGAAGCCAGCACTGTACGTGCACCCGGACCCTGACGGCCTACGAAGTTACGGTTGCTTGTTGATATGCACAGTTTGCCTGCCGGTACCTTGTCGGGATTCATTGCGAGACAAGAAGAGCAAGAAGGCAAACGCAGTTCAAAGCCTGCGTCTTCAAGGATTTTGTCGATGCCTTCGTCGATAATCTGCTTGCGAACAAGCCAACTGCCAGGAACAAGCCATGCGACCACACTGTCAGCTTTCTTCCTGCCTTTTACCACACTGGCAAATGCTCGGAAGTCCTCAATACGTCCGTTGGTGCAGGCACCAAGGAAACAATAGTCTATGGGTGTCCCCTCCAGTTTCTGTCCCGGTTCGAACTGCATGTACTCCAGCATACTGAGGAACTGCGGACGGGTTGCCTCCGGAATGCTCTCCAACTCAGGTATGTTTCCATCGATGGCAATACCAGCCCCCGGGTTGGTACCATAAGTGATGCGTGGTGCGATATCCTCCGCATTATATGTCACCTCCTTGTCGAACACGGCATCATCATCACTCTTCAGTTTCCTCCACTCTTCCACTGCTTTGTCCCAAGCGTCACCCTTAGGTGCGTACTCACGTTCTTTGAGATAGGCGAAAGTCGTCTCGTCGGGAGCTATTATACCGGCACGGCTTCCCATCTCAATGGAGAGGTTGGAAAGGGTGAGACGACCTTCCATGCTCATGTCACGCACCACACTGCCAGCATATTCGACCGCATAACCAGTAGCACCTGAGGTCGTCATCTGCGACATGATATAAAGTGCCACATCCTTTGCGGTAACTCCTGGACGGAGTGTTCCTTCGATATTGATGCGCATGGTCTTCGGTTTGGACTGCAGGATGCACTGGCTTGCCAACACCTCTGCCACTTCGGAAGTACCAATACCCATGGCAATGGCTCCTACTGCACCGTGGGTACTTGTGTGCGAGTCACCACATACAATGGTCATACCTGGCAATGACAAAGCCTTCTCTGGTCCCACCACATGGATGATACCATTGTCCTTTGTTCCCATGGTGAAATGCTTAATGCCAAACTCCTCACAGTTTTTTTTGAGTGTCTCCACCTGTTTGCGTCCTATCGGATCATCGATATGGTCCTGCTGGTCGCTTGGTGTGTTGTGGTCCGGCATAGCCACCACATGGTCTGGACGGAACACCTTCAGTCCTTTGTCACGCAACGTGTCGAACGCCTGAGGACTGGTCACCTCATGTGCGTACAAACGGTCTATATACAATTGTGTGGGACCGTCGTCAACCTTCTGCACGACATGCGCGTCCCAGATCTTATCAAATAATGTATTCATCTGTTTTACTTATATGTTTTCGTAATCATGTTTTATCTCACACGTCACAACGGTTCATGACTTGAACTTGTTGATGCAGTCGATGTATGCCTCTACAGACGCTGTCACGATGTCGGTGTTGGCACCGAAGCCGTAATACACATGTCCGTTATGCTCCACCTGCATGTGCACCTTACCCAAATCGTCTGAGCCTTTGGAAATTGCTTGGATAGTGAATTCCCTCAGAGTCATCTCACGCTTGACAATAGTCTTCAGGGCCTTGATGGCAGCATCCACCGGTCCGTTGCCCGACGCTGCAGACTCAAAATGTTCGTTTGCGATCTGCAGACCGATACTTGCAACAGAACGCACACCTTTACCAGTAGTTACCTGCAAGTAGTCAAGTTTTATGCTGTGAGTGTCTGAGCGATCCGCTCCAGCAAGCACAAGTATGTCATCGTCCGTCACCTCTTTCTTCTTATCGGCAAGCACGAGGAAGTCTTGATATACCTTGTCGAGTTTCTCGTCGCTCACATCCACTCCGTTGATATGCAACCTGTACTTCAACGCTGCGCGACCAGAGCGTGCAGTAAGTACGATTGAAGCGTCGTCGATTCCCACATCCTTCGGATCCATAATCTCGTATGTAGAAGCGTTCTTCAGTACTCCGTCCTGATGGATGCCAGACGAATGAGCAAAGGCATTGCGGCCTACTATAGCCTTATTGGGCTGCACTGGCATGTTCATCAGACTAGACACCATACGGCTTGTAGGATAAATCTTAGTTGTATTGATGTTTGTCTCTATGCCGAGGTCCGGATGTGTCTTGAATATCATGGCTATCTCCTCAAGCGAGGTATTGCCAGCACGCTCACCGATGCCGTTGACAGTCACCTCCACCTGACGTGCGCCACCCATCACACCAGCTACGGTATTGGCTGTAGCCATTCCGAGGTCGTTATGGCAGTGGGTTGACAGTATCGACTTGCCAGCGGCAAAGGCATCCACATGCTCATACAGGTACTTGATCTTCTCGAAATACTCCTGTGGGATACGGAAACCTGTGGTGTCGGGGATATTGCAGACGGTAGCTCCGGCTTTTGTCACAGCCTCTATTACACGTGCAAGGTATTCGTTATCCGTACGTCCAGCATCCTCCGCATAGAACTCCACATCGTCCACGAAGCGTCTGGCATACTTCACGGCAGCCACAGCACGTTCGATTATCTCTTCCCGATTACTGTTGAACTTGTACTTGATATGAGAGTCGCTCGTACCAATTCCAGTATGAATACGTTTCCTTTTGGCAAACCTGAGAGCCTCCACAGCCACATCAATGTCTTTCTCCACAGCACGCGTCAATGCACAGATGGTTGGCCATGTGACTGCCTTTGAGATCTCGATAACGGAATTGTAGTCTCCAGGACTCGACACGGGGAAACCCGCCTCAATAACATCTACACCAAGCGTCTCCAATTGCTTAGCCACCTGAATCTTCTCTACAGTATTCAACTGGCATCCTGGCACCTGTTCACCATCTCTCAATGTAGTGTCAAAAATAAATAATCGTTCCATTTTATCTTCTGTTTTAAAATAATCATTTCCTTCATCCGCAGCCCAAAGTCATATTGTCACAAAGGGCGACATAAAAACAAAGCCTCTCTCGCTCGGAGCAAGAAAGGCTTAATCTATTCTCTGTATATGCATCTCGTTAACATCATCATGTATCACACAGCCTCTCTCACTCCGAGCTTACTAATTCGTAGTGATAGAATAATACCGATAATATTTAGAGACTTCATAATATTCGTTCAATTGTCGACTGCAAAATTACACTATTCCATTCAACTGGCAAAATAAACAGCAAAGAAAATCACGAAGGAATCTACTTTTTGACGTATATCACATATATCGCAAGACTGGCTATACACTGAGGCGGTACAAAAACAACGGAGAGAGATGCGTAGCTGCATCCCTCTCCTATTATATAATATCAGTAACAGTAATGTCTTACTTCTTCGGCAGCGGCAAGTACCAGTTGCCTCCGCGGAGAGCCTCAGCCCTACTGTCCATCGTATCTGAACCCTTACGTTTCACTACCTGCTTGTAGATATAGTCTGGATCTTGGTTGTACATAGCGTAACGCATCAGGTCGTAGAAGCGTGTTCCCTCGAACATACCCTCAAGGGCTTCCTCATTGAGAATCAGCTGTTCAACATCCTTCTGCCATCCTTCTTTACAAGCATTGTAAGCATCTCTGGACTTAATCTGATAAACCAGATAGCTTACATAATAATCCTCATAAGCCTCAATATAAGCTATTGAATCCTCACTGGTGGTGAAATCATAGGCTGTAATATACGTGGATACAGAATCGTTCTCAGCAGAATCAGGGTTCTTGACCTTGATTTCAATCATATAAGCGTCAGGATTTATAGTTCCTAATTCTGTTTTTTCCATCAGAACCTCATACAACGAGTCACGAACTGCAGCCAATGAATCTACCGATCCCCACAACGCTGCATCGTATGACAACGCATAGTACTTGTTGAATTCAGAGTCGCCCGAACCACGTGAATGGATTCCCAAAGTGTTCGCCGGATTTTCAGTTGACACATTTGAAGAATAGGCTGTGCGGAAATCGAGAGTAGACCAATATGAGATATTACCATAAATATATGATGGTACTTTCATCAAATTTTGTTCCTCAGCATCTGAAACATAATTGCTAATAGTCTCATTGGTCAAACCGTATTTCAAGATTGCAAACGCTGTCTGTGGGAAGCCTGCACGGTTGAGTGCCTCAGCGAAATGCAGGTATACGATATTCTTGCGGTACAGTCTGTAATACTTCAGCTTCTGGTCTGCTCCATAGTTGTTCGTACTTGTAGCATACTTCATGATATGCTGACGGTCTTGACTGTACTTAGCTGTATACATGTTGCTCACAGCAGAGCGGTTGTAGACTGCGTTCAAACGGAGGTCTCCTCTCTGAAGTGAGTCTTCCCATTCAATCTTGGATGTGCTGTAGACAGTGTCGCGCTTATTGTTTATGTTAGAATAAACACAGTTGACCTGATCGCCTGAAATCTCACGTATACGCTGTGACGGCACTATCGGCACGTAGTAGTTGTTCTCAAACTGAGAGTTGAACATAGCATAGAGTTGACTCCATGTACCGTCGTAGGCGCAGGTATCCATCGGAATGACCGTGATAGTATCCGAAGTCTCAAGAGCGAACGAAGCAGAATATGTGTCTTCTGCATGACGGAAATTATTGTCGCTCCATTTCACTTTTGCTACACCTGTAGTTACCACGTTGTTATCAGTATTGATGTAGTCGTAATAGTACTGGCACGCACTCACGAAATCGCTCTGGTTGCCTGTAAAGCTACCTCTCCACAGATACAGTTCAGCCACCATCAGTCGTGTAGGGATGAAGAAGTTCTGGCTCTTGTAACCGTTGATGGTGCCGTAGTTGGGCACAGTAACCGGGATGGAAGTCTGCACATAAGGAAGCAAGTCATTGATGAAGTATGTACAGATTGCTTCCATGTCCGCACGGTTGGTGGTTGACTCAACGATTTTGTCTGCGTCAACAGAAGTGAGCACTGGGTCAATGACGAACGGAACTGTTCCATAGGTCTTGGCAAGTTCAAGGTAAGTCCATGCCCTGTAGGTCTTCACAACCTGTATTTCCCTCTCGTACTTCTTTTTATTGTGCTCCACATAGTTGGAGTCAACGTACGCAAGGTAGACATTACAAGCATTTACCACTGAGTAGTAGTCTGCGATGGAATTGTATTCGTTGTCGGTTGATATGTTGTTTGCCATCACCTCCTGAAGTGCGGTACTTGCAACAGCCTCATTGAGGTCCACAAGATCGGCACGGAGTTCACCGAGCACAACAGTACGGTCAACCAGACTCTGCATGCGGTTGAGGATACCCATCACCTGATATACTGTGTCTTTAGGCGCAAGATCCTTTGTATGCAACTCGTCCTCGACATTTAGCATATCTTCGCATGAAGTTGTGGCAGCTCCAAGCGTAGCCAAGAGCAAGCCTGACAATATGATTGATTTTGTTTTCATATATTTCTGTTTAGTCTTCATACCCTCCTCCCGAAAGAGGAGGGATATTTTGAGATTGTTTACAAGTTAATCTTAACACCGAGAGTGATACTGCGTCCGTAAGGAGTGTAGCCGGCATCGATTCCCTGAATCAGTGATGAATTGCCGCAAGACACTTCCGGGTCTGAACCCAAGTACTTGGTGAATGTAAGCAGGTTGTTTGCTGCAGCCCAAATGGTAAGTCCCTGAACATATGTATTGGTTACAGGGAGCTTATAGCTGAGGGTCACATTCTTGAGTTTCAAGTATGAGCCGTCCTCAATCCAACGGTCAGAGAAACGAGAGTTGCCCATCTCGTCGTTCAAGACAGCCTGCGGCATGTCAGTTGACTGACCTTCTGCAAGCCAACGACGGTTCATCGCTGTTGTCTGGTTCACGAAAGCATTGCCACCTTCGAGGATTGAACGCTGGTAGTTATACACGTCGTTACCGACACTGTAGTTGAAGTTGACACCAAGGGTCCAGTTCTTGCCGAACATGAAGTTGGCACGGATGTTACCATAGAAATCAGGGTTCGGGTCACCGATGACTACACGGTCAGCGTCTGTGATGAGTTTGTCACCGTTCTGGTCAACGAATATCATGTCACCTGCCTTGAAGTTGATCTTCGTTCCCGCCTTGTTCAGGATTCCGAGGTCTGCTGCCTCTGCCTGCGCGGTAGTCGAGAACACACCGTTAGTCTTGTAGCCATAGAACACTCCAAGAGGACTGCCTACCTTTGTGAGGATGGTAGCGTTGTAGTACTCAGACTCCATTGATGATACATTCTCCGGCAACTGTGTTATCTCATTCTTATAATGACCGAGGCTCGCACCGAGTTCGAACTTGAAGTTGTTCTCGTTAATAACCTTACCAGTCAATGCCACGTCGAAGCCCTGGTTCTTCATTGCTCCGTCGTTAGTCCAGTACTGTTTTTGACCTGAGACGTATGCGATTGTACCGAGAGTCACGAGGTTGCTTGTCTTCGCATAGAAGTAGTTGAACTTTGCGTTCAAGCGGTTGTTGAAGAAGTTTCCTTCGAGACCTGCGTTGAAGCGGTTGGTCAACTCCCAACGCAACTTAGCATTACCGATATTGGTGATACCGATACCTACTGCGTTGTTCAAGAGGAAAGCCTTACTGCTCATGTATGTGTAAGCCGCATTGTTGTCGTATGAGTCGTTACCGACTGATTCGAAGCCAGCGTTGACCTTCAACATATTGACGATATTACCTGCATTGAACCATTTCTCATTGCTGATTACCCATGCGCCCTGAATAGATGGGAAGAATCCCCATCTCACACCGAACATCTTGAGACCTGCATCTGCCTCTGTACCGAAGCGTGAAGAAGACTGAAGGGCGAATGAACCCTGCAGATAATACTTCTCACGGTAGTTGTAGTCGAGGTTGCCATACCATGCGATAGACTTCCATGTGTCGTCAGTACCGAACGAGCGTTTCTTACCTGTCGCACTGCCGAGTGACGGAGTCTTGTCGTTACCCGTACTGTAAGCATAGAGGTTTGAAGCCTTGTAATTATCGTTCAGGTAGCGGAAACCGGCAAAGAAGTCCAAACGGTGCTTACCGAGTGGAATAGCCCAGTCGAAACGTGTGTCACTCATTGTAGCCTTATGGTTAGTGAAGTTTGAGCCAACCTCATTCTCCACTGTACCCACATCCTCTATATAGTATCTCGGCATACCGACAATGGCAGTGTAGTAGTTCTCATCAAAGCTGGCAGTAGTATAACTGAACTTCTCTTGCAATGTCATGTTGGTCTTGATATGCCATACCGGAGTGATAGCGATATTCACGTTGGTATTGTCCGTACGGTTCTTGTTGAGAGCCTCACCGTTCTCAAGCAGACCAAGAGGATTGGCAAGAGAAGCGGAACTTCCGATAGCCTCGTCCAGATAGTCATCAGCGTCAGCGATGAAGTGTGACATAGTACCGTCGGTAGCGAAGTCGTAAGGAGCCACGAAAGGAGACTTGATCAATGCAAGCACGTTCGGAGATGAGACCGCATTGGCTTGGAATGTGCTCTTGAGACCGTCGTCCCTCAAGTCACGCTTGAGGTTTGAGTAAGAAACATCGAAGCGTGTGGTCAACTTCTCAGTCAAGATAATGTCGGAGTTGAAACGTATATGGAAACGGTTGATGTCATTTCGTTTCAGAGTTGACTGAGCCGACATGTATCCAACAGACAAGTTATAGTTTGCCACTTCGTCACCACCTTGGATGTTGACTCCGTAGTTCTGAGAGAAAGCCTCTCTGTAAACGACATCCTTCCAGTCGGTATTGTTGTGGTACATATTATAATAGTAGTAGTTCGGGTCGGTCTGCAGGAACTTGAAGTTCTCCAGCTTACTGTTGGAACCCTTCAGCAGAGCAGAAGCGTACGCCCTGTACTCGTCAGAATTCATCATGTCAGGAGTCTCAGGAATGAACTCAAAGCCTCCGCTGATGTTCACGTCGATGGTAGTCTTCATCGTTGTGTTACGCTTGGTGTTGATAAGGATAACGCCATTGGCTGCCTGAGAACCATAGATGGCAGTACCGTTCTTCATCACCTTGATGTCAGCGATGTCGTCCATACTGAGCATGGTCAGTGGATTATTGTAATAACCGTTGTGCATCATTGTGGAACTGTACATCTGGTCGTGGATGACACCGTCAATCACAATCAGAGGCTGGGAGGAAGCGTTGATTGAGTGGTAGCCCTCAATGAACAGGTTGACTCCCATTCCGGGAATTCCAGAACGTGAGATGGAGCGCACGTCACCACCGAGATGGTTTTGCACCTCTTGATCAGCAGTGAAAGCAGCATCCTCACCGAAGCCTGATGCACCGACAGTCTTGGAAGCGGTTGTCTTCTCTGAATACACACCAAGGTACTTGTCTGTATACAGGTTGAAGTCAACCCCACTGGTACGGTCGTTGATAGCGACCTGACCGATGTTGTAGCCTTCAGCAGAAGCCGACAGTGAAGTGACGAACGTAGGGACACTTATCTTGTATTCACCGTTCTCGTCAGTCATGGCGGTATAGAAACTGTTGTTGTAAGACTTAACCCTCACACCTGCCAATGGCTCACCAGTTGAAGCGTCGACAATCTTACCGGAAATCTCCATCATAGGATATTTCTTAGTCGATTTCGTCACCTTCTTTTTCACAGGAGCCGCCTCAACTGCATCTGCAGCTTCATCATCTTGCGCGGACACAGGAAGAACTCCTACGCAGAATATCATAGTTGCGATTCCGGCTCTGCAGAAACGCAGCATATTGTCATTTAAATATGTCTTCATATAATTCATATCTTTAGGAGTTTAACACTATTCCTCAGTACTGTCCTTAGCTTCCTTGTAGACCTGATACTCATCATCAGGCATTCCACTTGGACGGAAGATAATACGATCGAGAAGCATACGACGAGAGTAGGTCTTAGTCTGTGAAGAGGTGACATAAGCCTGAATCTGGAGCATTACACCTACATTTGTTGCATTACGGTAGCACTCTGTAAATGTCTTTGTTCCAAGATAGATGGTGTCCACCTTCTCCGGGTCGCTGACGAAGTTCTGTCCTCCGTCAATAGGATTCTTCAATGTCTCGTTCTTCGAAGTCGGCCATGAAGAGCTTGTGTCTGTCGCCTTGTTCGTACGGTAGAACATGTTGACACGGAACTGATAGGGTTTCAGAGAGTCTGCCTCTGCCACTCCATCTCCATACTTCAAAGGCACTGTAACGAGGTACATGTCGTAAGTACCGGCAAGTGTGTTCGGTATGTTGTACGCGATGTACGGCTGACTGGAACTTGTGGACGGCTGCACATCGAGATAAGCGCGCTCAGACACCTTAACGACTGAATCCTGCACGGAAACCACATTATACGTACAAGTCTTTGTGTAGATGGCATTGCCGCCTGAGTTCTCGTCTGTGTTGATATTACCTGTAGCCTCAGCCTCAATCTCTATGTCATGGAAGAACGCGTCATAGATGGATGTCGGGAAAGCGTCCGTAGTGTAGACAACACCGTTACTGCACTCAATCTTACTGTTGTATGAACCTGGGGCAAGGATTCCGCCCTCCTCATAAGGCTTGTAGAACACGTAATGGTCAGGATTGTACTTGTTGTAGGTGGTTGTCACCAACGAGTCTTCGTCATGCATATTGGTGTTCATATTGTAAAGCAGAGTGTTCATCGTGTAGTAGTTCGCATAGAAGTCCTGCAGCGAATCCCTGTCAGCCTCATGGAGGTTATAGTTGAAGTAGCCCTTCACCTGGTTGTAACGCTCCATATATGCGTCATTGCTTGGAATGATAGCCATATAGTTGGAGTCCTCACGCTGTACATAGGCTCTCAGGTGCGACATCATCTTGTTGCTGTTGATGATGACAGAATCGACATATATGCGGTTTCCGTTCTCATCAGTGCCACGGTAGACACTGCGCTCTACATCCAAAGAGTCGTTGTCGTAGTATGACAACTTCTTATAGATAGAGTCCATGCCTTCCGTCACTTCCATCTCTTCATAGATGTTCGGATGGAACGGGAGAATGCCCTCCATCTTGTGCAGGATACCGTTATTACAGAAAATCTCGGCAGCCGCCTCTTTTACGGCGTCTGCGCTAACCACTCCATTATGGAGTACTGTGTTCTTCTTGTTCAACAATGAAAGAGTCTGCTCGTTTGCATTTGACGAGTAGTTGTAACGTGCGATATGGTTCTTCACGAAACGGGTGATGACCTGGTCTCTATTGCCAGCCTTAATCTCATCCATCAAGCTGTCCACTTTGAAACCGTTCTTCGGAGCAAAAACCGTTATGATCTGTGACTCATCAAGAAGGGCATCATAACCAGTAGTGTCAACGACCCTCACAAAATCGCTGTAGTCAGGATCTGCCTTCAACAGCTCATAAATGGTCGCATTCACTTTCATGCCGTCGATGTTGGAGTCATAGTGGTCGTCCCATGTATCTGAACAGGAGTAGCAGGCAAGAATACTTGCCATTGCTACAACTCCTGTACGGACTGATATTTTTATATTCTTCTTCATAAACGAAAATTGTATTTTTTACTATTAATACTTGTCCTCTGGATAGAACTCATTGTTGTACACGCTCCTCGGACAGAGTTCAATGTAGTCGAATGCAAGTGTACCGTTTGTTGACTCAAGCTTCTGCTGGATACGGACGTAATGGTCTGTCTTTCCATCTGAGTGGAAGGTGGCGAACACACGGCGCAGGGTATTTCCGTAATTACGGAAGTAGTCTGCCGGAGATTCACCTGCCGAATCAGAAGAGTTGCGATAGCTTGCAGGACCTTTCATCCATCCACGGTTATGCATAGCCTTGTCGAACGCCATGATGGCCTCGTCGTCGCCAAGGTCACTGTCGCTTTTCCAACCTACACTCGGGTCTGAACCTGAGATACGCATATCAAGCGGAATACCGCATGGAGCACCGTCAAGATAAGCCTGCACGATACCACGGTTAGAGAAGTTAATACAAGTAGCGAGACGGAACTCATAATCACCCTCTGGTACTGGCGGCAACTTGAACACGATGTCATACATACCGCAGATTGTCACCTCATCTCCCTGATATGACCAGAAACTCATGTAACGTGGACGCACGTGAAGGTGTGTTGTCACGTCTGAGTAGGTGAAGTTTTTTGCAGAACCAGCCTTGAAACCAAGACATGTATTGATGTTTGTCTTTGGGTTGGTATCGGCAGACCATACACCATACTGACCGGGATACTTTGAAGAACCACCGGTACCTCTCACAGAGTGTCCACGGGCTCCACTTGTCATGAAGTCTGGAGAAAGAGTTGATGCATCCATACGCATACGTTCGTTGAGGACAACCTCCTGTGTGTTGCGACCGTAATCGATGATGTCTGTGATATAATGGTAGACACCGTTTACAGCAGTCTGGTTTACCGCAGCCTCACTTGGAGAGAGGATCTTGGCTCCTGGCACTAACACACCACGTGAGTCCTTTCTGTTCTGCACACCGCGACGGTTCACGTAACGACCAGCCTGTGATCCAGAAGGATAAGACACCTTCATGATTGAATAAGGCATCATGGTCTCGTACCAGTCCGCAACGTCCCAGTGACGGCGGTCGAAATTGTTCGTCAACATGATGTTGTCAACAGTCAATTTGTTGTAGTCAGCACGACGGTCGAGAAAGTGGTAAGAGATGAAGCGGTTCAAAGAGTTGCGACGGTCTGTTTCGTCAGTCACGTCTGCATCGTCTGGATACATATCGTCATATACCTGCTTTGCATAAGCGCGGAGGTCATCGATAGTGTATATTCCCTTATTTGCGAAGACATCATTGGTCTCGATAAAGCCAGTATAACCGTAATAACGTTTCTTCATGTATAGAACGTTGTCATACTCAGACGCAGTAGAGAAGGTGTGTCCCACCTCAGTAGAGTCATAGTCTGTACAGCTGTAACTCTCATCGACGTAGTTCATCATCGAATCCTTCAGACCGGTCAACAGATAAGCTTGGTAGAAGAGAGAGATGGTAGAGTCCTTTGCCAACAGGTCAGGCAACATGTCTGTAGTCGCATCGATAATCATGTCAACTGTATGCACCACTCCGTTCTCCACAGAGTCGTCCGCCAGAATTATCTGTGCACTCTTATTAATGTAATATGCGATTTGAATCTTACCGTCATCCGTATAATCGGAGTCACAGGTTATGGTAAGATAACGGTCCAACATATTAGTGTTGGGCAGGGTGGCATTTGAGAACTGTGTAGTGAAGTATGAGCCGTTCTCGATGATATGAGTGGCAGCAATAGTATCACAATCCGCTACAGTAAGCTCATCTACAGAAGTCAAGCCTTTGCCGGCGAGATACCTGTTTATCGCATTATTGGTAGGAGCGAACACTGTGTACGAGCCGTAAGTTCCAAGAAGGTCGAAACTGACCATACTGGACTTCTGGATAATTGACACGAACTCACTATACGTATCGGGGTCGTTAGTGAGATAGGTGTTAGCCATAGATCCCTTTGCAGTATAGTAATTTTCAACGCCCGGGTCGTCAGAGCAGCTTGCGAACAAAGCTACAACCGCAACCAGTACTACTGCAATATATTTGTTCTTAAACATTACTAATTTCATAATTAAAAGTTTCTTTCGTTTTTCTTTTCCTTTTCATAAGCTGGGTTCTGCTCAAGGAGAGGATTACGGTCCATCTCGGTCTTCGCATATGGCATGTAGAGGAACTCGAGCATTGCCATCTTGATACCCATAGCTGATGCGTTTGTAGTGAATTTACCGCTTATCTTGCCTGACGCATAAGAGGTGCTTCCCTCTCGGCGTGCACGACGGAGCAAATCGTAATAACGCTTGCCCTCGAACATCAGTTCACGGCGGCGCTCGTCACCTACAAGGTTGTCATACATAACCTTGCTTGTGAGAGAAGCCTTGTTTGGACTGGCTGCGGCTGTCGCGTTCGGAGCAGAACGTGAGTAGATAGCATCCACGATGTTGAACGCATCGTCATAGTACTCCTTGGATGTAGAGTAGACATTGCCGTAAGCCACACGTGTCTTTGCCTCGCTGGCAGTCTCCTCTGTGTTCTCTTCGGTTGTCTCCTCAGGCACCACGTTGTTGTCGATATAATCGGCAAGCTGAACCTCTGCCTCAGCCTTCATCAACATGATATCAGTGAGGCGATATATAATCCAGTTCGCGTAGTTTTGGGTCCTCGGAGTGTAATCGGTTGTCTGTACACCATTTTTCCAAACAGTAGCCGAGCCCACATTTACCGCCATCTTATCGCAGACATACTTGGCAATAGTGAAGGAAGAAGACTCATCCCACTTGAAGAAAGATTGGCTACGGAAGTCATATGATGTGAACACATTCGTATTGTCATAATCGTATGTCGCAGTAGCCGCTGTTGAAAGCATACTTTCGTTGGCAGACAGATATGCTCCATTTGCGAATCCAGTATCTTTGTTTCCGTACATATTTGCGACAGCGGAGTTCGTAGTACCCTGTGATGTCTGGTTTGATGAGAAGGACAACTCGAAGATACTCTCGAAGGAATGTCCTGTACCAAAAATAAGGTTATACGCCTTTGCGTTCGTACCCTGACCTGAGGTCTGGTCGGACTCAGCCCATTCCTGAATGAGAGGATATCCGGTCTCCGTGTAAATCTCATTGTCAATCTGACGCTTCAGAGAACCATAACGGTCTTCCTTGTATTCTTCCACCTTTGCCTCTATGACCTTGTCACAGTACTCGACACACTTGAGATAAAGTGCGTTGCGCTTAGCAGCGTCGAGTTCGGCATCAGAAGCTCTCCACAAGTACATGTCCGCAAGCAGGGCATACACTGCGTTACGGGTAATCTTTCCTGAGTTCTCGTCCTCATTTACATACCTCTTTGGAGCGTACATGCCATTCTGTTCGAGATCCATGATGAGTGTGTCAAGAATCAGACCATCGTCTGTTGCCGGAATCACATATACCTGGTCATCCTCAATGGATGCTTCTGTAGTGAATGGCACGTCTCCGAAGGTACGTATCAGGTAGAAGTAGCAAAGCGCACGTATTGTCTTCACCTCAGCCAATGCCTGATAGAGATCGGACTCAGTAAAGTTCGGGTCACGCTTCTGTACGACAGGAGCATACAACTCAACGGTATTACACCTATTAATTATAGTGTAGAAAGAAGACCATTGACAGTATGAGTTAGTCTCAAGTGTGTTTCCGTTGAGAAGATACTTCAAGTCATTACCTGCACTGGATATTCTCTTTCCTTCCTTTACATTGTCGGAACGGCACTCACCCCATACTATCATACGGTTGACCACGTCACTGGAAGTCAAGCCCTGGTAGCAGGAAGTGACGACACTGTTAACGTCATCTTTGTTGGTCCAATAGTTTTCAAGGATAACTGTATCCAACGGAAGCAGTTCCACATCGCAGGAGGCAAACGCCAGACCTGCACATGCTGCCAGTCCTATTGTCCTTATGTTTTTATATAGTTTCATTGTCATTGTTCATTTAGAATCCAACATTTAGGTTAAATGTGAACGACTTCGCACGTGGAGTACGACCTGAGTCTTTCGCTGCAGAGTAACCGCTCTGAGAGATTTCAGGGTCAACACCTGAGTATTTTGTCAGGATAAACAAGTTGTTCAAGTTAAGGTAAGCCGCAAGGCTCTTGATACCGAACTGTTTCAGCATACTTGGCTTGAAGTTGTAGGAGAGGCTCACATAGTTGCAACGCAGGTATGATGCGTCCTCGATAAAGCGGTCGGATGCCAACCAGTTGTAACCATAGTTGTACAGAGCTCTCGGGATATTAGTGACATCACCTTCGTTGTGCCAACGCCAGTTCACAGCACGTGACTGGTTGTTGTTGCTGTACATGTTCTCAGCGTACATACGGGCTGAGTTGACAACCTTCTGTCCGAGGCGGTACACGAACTGCAGGTTCAGACCCCATTCCTTGTACTTAAACTTGACACCGAATCCACCATTGAGTTTCGGAAGTGAGGAACCGAGGTAAACGATATCAAGTTCATTGATCTCACCATCGTGGTTGATATCCTCGTACTTGGCATCACCACCCTTGAACTGGTAGTTCAGACCACTGTAGTTGAATACCATATCCTTAGTGTAACCATTGGCGTTGAGAATCACCTCTCCGTTGGCATTACGTGCAACTGGAGCGTCAGGGCCACTTACTCCTGGTACCTCGACTTCGCTATAGTCGCTATATGCGTATACTCCCTTGTAGCGGAAACCGTAGATTGAACCAATCGGGTTGTTGATCTGTACACGTGACAGATACTGACCGTTGGAGTAGTTGAACTCAGCATTATAATTATCCAGGATGATAGAATTCATCTCAAGAATCTTGTTGCGGTTGTTTGAGAATGACACGTTAAAGTCCATTGAGAAGTTTCCTCTCTTAACGATTCTGTTACCGTTGAGGTTGAACTCCCATCCTGTGTTGCGCACCTTACCAGTGAGCTTTGCCGGGATGTTGGCGAAACCTGAGGATGTCGGAATCGGGTATGATGCTACCTGCTCTGACTCGTTGGTGTAAACCTGGACGTCACCAGTGATTTTACTGTTCAAGAATCCGAAGTAAGAACCGACGTTCCAAGTGTCCTGGTTTGCTGGACGGATGACTGACAGACGGATCTGCTGAGGTGCGACTGCTGTAACGCCCATGTATGAACCTGTAGAACTATAAGTACTGTACATCGCAGTAGATCCACCTATCGGACGACCTGTACGTCCCCAACCAACAGAGAGAGACAACATGTCAATCCACTTGTATTTCTCCATGAACTTCTCATCCGAAATGTTCCAACGTCCAGAAATTCCGTAGTATGCGCCCCAGTTCTTCGGGTTGTTATTTGATTTGTCAAAACGGGCAGTAAAGTCGAACACATACTTACCACGGAACGCATAGTGAGTCTGGAACGCAAAGTTCTCTGACTTTGAACGTCCGTATCCATTGCTGAAAGAAGTGACAACACCACCTGCAAGGGCAGATGTAATATCACTGGTAGCAATCCACTTGCGGGCAAGGTTCTGTGAGGAGCTGTTGCCTGAGCCATACTCTCCACGAACGAGAACCTGCATAGAGTGGTCTCTATTATTGAAGTGAGGAACGAATGTCAGAGAATGACGTGTGGTGAAGCTGTTGCTCTTGCTCTGGCTTGTGGAAGCGAGGTTGGAGCTACCGCCTGTCCATCCGCTGGTCTGCAGGATTGAAGGGCTAAATGACTTAGAGTCACTGTTCGATACATTGAAGTTAATCTGACCCTGATAAGTGAGTCTGTGTGAATCTTCAGTAGTACCCAAGATATCATAACGGAGAATGAACTCAGGTGACAAAGTCATATCATTGTTCTTGGTCTTCTCCAAGTAAGCCTTGGCTACAGGGTTGGCGATGCCAAGCTGGTCTGAGAGCTGGGACGAAGTGTATTCCTGCTGCATGATATAGTAGTCGCCAGTAGACACTTCATTCTCATCCTCTTCATATACTGCCAAGTTAGGCATCTTTTGGTATGCGATACCGAGCAGGTCCTTACCAGTATTCATACGCTCTGTGTAAGACAAGCTGAAGTTGGTCTGTACAGTAATACGACTTGAGATGAAATAGTCGAGAGCCACACGTGTGGTGTAACGGTTCAGTCTCTCATGGATGGCAGCACCCGACTGGTTGTCGTAACCACCAGAGATACGGAAGCGAGCCTTCTCACCACCACCAGTGATTGACACGTAGTGCTGGTGGTACTGTCCAAACTGAGTCACTTCACTTTCCCAGTCCGTGTTGTTGTTGAAC
Organism: Alistipes ihumii; assembly: GCA_963626085.1. GTDB lineage: Bacteria > Bacteroidota > Bacteroidia > Bacteroidales > Bacteroidaceae > Colivivens. The sequence continues at coordinate 27,072 of CAVFVJ010000045.1, read as the reverse complement.
ATGTGGTACTGAGAATAGTTCTTGTCGTAGTTGATCTCAGGGATATAAGAGGTGGAAGTGTTATCTGCAATAGCACTGTTGAGAGTCGGGTTGAAATAAGCCTCCTTCAAGAACATTGTATAGTCGTCACCGTTGAGGACTTTCATACCCTTTGGTTGCCAAGTACCTGTGAAACGGTAAGAATAGTTCACCTTAGTACTACCTTTCTGACCACGTTTGGTCTTGATCTCGATAACACCGTTGGCACCGTGAGCACCCCAAATGGCTGTTGCAGATGCGTCTTTCAACACAGTAATACTTTCGATATCCTCAGGGTTGACCTGGAGAAGTTCTGCGAAACGCTCCTCTGTTGCGGCACTGTAATCGAAGTCGTCTGAAACGTCTTCCTGCCATATATTGCCGTTGACTACAATAAGAGGTTCTGCATTACCAGTGATGGTACTCACACCACGAAGACGCATTGTAGTACCGGCACCGAGGCTACCTGAGTTCATCACGATGTCAAGTCCGGAGATACGTCCCTGCAAAGCCTCGTCTACAGATGTGAGGGCAAGTCCCTCGAACTCTTTCATATCGATTGACTGCTGTGCGGTTGAAATCTCAGTCACAGGGATTGAAAGACCTGAACTCTGAGTCTTGCGCACTGCCTTCACCTCGACCTGCTGAATCTGGGTGTTGCTCTTCAGTACGATCTTGAACACCTTTTTATTAATAGGTAATGATTGTTTTTGGTAACCGATGTATGAAACCTGGATATGGTCCTTCGGATTCACACAACGGAAAGAGAAGTTACCGTTGATATCTGTAACTCCGTGTGCGACGATACGGTTGTTGTTGTCGACCTCGACAACGTTTACCATCATCAGTGGTTCGATATCATCTGAGACAGTACCCGAAATTACGTCGCCCGCCTTCACCTGTGCCTGTGCCAAAGTACAGAAACAAGTCAAGAGCATCAGTATTGATAATATTTTCTTCATACTCATTATTATTTACGCGTTTTAACTGCCTCTTCCTCGTCTTCTGAATAAACATCATTAGGAGAGTAGACGAACTGGTTGTTTTCTGGCTTAGTCAAATCAGCCTCTGGCTTATACTTGTACAGGAGCGGATGGTCTACCGCATGAAGAACCACACTTGAAGATGTCTCTATCAAAGTAGCTTTGGCAACCTGGTAGTTATTGAGCCAGTACTCACGTGCGGTCACATTGTACATCTTGTCCTTGTTCACCTGTTGTTTCTCTGAGCAAACTCCCTCTACATAAAGGTCGTTGTCGTCAACGTCAACTGCCAGCTTGAACGCACGTCCTGTATTTGGGTTGGTCTTGGCTGTCTCGTAGTTTCCAGACTCGAAACCGTTGTCAATATAAATTGAGTTATCCTGTATGTGGTACTTCACAAAGTCAAGCATCACCTTTCTGAGGTGAGCTGCGGAGTCCTCGATTTCCTTGTAGATCTCAGTTGAGTCGTCCTCGTCAATCGCCATTGCCTCGTCAAGCATCTCAAGTGTCGGAAGTCCCATTGCATACGCCTCTTCCATCGCCTCGTTAGTAGGTGCGTAGATGGTGTAGTGGAATGTGTTCAACAAGTAGTTTACACTCTCGGAATTCTTTTCCGGGATGTATATCAAGTTACCATTCTTTGACACTGAAGACCAGTTGATTTTTGAGTTTGTAGCTGTAGACAATGCACCGCACGCCTGAAGGATTGAGTAGAACTCAGAGAAGTCGTCGTTGGTACTGAAGACATCGCTACAAGCGTTGTGGCTTGTGTAAAGCGGTGAATTGATGACATAAGACTTACCGTTGTCCATTTCGTATATCTGAGTGACTGTCTCTGGCTGCTCGTTGTCAAGTTGCCAACCACCGGCAGCAGTCATAGAGCCTACAACACCAAGCTGTCCACCTACCTTCACGTAGTTGTTACCCTTTGTCTTGTAGAAGTACTTACCCTGTTCGATGTCACCGATAACGATGATGTTGTCAAGGATATCCTCAAGACGGTCGTAAACCTGGTCGGTCTTTGATGAGCCGACAATCACCTTAAGAGAGTCACCCTGTATCCATGTGCCGTCTTCGCCTCTTGTAGCGGTAAAGACAGATGCCCTAATGCGCGCAAATGCGTTTGCACCGTTCGGATCATACGTAAACTTCCACATGTGTGTCTCGTTCTGTCCGAGAGAAACCGGGTCGATATAGGTGAGCATACCATTATTCAACGGGATGAAGAAACTATAGCGTGACACCATTGAGTTCAGATAAGCGTCGAACTGAAGGACACTGATTGCGTTGTATATCACGCTCATCGCATCAGTAACCAATGCTGGGAAGAGAACTGAAGAGTAACTTGTCGGGGCGAACACCTTATTAGTAAGGTAAACGGCTCCGTTACATCCGAGGATCACACTGTCGACATCTGCCGTTGTGATTCCCATCTCCATCGCTGCATCGTTGAGGACAGTGTTGAACTTTGAAGGAACTGAAGACACAAACGACATGAGCTGGTTGTTCTTGATAAGTTCCCTTACTACCTTGTTAGGAACATTCGCCCATGTGCCATAGTTGTCCTTGAGGACTTTACCACCTTCATTGTCCCACCAGTTGCGGAGAGCTTCGTCTGTAGGAACGAGCATACAGCCCATATCTTCCATCACCTCATCGCGGTTCGGGTCGTTGATACTACCCGGACTATAACGGTTCCATCCTGGATCGTACTTCAGAAGAGCCTCGACGGAGTTATTGTCTTTGTCCATGTTACGCTCGGTGGAACTTATTCCAGAGCTGGTGTTACCACGAGTAGCAAAGTAAGCTTTCTGATAAACAGTATCGACATCCAATCCGTAAATCTCATTAAACCGTGTTGTGATTCCTGCACTGAACGGAGCAGAGAAACGGTCAAGCAAATAGCTATAGTCTGTGGTGTTAGACTGCTTACGGATAATCTCTGCCATGTTGTCGAGCGGAAGCATCACCTTGTTTACCTTATGCAAGAATCCGTTCTTACAGAAGATATTAGCCTCTATAACCTTACAGTCATTGACATAAGCATCGTCTGAAACGTGTGTTCCCTCTGGCTCGTTGTAGAGGAAGTCGACATCAGCTCCTGTTATCAAGTTCTGCTCCAGGAAACGAGGAAGGAAATGAATCATAGGGGATGCACCGGAAGCGTCCTTGACGACGTAAATCGTGTCGTGAGTCTGTGCCAGGTTTGTCCAATAAGAAGTGTTTGGAATCTCTGGCGAATTCATCGGAATCACAGACACTGTGTCGTAGACCTGAAGTGAGGAAGTACGACGCATACACTCACCCTCGATAGGACCCTTCACACTTGACATCAAACTGATTGAGTAAGGGTTGTCAACCATTGCCGAGCGGAGAATGATTTTCTTCTGAGCATCTGACAACTGGTCATAACTCTTGACACCCCATTCATTGTTTGCATAGAATGCCGCAAATGCGTCATCGTCTGCAATGAACAGAGTCTTACTACCTGTCTTCGACAATGTCTCAGCCTCGCCCAGGTCGTCAATTAGCTGCAAGAAATTCTTATAGTTCCCTGCATCAACCATATAGCCATAGATGGTGTTCAAGCCCGTTGGCTGATCCTCATCCAGGTTATAATCTGGTGTACATGCATTGAACCCTAGAGCGGCAGCACACAAAGCACCTCCTGCCAGGAAGTGTCTGCATAATTTGTTACTCTGAAAGTTTAACAACATAATTTAGAATCATTAATTAATTTAGATATTTATATTTCGTTTTCTCTATTAGTTTCCTTATCGTCGTTTAGGGGTTCACGTCAATACCGAAATTAACCCGGACTGTGAGTTTCCCTTTGTTGCCGTCCTTCAACGGAACGGTAAATTTCATGTATACGGTATGTTTATCTCCCGACTTGCAGTTCTCAGGATGACATCCATAGTTCCAGCTATAAATATCGCTGGTTGACAAATCGGACGGTTCAATGAACACATGAGAATTTTTATCCGAATAGTTACAGACATCTCCATCAGCGTCAAACCACGCACCCCATGTTCCCTGCGCTGAACTCCAACCATCCGAGCCGTCTGAATTCAAAGGACTCAACGAAACCAATGCATCAGCAAGTTCATCTGAAGAGAGTCCGAAGTATTTGGAAAGCGTGTCCTCATCAATCTCGATGGTTCCTCTCTGCGAGTATCCCAGTCGGAAACTCATTTTGACATCCATTGTCATCACTCCACAGTCGATTTCCTCCGCCTTTTTGTCGGGATTGGGATAAGCGTTGATGATTTTATCGAGATAGCTGGTGCGTTTCTGCAGCCATGTCTTCATTTTGGATATTTCCTCCGACACGCTGTACTCACGCTGTTCGAAGCCGAAGCCATAAGTATGGTACAAAGGCCAGCGTGCTATGTCACGGCTGTATGCTCCCTTGTTCAACTCAGCGATGTATTTTTCCATCTCAGCCCAGTTGCGTGTGAATATTGAGTCCTTCACTGAGTTCCACAAATCCTTGTAGGCTTGGGTGTATGTAGCGGACTTGAACATGTCGGTGAAGAAACGGGGAGTCGCGCCGTACATTCCTATGCGATTGGCTGGGTCTGTGCCAAGAACTAGTTCCTTATAGTCGCTGAAGTATTTGTGACCGGTCATCATGTCACCCCAGTCGAAGTCAAAACCGGCATCCCAATCCCAGAAAGGACCCATAAACCATTTACCGTTCACGTCCTTGTACATGTAGACGCTACGGGGAGCACAAATCTCTACGTTCTCTGCATACTCCTGAAGCATCGCCATTGTCATGAAAGAACGCATGTCCATCAGTTTGTCGAGCGCGTCATAATCAGCATCCTCGATAGCAGTCTCAAGGTCTTCCAGTAGGTTTTTGATAGAATCAACCTGAGCGGCGGTAGCGTCCTTGGGGTATTTAACGCACATCGGCATTGAGAAGACAGGAGAGAAGAAACTGGCGTCTGTACTTGTGTTACCGTTAGGTCCGTCATCATAGTCAATAGCCAAGAGTATACCACCATTATCAGCAACATTCACACGGTTCTTGCCTTGCTCCACTTGTTCTGTCATTTGGTAAAGTCCCTTGTAGTCTCCATCAAGGAAAAGCTCCACAAAACGAGTGTGGTTGACGCAAGACATCCCCATCCAACTTGCAGTCTCGAACATGAATGCGTTCATCAAGTCAGTGACATCACGGTAGTTAGCGAGCAAGACCCAGTCCTTGCTCTTGGCAAGACCCAGCATCTTGTTCTTTTTGTCGAGCTTGAGGCGGTAAGGCTTCTTGTCGTACCACGCCCACGTAGAGTTTCCACGCCCGCGGATACGACCAGAACCTGAATAGCAGTTGTAACCATCCTTACCGTCAAGAGAGACGAAGCAGTTCACGTAATCCTCCTTCGAGGTAACACCCACAGAACCATTGGTCGTCACATTGAGCGTGTATACCTGATACTTGTTGTGCGTCTGTTCTTCTTCAGACAACTCATTGACAATCATAACACTGTCAATACTGTTTACAGAAAACGGGACATAAGTAACAGTTCCGTCTTCCTCGTCAATGCGATGACCGCGCATCTCTGTGCCGTCTGAAGAGAAGTCAAAGTGGGAGAATTGGCTTACAGCATAAGGAAAGCTCCATTCATAGTTGGATTTGTCAGTGGATTCATCGTGCACATTAATGCGGTACCAGTCCTGTGCAATAGTAGGTTGGGCCACAAGGGTTGCGGTCATTAAGGACATTATTTTACTTGCAAGTTTCATTTCAAAATTCTTATAACGTTATTGGCACCTAGGTGTGTTTACAAACACGTTACAAACATAGCTAATTTTCTCTTGCCGCAACAGAGTTTTAACAAAAAAGTTACTCACAAGCGTGATTTTTCATTGAAACAATCGAGAATTGCAGTATACAGAACTGAACAAGACAAAAAAAACCGTGCGCTGCAAGGAGCGCACGGCTATCAAACCTTTATGAAAACAGTTCAGAGTAATTACTCCGCAACCTTATCCTCAGTGGTTGAAGCCTCAGCGGCAGGAGCTTCTGCAACTGGTTCCTCAGTTGCTACAGGAGTTTCCTCTACTGCTGGAACCTCTGCTTTTACTGCTGACTTCTTAGAGCGACGGGTACGGGTTGCTTTCTTCTCACCCTTTGCCATATTCTCGTCGAAGTCAACGAGCTCGATGAAAGCCATATCAGCATCGTCGGAAGGACGCTTGCCAAGCTTAATGATGCGAGTATAGCCGCCAGGACGGTTACCGACCTTTGTAGCTACAGCACCGAACAGCTCGGTGATAGCATATTTGTTCTGCAAGTAACTGAACACAACACGACGTGAGGCGGTTGTATCCTCCTTTGACTTTGTAATCAGTGGCTCTACATATACACGAAGAGCTTTCGCTTTCTGAAGAGTCGTAGTAATTCTCTTGTGCAGAATCAAAGAGGTCGCCATATTAGACAACATCGCTGCTCTGTGAGCAGTCTTACGACTCAGATGATTAAATTTCTTATTGTGTCTCATCGTTGATTAATCTTTATCCAATTTATACTTAGAAGTGTCGGTTCCGAATGACAGTCCATGCTGTTCGAGCAAGTCGTCAAGCTCAGTCAGGGATTTCTTACCGAAATTACGGAACTTCAGCAAATCGTTCTTTTGGTATTTCACCAAATCACCTAACGTTTCTACCTCAGCTGCCTTCAAACAATTAAGGGCGCGGACAGAAAGATTCATATCAGTGAGTTTAGTCTTAAGCAACTGACGCATACGCAAAACCTCCTCATCAAACTCCTCAACGCCATCCATGTCATTATTATCCAATGTGATCTTCTCATCGGAGAACAACATGAAGTGGTAAATCAGAATTTTGGCTGCCTCCTTCAAAGCTTCCTTCGGATGAACGGAGCCATCGGTCGTGATTTCAAGGGTCAGCTTGTCGTAGTCAGTCTTCTGCTGCACACGGTAAGGTTCAACAGAAAACTTCACGTTGCGTATAGGTGTGTAAATCGAATCGATGGCAAGTTCGTTGATCTCCCTGCAATATTGCCGGTTCTCCTCTGAGGAGACGTATCCACGACCCTTGTTGATGTTCAATTCAATGTCAAGTGTTGCTTGAGAATCTAAATGACAAATTACCAATTCAGGATTTAACACTCCAAATCCATTCAGATATTTGCTTATATCCCCGGCCTTGAACTCAGTGGAATTTGCGATTGAGATAGAGACTCTCTCTGTCTCCACGTCATCGACTAGTTGCTTGAATCTCACTTGTTTGAGATTCAAGATAATGTTGGTTACGTCTTCCTTCACTCCTGGCACAGTGGAGAATTCATGCTCAACGCCTGCAATGCGGACTGTATTGATTGCATAGCCCTCCAATGAAGAGAGAAGTATTCGACGAAGGGAGTTACCGATGGTAATTCCGAAGCCAGACTCCAAAGGACGGAACTCGAATTTTCCGTACTTGTCGTCCGCTTCCAACATTATAACTTTTTCTGGTTTTTGAAATGCTAATACCGCCATTGTCTATTTATTATTTAGAGTATAACTCGACTATCATCTGCTCCTTAATGTTCTCTGGAATATCTGCACGTTCAGGCAGGTGCAAGAGCTTTCCACCTTTAGCGTCTTCATCCCATTCAGTCCAAGGATACTTGCTGTGGTTGAAGCCTGCCAAAGATGCAGCTATTACTTCAAGAGACTTTGATTTTTCACGAACAGCGACCAGTTGACCTGGCTTAACTGAATAAGACGGGATGTTAACAACAGCACCGTCAACAGTTATGTGCTTGTGACTCACGAGCTGACGGGCAGCAGCGCGAGTAGGAGCTATACCCAAACGGTATACGACATTGTCAAGACGAGCTTCCAACAGCTGCAGGAGGACTTCACCAGTCACACCGCTTGAGGAAGCAGCTTTCTCGAACAAATTGCGGAACTGACGCTCAAGGACTCCATATGTATACTTTGCCTTCTGCTTTTCAGCGAGCATAAGTCCATACTCTGAAGACTTCTTGCGACGATTGTTTCCATGCTGACCTGCAGGGTAGTTTCTCTTTGAAAGAACTTTGTCAGGTCCAAATATTGCCTCACCGAAACGACGAGAGATTCTTGATTTAGGGCCAATATATCTTGCCATATTAAATCTGTTTTTCGCAGTGGCATTGTGTGCAGCCGCAGTGGCAGAAAGGAAAGATGCCACCTTTAATACACGTTGCCATGCAATAATTATTTACTTATTAAACTCTTCTCCTCTTTGGAGGACGACAGCCATTATGCGGAAGTGGAGTGACATCAATAATCTCTGTCACTTCTATTCCAGCGCCATAACAACCACGTATGGCAGATTCACGTCCGTTACCCGGTCCCTTAACATAAGCGGTCACCTTCCTCAAGCCGAGATCATACGCAACCTTTGCACAATCCTGTGCTGCCATCTGAGCAGCGTATGGCGTGTTCTTCTTGGATCCTCTGAATCCCATTTTACCTGCTGAAGACCATGAGATAACCTGACCTTCACTATTTGCCAAGGTAACAATGATGTTGTTGAATGATGAGTGGACGTGAAGCTGTCCCTGAGCACCAACCTTGACATTTCTCTTCTTAGCAGTAGTTGTTTTCTTTGCCATATCCGATTATTATTTAGTAGCTTTCTTCTTGTTTGCAACTGTCTTCTTCTTTCCCTTACGAGTACGCGCGTTGTTCTTTGTACTCTGTCCACGTACAGGAAGACCGATACGATGGCGGATTCCACGGTAGCATCCAATGTCCATCAATCGCTTGATGTTAAGTTGGATCTCAGAACGCAAATCACCTTCTACCTTGAACTCTGTGCCGATAATCTCACGAATCTTGGCAGCTTGGTCATCTGTCCAGTCCTTAACCTTCAAATCCTTGTCCACTCCAGCCTTTTCCAATATCTTGGCTGAACTACTGCGTCCGATACCGAATATGTATGTTAACGCAATCTCGCCTCTCTTGTTCTGTGGGAGGTCTACACCAACAATTCTAATTGCCATATCTTAAATCTTTTTATTATCTACTTGGCTTGAATTATCCCTGACGCATCTTGTACTTGGGGTTCTTCTTATTTATTACAAACAGACGACCCTTACGTCTTACGATGACACAATCAGGAGTACGTTTCTTTAAAGATGCTTTTGTTTTCATATATGTTGAATGTTTATTTGTATCTAAAAACTATTCGTCCTTTGGAAAGGTCGTATGGAGACATCTCCACCCTTATCTTGTCACCTGGAAGGATCTTAATGTAATGCATCCTCATCTTCCCAGATATATGGGCGATTATCTCGTGACCATTCTCCAGTTCCACACGAAACATTGCATTTGACAATGCCTCTACTATTGTACCGTCTTGCTCTATTGCTGACTGCTTAGCCATACTAAAATGATTACTCTTGAACTATCTTTTCTATTTCTTCAAACGATGACAAAATATCTGCCTTGCCCTTGCGAACACAAACCGTGTGCTCGAAATGGGCTGCTGCCTTGCCATCACGGGTTATAACACCCCACTTGTCAGGCAACATGTAGATTTCTCTCGTACCGAGCGTTATCATCGGCTCGATAGCGATACAAAGTCCGTTCTTCAGCAACATGCCATTACCACGCTTGCCATAATTGGGGACCTGTGGGTCCTCATGCATCTCGCGTCCTATGCCATGACCGACAAACTCACGCACCACACCGTATCCGCAACCCTCGCAATGTGATTGAACTGCATTTGATATGTCACCAAGCCGGTGGCTTACAACTGCCTGTTCGATACCCTTATACAAGGATTCCTTAGTGACTTTCAGCAACTGTCCAACCTCTGGAGCAACCTCACCGACAGCAAAGGTGTAACATGAGTCACCACAATAGCCGTTAAGTTTAGTTCCACAGTCGACAGATACTATATCGCCCTCTTTTAGAGGGGTGTCGTTCGGAATACCGTGTACCACAACCTCATTGACCGACGTACAGATACTTGCAGGGAACGGACTTCCATAAGGGTTTGGGAACCCTTTGAAAGTCGGTTCTGCCCCATGATCCCTAATAACCGTTTCTGCCAACTCGTCCAATTGACGGGTAGTCACACCCGGTGCTATTATCTTGGCAAGTTCTGCGAGAGTCTTTCCCACCAACAGGTTTGCCTCCCGCAGAAGCTCTACTTCATCATCAGTCTTAAGATAAATCATCCAAATATCATTTAAGCCGATTCTCAATGAGCACCTCTGATACGTCCTGAATCAAGCAGTCCGTCATAGTGTCTCATGAGAAGATGGCTCTCAATATGCTGGAGCGTATCAAGTACAACACCTACAAGTATCAACAATGATGTTCCACCGAAGAACTGAGCGAACTCGTGCTGGACATTGAAGAGACTTGAGAAAGCTGGCATTATTGCGATAAACGCAAGGAACAATGAACCTGGGAACGTGATGTGCGACATTATCCTGTCAAGGAACTCCGCTGTGCTCTTACCAGGCTTAACACCAGGGATGAACCCATTGTTACGTTTCATGTCCTCCGCCATCTGTGTTGGATTGATAGTAATAGCAGTATACAAATACGTGAAGATGATAATCAGCGCAGCGAATATCACGTTGTACAACACACTCGTGTTATCCATAAGCTGCATCATTGACTCACTTTGGTTTGCTCCAAGGTAGCCTGCCACCGTTATAGGGATGAACATTATCGCTTGTGCGAAAATGATAGGCATCACATTAGCCGCATAAGGTTTAAGTGGGATGTACTGACGTGCACCACCATACTGACGGTTACCGACAACACGCTTGGCATACTGCACCGGAACCCTGCGCACACCTTGCACCAAGAGTATCGCTGCTGCTGTCACAGCAAGCAGGACAATTATCTCCAACAAGAAGCCGACCAAACCTCCTTGGGTAGTGAAACGAGCAATAAACTCCTGAATAAGAGCGTTAGGGAATCTGGCAATGATACCAATCATAATGATAAGTGACACGCCCTGACCTATACCCTTATCTGTAATTCTCTCACCCAACCAAAGGATAAACATACTGCCTGCGGCAAGTATAACTGTTGAGGTGATGTAGAACATCGCCCAATCAAGTCCCTGATATAATGCGGTACCCTGGGTCGTCAGATTCAGATTAACCAAATACATCGGACCTTGAAAGAGCAGAATCAAGACTGTCAAGTAACGAGTGTACTGATTCATCTTTCTTCTACCACTCTCACCCTCACGTTGCATCTTCTGGAAATATGGAACAGCAATACCCAGCAACTGCATAACGATAGATGCTGAGATATACGGCATAATACCAAGGGCAAAGATTGACGCCTTGGAAAATGCACCACCCGAGAACATATCAAGCAAAGACATCAAGCCTCCTTCGGTCTGCTCAGAAAGTTTTTGAAGTGCATCGGTATTAATACCTGGAAGCACAATGAATGATCCGAACCTGTAGACCGCAATAAATCCGATTGTGATCAAGATACGTGTACGGAGATCCTCTATCTTGCAGATGTTTGAGATAGTCTTTATAAACTTGACATTCTTAAGTTTATCGATTGCTTTTCCCATTGTTTAGAGTTTTACAACATTGCCACCTTTTTCTGTTATTACAGCTTCAGCCTTCTTTGAGAATGAATGTGCCTCGACATCAATCTTTGATGTGAGCTCACCTTTAGCAAGAATCTTGACCAACTGCTTAGAGTTTACAAAACCAGCTTCGATGAGTTCTGCGATACCAATCTTAGTAAGGTTCTTGTCATCAACCAACTTCTGCAGGGTAGACAAGTTGATAGCCTTGTACTCCACACGGTTGATATTCTTGAAACCAAACTTCGGCACACGGCGCTGGAGAGGCATCTGACCACCTTCGAAACCAATCTTCTTCTTGTAACCAGATCTAGCTTTAGCACCCTTGTGACCGCGAGTGGCTGTACGACCTTTACCTGAGCCGTAACCACGTCCGATACGCTTACTGTTGTGTGTTGAGCCGTCAGCTGGTCTTAAATTATGTAATTCCATTGTTTCAATTTTTTGAAATGAATAACTTTAGTCTACAACCTCCACAAGGTGTTTCACCTTATCAATCATGCCACGCACAGAAGGAGTGTCTTCATGTTCCACAACCTTATTCATCTTGGTAAGTCCAAGAGAATTCAATGTACGCTTTTGATCTTCAGGTCGGTTTGCACGACTTTTAATCTGCTTAATCTTTATTGTTGCCATGATGACCTCCTTATCCTCTAAACACCTTTGTTAAACTAACGCCACGATCGGCTGCGACTGCCTTCGCGTCACGGAGACTTGTAAGTGCCGCAATTGTGGCCTTCACCAAATTGTGGGGGTTGGAAGAACCCTTTGACTTAGCAAGTACATCTGTGATGCCGACACTCTCAAGAACTGCACGCATCGCACCACCGGCTACAACTCCTGTACCCTCGGAAGCTGGCATAATCAATACGCGAGCACCTCCGAACTTGGCATAAGCCTCGTGAGGTATAGTTCCGTTGAGAACAGGAACCTTAAAGAGGTTCTTCTTTGCTGCCTCTACACCTTTTGCGATTGCAGCTGTAACTTCACCCGCCTTACCAAGACCGCATCCAATTACACCATTTCCGTTACCTACAACTACGATAGCGGCAAAAGTGAATGTTCTACCACCTTTCGTAACCTTAGTAACACGATTAATAGCTACCAATCGATCCTTAAGCTCGACATCGTTTCCTATTTTTACTCTATTAACCATAATCCTAATTAAAATTTAAGTCCTGCGTTTCTGGCAGCGTCAGCTACCTCCTTAACTCTACCATGATACAAGTAACCATTACGGTCGAAAACGACAGTTGTGATTCCTGCCTCAATAGCCTTCTTGGCTATCATCTCACCGACTTTTGCAGCCTGCTCACTCTTAGTGCATTTCTCCAATCCAAGTGATGACGCTGAGACAAGAGTCTTTGCCTCTTCATCATTAATTACCTGAACGTAGATCTGCTTGTTGCTTCTGAATACAGACATACGTGGACGTGCAGCAGTACCAGAAATTTTATTGCGTACTCTATATTTGATTTTGATACGTCTTTCAATCTTTGTAATCATATCCGTACAGTTATAAATTATTTAGCACTAGCTGACTTTCCAGACTTCCTTCTAATAATTTCGCCCTGGAAGCGTATACCCTTGCCCTTGTATGGTTCTGGAGCACGCAGAGAGCGAATCTTAGCACATATTTGACCAAGCAACTGCTTGTCGCATGATTCGAGGAAAATAAGAGGGTCTTGGTTTCTCTCTGATTTTGTCTCTACCTTCACTTCCTTAGGAAGGGCAAACAAAATGGCATGGGAATAACCCAAAGCAAACTCAAGGACATTTCCCGTATTTGAGACACGGTAACCGACACCTACCAACTGAAGTGTCTTCTTGTAGCCCTCTGATACACCAACGACCATATTGTGAAGAAGAGCACGGTACAATCCGTGATAAGCATGACGCTGCTTTGTGTTATCAAGCATCATGTCTGCTTTCTCCTCCAAAACAATCTTACCGTCTTCCACTGCAACACTGATTGCAGGGTTGACATACTGTGAAAGTTCACCCTTAGGTCCCTTCACTGTTACAATGTCATCCTTATGAGTGATTTGCACTCCTGCAGGAATAATAATAGGTAACTTACCAATTCTAGACATTATATTTCCTCCTACTATTAATAAACATAACAAAGCACCTCACCACCGATCTTCAACTCAGAGGCTTCCTTGTCTGTCATTACACCTTTGGATGTAGATATAATCGCTATACCCAATCCGTTAATTACACTTGGCATATCCTTGTAACCAGTATACTTACGAAGTCCCGGCTTAGACACGCGCTGCAAGCTTTGAATTGCACTTGCTTTTGTTTCTGGATTGTACTTAAGCGCGATTTTGATGGTTCCCTGTGGACCTTCATCTTCGAACTTGTAATTAAGTACATATCCTTTGTCGAAAAGAATCTTAGTGATTTCCTTCTTCAAATTTGAGGCAGGAATCTCCACAACCTTGTGCTTTGCCATGATTGCGTTCCTAACTCTCGTTAGATAATCTGCTATTGGATCTGTCATAATCTTTAAATTAATCGGGACACCCCGACAATATTTAATTAATTAATAATATGTCTATTACCAGCTTGCTTTCTTCACACCAGGAATCAAGCCTGCTGAAGCCATCTCACGGAATTGAATACGTGAGATTCCGAACTGACGGATATAACCTCTTGGACGGCCTGTCAACTTGCAACGGTTATGAAGACGGATTGGATTCGCATTGGCTGGGATTTCCTGAAGTTTACGAGCAGCCTCATAAGCCTCTACCGGTTCGCCAGTAGCTACAATCTTCTTCAAAGCTGCGCGCTTGGCAGCATACTTAGCAACAAGCTTTGCACGCTTCACCTCACGTGCCTTCATTGATTCTTTTGCCATATCAACTATTTTTTATTAGCATCCTTAAACGGTAGGCCAAATGCCTTGAGAAGTGCATAACCTTCCTCATCGGTTTCAGCTGATGTCACGAATGTGATGTTCATACCCATAATCTTATCGACTTGGTCGATATTAATTTCTGGGAAGATAATCTGTTCCTGAATTCCCAAGGTATAATTACCACGACCATCGAACTTGCTCTCTATACCCTTGAAGTCACGGATACGTGGAAGAGACACACGGATTAGTTTCTCAAGGAACTCATACATTCTCTGGTGACGCAAAGTAACCATAACACCAATTGGCATCTTCTTACGGAGATGGAAGTTGGAGATGTCTTTCTTTGACATAGTGGCTACTGGCTTCTGACCTGTAATCTGTGCAATTTCTTGCATTGCCACCTCAATCACTTTCTTGTCAGCAGTTGCCATACCAAGACCCTGATTGACTACAATCTTCTTCAAAACAGGAATCTGCATCGGAGAAGAGTAGTTGAACTGTTTCATCAACGCAGGAGCAATCTGCTCTGCATATACATTTTTAAGACCTGCAGTTGTACTCATTTAATCTCCTCCCCTGATTTTTTTGCATAACGAACTAACTTGCCGTTAGCCCCTATTTTTCTACCGATACGAGTTGCCTTTCCTGATTTGGGATCAACTACATTAAGATTAGAAATATGTATTGGAGCCTCTTGCTTTATAATACCTCCTTGTGGGTGTGCGGCACTTGGCTTTGTACTCTTTGAGACAATATTCACACCCTCGACAACGGCACGCTGCTTGTCTACAAGGACAGAGAGGACTTTACCAGACTGTCCTTTAGAGTTACCAGCATTGACGATAACCGTGTCACCTTTCTTAATATGTAATTTACTCATTACTGTTTAATTCTAAAATTAAAGAACCTCTGTAGCCAAAGAAACTACCTTCATGTTAGCAGCACGGAGTTCACGAGCGACAGGACCGAAAATACGGCTGCCTCTCATTTCACCAGTATTACTCAAAAGGACACATGCATTGTCATCGAAACGGATGTATGAACCGTCTGGACGACGAATCTCTTTCTTCGTACGTACTATTAGTGCTTTTGAAACGGCTCCCTTCTTGATTTCACTTGAAGGAATCACGTTCTTCACTGCGACAACGATAACGTCACCGACAGACGCGTAACGACGGCGAGTTCCACCAAGAACACGGATACAGAGTACCTCACGTGCACCACTGTTGTCAGCAACTGTCAATCTTGATTCTACCTGTATCATAATTACTTAGCCCTTTCTACTATATTAACCAATCTCCATCTCTTTGTTTTGCTCAACGGACGAGTCTCCATGATGAGCACTGTGTCGCCCACATTGCACTCGTTCTTCTCGTCGTGAGCATGGTACTTCTTCGTCTTGCTGACGAACTTACCGTAAATAGGGTGCTTCTCCTTGAACTTAGCCGCAACAACTATCGTCTTGTCCATCTTGTTGCTTGTAACGACACCCGTTCTTTGCTTTCTTAAATTTCTATCTTCCATGTAGATACAATTTTATTTGTTAAGTTCTCTCTGACGGAGCTCACCTTTCATGCGAGCGATATCACGACGAAGCTTCTTAATCTGTGAATGATCCTCTACAGGAGAAATATGGTGGTTGAACTTCATGTTTGTGTAGTTCGCAACCTCTGCCTCGATACGTTCAGTAAGTTCGGCAGTTGTCAATTCTCTTATCTCTGCAATTTTCATAATGCTCAAGCGTTTTTGTCGTAATCACGTCTTACAATAAACTTAGTTGTAGTCGGGAGTTTCTGTGCACCAAGGCGAAGAGCCTCCTTAGCAATCTCATAAGAAACACCTTCAACTTCGAAGAGGATACGTCCTGGTTTAGCAGGGAAGACATACTTGTATGGGTCTCCCTTTCCTTTACCCATTCGGACATCCGCTGGTTTCTTTGTGATTGGTTTATCAGGGAAGATGCGAATCCACACCTGACCCTGACGCTGCATATAACGAGTGATTGCAACACGGGCAGCCTCAATCTGTTGAGCTGAAATCCAACGTGTTTGCAGTGCTTTAATTCCGAAACTACCAAATGAAAGTTCTGTTCCTCTGTGAGAAACGCCTTTCAAACGACCGCGACCCTTTTGCGGTCTTCTATATTTTTGTCTTTTAGGCTGTAACATGTTCCACAAATTTAGCGGTTAGACTTCCTGTTCCTGAATCTTCTTCCTCCGTTATTGTTGCTACGGCCAGTCTCCTTTGTCTGAGTGAAGTTTGGCGATAAATCCTTCTTACCGAAAACCTCACCGCGGCAGATCCATACCTTAATGCCGAGCAGACCGACTTTTGTAAGAGCCTCTGCAAGACAATAATCGATATCTGCACGAAGTGTATGAAGAGGAGTTCTTCCCTCCTTGTACATTTCTGAACGAGACATTTCCGCACCATTCAAACGGCCAGAAATCTGAACTTTAATACCCTCAGCTCCTGAACGCATTGTGTTGGCGATTGCTGTCTTTACCGCACGGCGATAAGCAATCTTTCCTTCAATCTGACGAGCTATATTATTAGCTACAATCACTGCGTCAAGTTCAGGACGCTTTACTTCAAAAATATTGATCTGGACATCCTTGTCTGTCAATTTCTTGAGTTCCTCCTTGAGCTTGTCCACTTCCTGTCCGCCCTTACCGATGATAATACCCGGTCTTGCTGTGCAAACAGTAATAGTGACGAGCTTAAGTGTACGCTCAATAACAATCTTTGACACGCTTGCTTTAGCAAGACGAGCGTTCAGATATTTGCGGATCTTACTATCCTCAAGGATATTGTCACCGAAATCCTTACCTCCAAACCAGTTTGAATCCCAGCCTCTGACAATACCAAGACGGTTACTTATTGGATTACATTTCTGTCCCATAATCAATTCTCTCCATTAGTTTTAGTGTCCACAAATACTGTAACATGATTAGAGCGTTTGCGAATCCTGTATCCACGTCCCTGTGGAGCCGGTCTCATACGCTTGAGTGTCACACCTTCGTCGACGAAGATACGTGTGATATACAGTTCACCATTCTCAGCCTTTCTGTCGTTCTTCTGCTCCCAGTTTGCAATAGCAGAGCGCACCAACTTCTCAAGATCATTGGAAGCATTCTTTGAGCAGAACTTAAGAGTAGCCAATGCTTTGCCTACTTCCATTCCTCTGACAAGATCTGCCACATAGCGCATCTTGCGAGGAGATGAAGGAACATTGCACAGCCTAGCAAAGTAGGTAGTTTTTCTGGCCTCCTTCTGTTTATTGGCCATTATTTTCTTTCTTTGTCCCATTATGTAATTTTCTTTTTTTCAAATAACTGTTTACTTCTTTCTGTTACCAGCGTGACCGCGGAAAGTACGTGTAAGAGCAAACTCTCCAAGTTTGTGACCTACCATATTTTCAGTAATGTAAACAGGGATGAATTTGTTACCGTTATGAACCGCAATGGTATGACCCACAAAATCCGGGGAAATCATTGAAGCTCTTGCCCATGTCTTTATAACGCTTTTCTTGCCGCTTTCGTTCATTGTAAGAACCTTCTTTTCGAGCTTTACGTTAATGTATGGACCTTTTTTTAATGATCGACTCATATTCTACTTAGTTAACTTTATTACTTCTTACGTCTTTCAATAATGTACTTGTTAGAGTTCTTCTTAGGAGCACGAGTCTTAAGACCCTTAGAGTACAAACCGTTGCGTGAACGTGGGTGACCTCCTGACTGACGGCCTTCACCACCACCCATTGGATGGTCATGTGGGTTCATAACAACACCACGGTTGTGAGGACGACGACCCAACCAACGTGAGCGACCAGCTTTTCCTGATGACTCAAGCGCATGGTCAGAGTTGCTAACGCTGCCGATTGTAGCACGGCAAACTGAAAGAATTTTTCGAATTTCACCAGAAGGAAGTTTGATTACACAATAACGACCTTCACGTGAAGTCAACTGAGCAAAATTACCAGCGGATCTAACCATCTTGGCACCCTGACCAGGACGAATCTCGATATTGTGGATCACAGTACCGACAGGAATGTTCTGAAGAGGGAGAGTGTTGCCAAGGTCTGGAGCAGCATTATCTCCAGACATCAATGTTGAACCCACTTGCAATCCATTTGGAGCGACGATGTAACGTTTTTCACCATCTGCATAGAATAGAAGTGCAATACGAGCAGATCTGTTCGGATCATACTCGATTGTTTTAACAACAGCAGGGATTCCATCTTTGTCTCTCTTGAAGTCGATAATACGAACAAGCTTCTTATGACCGCCACCTCTATAGCGTACAGTCATCTTACCGTAATTATTACGTCCGCCTGTACTTTTCTTACCGAATACAAGAGACTTTTCTGGTACTGATGTAGTAACATCATCAAAAGTACCAATAGCTTTGTGTCTTTGACCTGGAGTAGTAGGTCTGAATTTACGAATACCCATTTTCTAATTAAATGTTACTAAAGAAATCGATAGTTTCACCTTCCTTGAGAGTGACGATTGCCTTCTTGTAGGCGTTCATCTGCCCCTTTATAACACCTGCACGTGTATAACGGCTCTTACGCTTACCAGCGTACTTCATGGTGTTGACTGAAACTACATTTACATTATACTTTGCTTCTACTTCTTTTTGAATCTCGATCTTATTGGCCTTAGGATGCACAATGAAGCCGAACTTATTGTTCTGCTTCTCTGTTACAGCTGTCATCTTCTCTGTCACCAATGGTTTTATAATATATGCCATATTGTACCTCCTTACTTATTAAAAGTTTCATCAACCAACTTGAGCGCATTTTCTGTCACAACAAGCACATTTGCATTCATTACATTGTATGTATTGAGTGCACTGACTGAAGCGACTTCTACGCGCTGCACATTTCGAGCCGACAAATATACGTTTTTATTATTACTTGGCAATACGAGAAGCAGTTTTTTACCATCTACATTGAGATTTTTCTGTAATTCAATGAATGATTTTGTTTTTGGTGCTTCAAAATCGAAGTCCTCAACAACTATAATTGCATTCTGCTGAGCCTTGTAAGTCAATGCGCTTTTACGAGCCAGACTCTTCACTTTTTTGTTGAGTTTGAACCAGTAATCGCGTGGTCTTGGACCGAACACACGGCCACCGCCTCTCAAGACAGGAGACTTAATATCACCACGACGTGCACCACCGCCACCTTTCTGACGGATGAGCTTGCGTGTTGAACCAGTGATCTCACTTCTTTCCTTTGACTTGTGCGTACCCTGACGCTGTGATGCCAAGTATTGATTTACTGCAAGATAAACAACGTGGTCGTTAGGTTCAATTCCGAAGATAGCGTCATTCAATTCAACCTTCTTACCAGTCTCTTGACCTTTAATGTTTAAAACTGAAACTTCCATTACTTCTTGATTGTTACGATTGAACCTTTACATCCTGGAACAGAACCCTTCAAAAGGAGAAGGTTGTGTTCTGGAATAACCTTAATCACCTGAAGGTTGTGTGTAGTTACCTGCACATTACCCATCTGACCACCCATTCTCAAGTTCTTGAACACACGAGATGGAGTGGCACAAGCACCGATTGAACCCGGCTTGCGCAAACGGTCATCCTGACCATGGGTAGCCTGACCCACACCACCGAATCCGTGGCGTTTTACGACACCCTGGAAGCCTTTACCCTTAGATGTACCTACCACGTCAACGTAAGAGGCATCATTGAAGAGCTCCACTGTGATTACATCTCCAAGGTTGTGCTCCTCATCAAATGAGAACTCGGCCAAGTGTCTCTTTGGAGTTGTACCCGCTTTCTGGAAATGACCCTTCATCGGTTTTGAAGTATTTTTCTCCTTAGCTTCCTGGAAGCCAAGTTGAAGAGCTGCATAACCGTCTTTCTCTACAGTCTTAACCTGGGTTACAACACAAGGACCTACTTCGATAACAGTGCATGGAAGATTCTTTCCATCAGCACTGAAAACGGATGTCATTCCGATTTTCTTTCCTAATAATCCTGGCATTTCTTAATTTGTTTAATTGTTTCTCTGAATCCTATACCTTAATCTCTACTTCCACACCACTTGGCAACTCCAGCTTCATCAGCGAATCAACAGTCTTCGGAGTAGCGTCATAAATGTCGATAAGTCTCTTGTATGTGTTCAATTCGAACTGCTCACGAGACTTCTTGTTTACGAAGGTACTTCTGTTGACTGTGAAAATACGCTTGTGAGTTGGCAATGGAATAGGTCCACTGACTGTAGCGTCTGTTGCCTTTACTGTCTTTACAATCTTCTCGGCAGACTTGTCCACCAAGTTGTGGTCGTAGGACTTCAGTTTGATTCTAATCTTTTGACTCATTGTCTTGTTTTGTTATTAATGTATTATAGACTGAGATAATGCGCGGACTAAGAGTCGTTTGCTAGTCCGCACATCACCAAATTTCTTATTTATACGAGGTCTGCCCTTCCGCCACATTCCTGAAGCACTGCCTTAGCAACAGAACTTGAGACAGGAGCATGGTGGTCATACGACATAGTGGATGTTGCACGACCTGATGTGATTGTACGCAATGCAGTCACATATCCGAACATCTCAGACAGTGGAACCATCGCCTTCACGATTCTCGCACCTGAACGGCTTGTATCCATTCCTTCAACCTGTCCACGACGTTTGTTCAAGTCACCGATGACATCACCCATATTCTCCTCTGGAGTAACCACCTCCAGTTTCATGATAGGCTCCATCAGAACTGGCTTAGCCTGAGCACATGCATTCTTGTAAGCCTGCAATGCACAGATTTCGAAGGACAGCTGGTCTGAATCGACTGGATGGAAAGAACCGTCTATCAGACGAACCTTGAGAGAATCCATCGGGAAGCCTCCGAGTATACCGTTTGCCATCGCGTTGGTAAAGCCCTTCTGTACTGACGGGATGAATTCCTTCGGGATGTTACCACCCTTGACCTCATCAACGAACTGCAAACCTCCCTGAGTGAAGTCCTCGTCAACCGGACCAACCTCTACTATGATATCAGCGAACTTACCACGTCCACCTGACTGTTTCTTGTAGACCTCACGAAGGTTAACGGCCTTAGTGATAGCCTCCTTGTAGTTAACCTGCGGCTTACCCTGGTTACACTCAACCTTGAACTCACGCTTCAGACGGTCGATGATGATATCGAGGTGAAGCTCACCCATACCAGAGATAACGGTCTGACCGCTCTGCTCGTCGGTACGAACAGTGAATGTCGGGTCCTCCTCAGCCAACTTAGCGAGACCTACAGACAACTTGTCGAGGTCCTTCTGAGTCTTAGGCTCAACAGCGATACCGATAACCGGCTCTGGGAAGTCCATTGACTCAAGTACGATTGGTGCATCCTCATCGCAGAGTGTGTCACCAGTGTGGATATCCTTCAGACCTACAACAGCACCAATGTCACCAGCGGAGATTTCCTCAACTGGGTTCTGGTGGTTTGAGTGCATCTGGAACATACGTGATATACGCTCCTTCTTGCCTGAACGGCTGTTATAAATGTAAGAACCTGCGGTAATCTTTCCAGAATAGACACGCACGAAAGTAAGACGGCCGACATATGGGTCTGTTGCAATCTTGAATGCAAGCGCTGATGTCTTCTCTGATTCATCCGGTCTGCGGTCCTCTTCTTCCTTAGTAACAGGATTTGAACCCACTACGTTAGGTGTATCAAGAGGTGAAGGCAGGAAAGCACATACATAATCGAGCAATGTCTGCACACCCTTGTTCTTGAATGAAGAGCCACAGAGCATAGGAGTAATTTCCATGCTTACAGTACCCTTGCGCACAGCGTTGATGATTTCATCCTCTGTTATTGTAGAAGGGTCATCGAAGTACTTCTCCATAAGAGTCTCGTCAAACTCAGACGCAATCTCAAGGAGTTTGTCTCTCCACTCGTCAGCCTCAGCCTGAAGTTCTGCAGGTATATCGTCCACCTCGTACTCTGCACCAAGACTCTCGTCATGCCACAGGATGGCCTTCATCTTGATGAGATCCACAACGCCCTTGAATGTCTCCTCTGCACCGATAGGTATTACAATTGGACAAGGTTTTGCACCGAGCACTTCCTTCATCTGACGAACAACCTCAAAGAAGTCTGCGCCAGAACGGTCCATTTTGTTTACGTAGCCTATACGAGGTACATTATACTTGTCAGCCTGACGCCAAACAGTCTCAGACTGCGGTTCCACTCCACCGACTGCGCAATATGTTGCGACTGCTCCATCGAGCACACGAAGTGAACGCTCAACCTCTGCGGTGAAATCGACGTGTCCTGGAGTGTCAATCAAGTTTATCTTATACTTGTCATTATTCCAGTTCCAATATGTAGTGGTTGCTGCGGAAGTGATAGTGATACCACGCTCCTGCTCCTGAGCCATCCAGTCCATTGTTGCGGCACCATCATGAACCTCTCCAATCTTGTGAGTCAGTCCAGTGTAGTAGAGGATACGCTCGGAAGTGGTTGTCTTACCGGCATCGATATGCGCCATGATACCGATGTTACGCGTCAGATGCAAATCACGTTTAGCCATAATCTTTCTTCTCCTAATTACCTTTAACCTTAATACCTAAATCAGAACCTGAAATGTGCGAACGCACGGTTTGCCTCTGCCATACGGTGCATGTCTTCCTTACGCTTGAACGCACCACCTTGTTCGTTGAAAGCATCCATTATCTCTGCAGAAAGTTTCTCTGCCATGTTCTTACCAGAACGCTTGCGCGCAAAAGAAATCATGTTTTTCATTGAGATTGCCTCTTTTCTGTCAGGACGGATTTCAGTAGGAACCTGGAATGTGGCTCCACCAATACGGCGAGATTTAACCTCCACTTGTGGGGTGATGTTATCAAGAGCCTTCTTCCATACTTCAACAGGAGTATTTTCAGCGTCCTTCAACTTATTCTCCACGATTGAAAGAGCATTGTAAAAGATTGAATATGCGATACTCTTCTTTCCGTCATACATAAGGTGATTTACAAACTTTGTCACCTTAACATCTCCATACACTGGATCTGGCAGAATCACACGTTTCTTTGGTTTAGCTTTTCTCATTGCTTTGTTTGTTTGAATTGTAGTCTGAGGTTGCAAATTGTGTTACTTCAACATTCTCGCTCGAATATTTACTCAACCTTCTTAGCGTCCATCAAACCAACTGATTTGATAAATTGAACTGTTTTACTTCTTAGCCTTTGGACGTTTTGCTCCATACTTAGAGCGACGTTGTGTACGGCTTTCAACTCCTGCTGTATCCAGCGCACCACGAATAATGTGATAACGCACACCAGGAAGGTCCTTTACACGACCACCACGAACAAGGACAATAGAGTGTTCCTGCAAGTTGTGACCCTCTCCCGGAATGTAGGAGTTTACTTCCTTCTTGTTTGTCAAGCGAACACGTGCTACTTTACGCATCGCTGAGTTCGGTTTCTTCGGAGTAGTTGTGTAGACACGCACGCAAACACCGCGGCGCTGTGGGCATGAATCCAAAGCTGGAGACTTGCTCTTGTCCACCAACACTCTTCTACCTTTTCTAACTAGTTGTTGAATAGTAGGCATTTTGTTTGATTTTTTTATTATATTATTTTACTTATTACATTCAATTCATCGTTCGTCCAATTGCATAGACACGCTCGGAACTTACGCCGAACTTACACAAGTCCGGGCACAATAGTCCAAAAAGCGGTGCAAAGGTAGTGAAATTCTTTTACACAGAGCACCTTTTTCGTATTATTTCTCAGTTATCTCGTTTATTTTCCAATGATTAGAGTCTATTTTCCATTTATACGGTACATTACTATGAACCAAACTACAATTACGACAAAAAACATCAAACGGATGGAGTCTTTTTAGACCCACCCGTTTGATACTTTTCTGACACTGACAAATCTTTACGCCTCCCCCGTGCCAAATGGCGCAATGGTTGAGCTGCGTTGAGCTGACTTATTCAAGTCTATCTTGCCGTACTGTGACTCATAGTCGCTGACCCTTTGCTGAAGGGCAAGCAGCAAACGCTTCGCATGCTCTGGAGCCATAATAACCCTTGCACGCACATCTGCCTTTGGCATACCAGGAAGGAAGGATGCGAAATCCATTATAAACTCTGATGATGCGTTGGCAATTATAGCAAAGTTGGCGTAAACACCCTGTGCTATTTCAGGCTTCAGTTCTAATTGGAGCTGATTACCCTTGTTGTTCTCGTTTTCCATTTCTAATTATGTTATTATTGGTTTACGCGCGCGCGATTATATAATAAGGTGTAGCGCACGTCAGTTATTTTCTGTTTTTGTAAGACTCAAGTCCCTTTTTGAGGAATGCCTTATAGTGTTCTACGTCATCGTCAAACGAGTAACTTGCAGCAAGTGGTTTTCCCTCGTTGTCAAGCAAGACATAGAAAGGTTGCGCATTTGCACCGAACTTACTACTCTGCAAATAGCTCCATTTGTCACCCACGGTGCGCAGTTTCCTATCTTGACCACCGACACTCACAGTCAACGGACTGGGGAGCGCCGTCTTGTCATCGACAAACAGTTGTATGAGCACATAGTCATTAGACAATATGTCTGACACTTCCGCATCAGTCCATACCGCTGCTTCCATCTTACGACAGTTGACACAGCCAAAACCAGTAAAGTCAATAATTACCGGTTTCCCTTCAGCCTTGGCAATCTGCATCCCAGTATCATAGTCAGTAGCCCTCACCTTAACCTCGGATGACTGCAGGTTGAAATCCTGAGTGGACATAGGAGGAGAGAATGCACTGATTGCTTTCAGCGGTGCGCCCCACAGACCCGGTACCATGTATATGGCAAAGGCAAGAGAGACCAATCCAAGGAAGAAACGCGTAACACTGATATTGCGTTCGTCGGCATCGTCATGCGGCAGTTTGATCAGTCCGAAGAGGTAGAGGGCTAGACAGCATGCGAGTCCAATCCACAAGGCAAGGAAGGTCTCACGGTCGAGTATGTGCCATCCGTATGCAAGGTCTGCCACGGACAGGAACTTCAAGGCAAAAGCCAATTCTATAAATCCAAGCACCACCTTCACTGTATTCATCCAACCTCCGCTTTTCGGCATTGACTTGAGCCAACTCGGGAAGATCGCAAAAACGGTAAACGGAAGAGCCAAAGCTATTGCGAAACCGAGCATTCCAACCGCAGGGGAGAGAATATCACCTGATGTGGATACCTCTACAAGCAGAAAGCCTATAATCGGACCGGTACATGAGAAACTGACCAGTGTCAGGGTAAATGCCATAAGGAAGATACCAAGCAACCCACCTGTCTTTTCAGCCTTACTGTCAACAGCACTACTCCACGAAGAAGGCAGCTGGAGTTCAAAAGCTCCGAAGAAGGAGGCCGCGAATACCACCAGCATCAAAAAGAAGAAGATGTTGAATATGGCGTTTGTAGAAAGTGCATTAAGAGCACTTGCCCCAAAGAGCGCGGTAATAATAAGACCAAGAGCGAGGTAAATGACCACAATTGAGATTCCGTAGATGACAGCATCCCTGATTCCCTGCCGCCTATCACCCGACCGCTTGAGGAAGAAGCTCACAGTCATCGGTATAATTGGCCACACACAAGGAGTTATCAACGCCACCAAGCCACCGAGAAGACCCAATACAAATATATGCCACAGTGTACTGTTTTCAGTTGTCTTGTCCTCGAACGCCTTTAGTTGGTCAATGACAGGGCTCCACAAATCAGCGTCACCGCCAGCAAGTTCATCCACAGAAGTCGCAGAAACTGAAGCCTCCAATGAATCAGTAGAGGAGGCTACATCTGCCACATCGTCTGCTATGTGTTCTGCATCAGCAGTAGACTCACTGTTTGTTTCTTCCGCTACCCCCTCGGCTTTTTTTTTACTATCTTTCTTATCAGTCGCCTTTGTTTCACCACTGAAAGAGAAGTCCACCTTAGTAGGGGGAGTACAACTCTGGTCGTTACATGCACCATATTCGAGATAACCCTCGATATGGTACTTACCACCTTCCAATGTCACTTTCTGGGTGAATGTGGCTGAGTTTTCAAAATAATACACATCAGCCTCAAACATTGCCTCGTACTTCTTTATCGGGGCAGTCTTAGGGGTCAATGCGCCATTCAACTTAGCCCCACTAATCTTCTCGACGTTCAAAGTAGTGGCAGTGGGTCCAAACTCAACATAATTGGTTGAATACATGTGCCAACCCTGCTGGATAGCAGCCACGAATACAAGCTCCGCTTCAGTAGGAGATATTTCCTTGAGTTGCGTCTTCACCTGAACTGGATTCGGTATCTGGGCATGCACAAGACCTACTATGGCAAACAGCACCAAAGTAAGTGATAATTTCAGTCTATTCATAACAATGTATCTGATAAATGATTTCGGGAACAAATTTACCACAAAATCACGATACCACAAGCCGTTCAATACGGCATCAATGCCATTTAACGCATATTTAACTAAGTATTATTCATTTTCAGTCCGAAGTCCCAGCAATTAGTAGGCAACGTGGCTCACGTTGCGACACACAAAGAGTGCAGTGAGACACTACACCTACTAGCGGCAATATTTCACTCGGCTCAATCGATCAATTCACTCGAGTGAATTGATCGATTGAGCCGAGTG
>CAVFVJ010000044.1:0-31777 GCA_963626085.1 Alistipes ihumii | reverse complement strand
GTAGATGAGTGTGTAAAGCGTTCGTATATGTGTCATTTGATTTGCAGACACACGATTGATGCCGCTGGCATTTCTACAGTGAGAGTTCCGTTGGATATCTTCGCTTTCTTGAACTCGCGGACTGTCACCTTGTCGGGATTGTCAAATGTGTTGTGGTCTTTGATATTGTCTGAGACAAGTATCTGGGCGTTGTGTACTTTACCTGGGATGCCGTCGAGACTGACCTTAACCTTCACTCCGTCCTTCAAATTGGCGTTGGCGAGGTTGATGTTGACTGTGCCGTCGCTCATCTTAGATGCGGAAGCACTGACATAGTTGGATATGCGGTTATGGTTTCTGTCCTTTTCGTTCTCAGCCTCGAATGTCTCGCTCTGTACGTCCAGCGGAATGTTCACAGCCCCCATGTTGGGTACGTACATCTTGAATACGTAGTAGGTGGGGGTAAGCACCATCTTGTCGTCCTTGGTTAGTACCATGCTTTGAAGTACATTAGCAACCTGGGCGATGTTGCACATCTTCACCCTCTTGGTGTATTGGTGGAACACATTGAGTGAGAATGCTGCAACCATGGCGTCACGCATGGTGTTCTGTTGGTAGAGGTGACCTTTCACACTGCCTGGCTCTTCGTCCCACCATGTGCCCCATTCGTCAACCAACAGGTCGATGCGGTTGCGCGAGTCGTATTTGTCCATGATGGCGA
The DNA here is from genome assembly GCA_963626085.1 of Alistipes ihumii. Lineage (GTDB taxonomy): Bacteria > Bacteroidota > Bacteroidia > Bacteroidales > Bacteroidaceae > Colivivens. Next base: position 31,077 of record CAVFVJ010000044.1, on the reverse strand, counting down.
TATGCTTCTTGAGTATCTCCTCAATGCCCGTGCCGCACTTAGCGATGGTCCAGTAGTACTGCTTGTCGTCGAAGTTGGTGGCACTGCCCTTGCTTCCGTTCCATGTGTAGCATGTGTAGTAGTGCAGTGACAGACCTTTCATGCGGTTGCCCACCTGCTTCATAAGAGTCTCTGTCCAATTATAGTCGTAGTCGCTGGCACCGGACGCTATCTTATAGAGCTTGTTCCCGTTGTATTCGCGGCAATAAGTCTGATAACGCCTGTATAGGTCTGCATAGTATTCTGGACGCATGTTACCACCGCAACCCCAGCTCTCGTTGCCTACACCGATGTATTTCACCTTCCATGGTTGTTCACGTCCGTTCTGCTTGCGCAGTTTTGCCATCGGGCCGTCCTTGGCAGTCATGTACTCAACCCACTTGGCTGCTTCTTCGACACTACCACTACCCACGTTCATGCTGACATAAGGTTCACAGTCGAGCAATTCGCAGAGGTTGAGGAACTCGTGAGTTCCGAAACTGTTGTCCTCCACGGTGCCGCCCCAGTTGTTGTTTACCATACGCGGACGCTGCTCCTGCGGACCGATTCCGTCCATCCAGTGGTACTCGTCGGCAAAGCAACCGCCAGGCCAGCGCATCACTGGTACTTTGATGTCTTTCAGTGCCTGAAGCACATCATTACGATACCCTTGTGTGTTTGGAATCTTGGAGTCCTTGCCGACCCATAGTCCTCCGTAGATACATGTGCCGAGGTGTTCGGCGAACTGTCCGTAAATCTCCTTGTTGATGACTTCCTTGGCATCCTTAGTCTTCAGGGTGACCGATGCTTCCTTCTGTGCCGACAGAGGCATTGACAGAGCCAATGCTACGGCAAATCCAATTGTTTTCATGTAGTGTTATTATTGGTTTTCGTAAAATTTGTCTACCTTTGCCGACAAAGTTAAGAAATTAATTGTAATGGGAAAAGGACTGGGTAGGAAAAAGTATGTTTTATTTGCGATATTGACATTAATTATTACGATTGTACTCGTTTTGTCGTATGGTTTGCTCAAACCGTTGTCATGCAGTCAGACAACTTATCTGTATGTCGACAGTGATGATAACCTTGATAGTGTGGCGTACAAGATTGACAAGGCGGATGTGGGCGTGTCCATACTTATGTTCAACCTCATGGCAACGTTGAGCGGGTATGATGAGCATATCCGTACTGGTAAATATGAACTGTCGTCCAACCTGTCGACGCTTACTCTCTTCCGGCATCTCAGAGGACATGTGACCCTACCTGTGAGATTAGTCGTTCCATCTGTACGTACCACCGAACAGTTGGCAGGACGGCTCGCGTCCAAATTGATGGTGGACAGTGTTACGCTGTCCCACATGTTCAATGATTCGGTGACATGGCAGTCGGTCGGACGTACCAAGGAGACATTTCCTGCGTTGTTCATTCCAAATACCTACGAGGTGTACTGGGATATCTCTCCTGAAGACCTTGTAAGTAGAATGTACAGTGAGAATAGGAAGTTTTGGACAGAAGAGCGCAGGGCAAAGGCCAAGGAAGCCAGGCTGTCGGAAGACGAAGTGGTGACGCTTGCCAGCATCGTGGATTGTGAGACTGCAAACAATGGGGAGAAACCCCGTATAGCCGGACTGTACATTAACCGTATGAACAAGGGATTGCTGCTACAGAGTTGCCCGACCGCCATCTTTGCCAACGGTGACTTCAGTGTGAGGCGTGTGACGGAGGAGATGTTGGAATCGGACTCTCCTTATAATACATATAAGGTACAGGGACTGCCACCGGGTCCGATATTCATACCCTCAATTGCTGGGATAGATGCAGTGCTGAACTATGAACATAACGACTATCTTTATATGTGTGCCAAGGAGGACTTCTCGGGTACACACAATTTCGCCCGGACATACAAGGAACATTCTGTAAATGCACGCAAGTACGCTCGGGCGTTGAATGAACGTAACATACACTGACACCAGTGTATGTTACGAATTTAAGGTTCAGTCATCATAGACCTTTACCGTGACAGTTCTTGAATTTCTTTCCTGAACCACAAGGACATGGGTCGTTGCGGCCAATCTTCGGACCTTCATTGCGGATGGTCTGGACTTGCTGCTGTGGACCTCGTGTGTCAGTGGCAGCAGCACGTTGCATTCCCTTTTGTACCTCAGACGGTTCGCTTAGGTCTTGTTTAGACTCCACATATTGTGGCTGACGCGGAGCGCGTGGTTGTGCTGGAGCCTGACTCACCTGCTCTTGATTGGAGACAGGCAGACTGCAACGCATCAGAACTGATATGGTGCCGTCATTGATTTCGTTTATCATGTTGTCGAACAAATTCACAGACTCAAGCTTGAATATCAGCAACGGGTCTTTCTGCTCGTAGCTGGCGTTCTGTACAGAGTGCTTCAACTCGTCCAACTGTCGCAGGTTCTCCTGCCATGCCTCATCGATGGTGTGGAGCAGAATCAGTTTCTCGAACGACATGAATATGTTCTTGGCTTCCTTCTCGTAGGTCTCTTTCAGCGGGAGTGATATCTGGTACACACGACGGCCATCGGTAAGTGGAATGAGAATGTTCTCATACATGTTGCCCTTGGTCTCGTACACATCCTTCACCACAGGCCATGCGGTTGAGGCAATGCGTTCGTCGCGTGCCTTGAAATTTGCAAGTACGGTGTCATAGGTACTGTCGAGCAGTTTCTCGCGGTTGTCCTCGAACTCCTTCTGAGTGAACGGTGCTTCCATGGAGAACAGACGGAAGAACGACTCCTTGCATCCTTCGTAGTCATTGTCCATGATAGCCTTGTACACACGATCCCAGATGATGTTGGATATATCCATTCCGATACGCTCACCCATGAGAGCGTGGCGACGACGTTCGTAAATCACTTTCCTCTGCTTGTTCATCACATCGTCGTACTCCAGCAGACGCTTACGTACACCGAAGTTGTTCTCTTCCACCTTCTTCTGGGCACGCTCGATAGACTTGTTGATCATCGGGTGTTCAATAACCTCGCCTTCCTCAAAGCCCATGCGGTCCATTATCTTTGATATACGGTCGGATGCGAACAGACGCATCAGCTTGTCTTCCAGACTGACAAAGAAAACAGATGAACCTGGGTCACCTTGTCGTCCTGCACGTCCTCGCAGCTGACGGTCCACACGACGGCTCTCATGACGTTCCGTTCCGATGATGGCGAGTCCGCCAGCAGCCTTGACTTCTGCGGACAACTTGATGTCGGTACCACGTCCTGCCATGTTGGTTGCGATGGTGACACGTCCAGTCTGACCGGCTTCCTTTACAATTTCTGCCTCTTTTGCATGCAGTTTAGCATTCAGTACGCTGTGCTGAATCTTGCGCATGCTGAGCATCTTACTGAGCATCTCGGATATCTCCACTGAGGTTGTACCCACAAGTACAGGTCTGCCTTGTGCCACCAGTTTCTCGATCTCCTCGATGACAGCCTTGTACTTCTCACGGTTGGTCTTGTACACTCGGTCGTTCTGGTCGTCACGTATCACTGGTACATTGGTTGGAATCTCCACCACATCCAGTTTGTAGATGTCCCAAAACTCACCAGCCTCTGTGATGGCAGTACCAGTCATACCTGCCAACTTATGGTACATACGGAAGTAGTTCTGTAGTGTGATGGTAGCGTATGTCTGTGTGGCAGCCTCTACCTTCACGTGTTCCTTTGCTTCGACCGCTTGGTGGAGTCCGTCAGACCAACGGCGACCTTCCATGATACGTCCAGTCTGTTCGTCCACAATCTTCACCTCTCCGTCGATTACCACATAGTCGTCATCAATCTCGAACATGGTGTACGCTTTAAGCAGTTGCTGCATGGTGTGCACACGCTCACTCTTCATGGCGTAGTCCTGCATGAGCTCGTCTTTCTTCGCAAGGTACTCCTCTTCTGGCAGATGCAATCCCTCAAGGTCGGACAGTTCAGTGGTGATGTCTGGTAATACGAAGAACTTGTCGTCCTTCACAATGTCTGCAATCAGTTGGTTTCCCTTGTCCGTCATCTCAACAGACTTCTGCTTCTCGTCACATACGAAGAACAGTGGTTCAACAGCCTCAGGCATACGTCTGTTGTTGTTCTCCATATAAACCCCCTCAGTCTTCAGCAGGCCAGTCTTGATGCCTGGCTCAGACAGGTATTTGATGAGAGCCTTGTTCTTCGGCAGTGCTTTGTATGCGCGGAAGAGCGAGAGGAATCCTGCTTCGATGTCTTTCTGGTCATCGCTGTCGATGAGTTTCTTTGCCTCTGCAAGATACTGTGTGGCTTGTTTGCGTTGTACTTCCACCAGTTTTTCGATATATGGACAGAAGTCGTTGAACATCTGGTCGTCACCCTTGGGTATAGGACCTGATATGATGAGTGGTGTACGTGCGTCGTCGATAAGTACCGAGTCTACCTCGTCGACAATCGCATAGTTGTGTATTCGCTGTACGAGGTCTTCTGGACGCATTGCCATATTGTCGCGCAGATAGTCAAAACCAAACTCGTTGTTTGTCCCGTAGGTCACGTCTGCCTGATATGCCCTGCGGCGTTCAGGTGAGTTGGGTCTGTGCTTGTCGATGCAGTCCACGTTCATCTGGTGGAACAGGAATACAGGTGAGTTCCATGCAGAGTCTCGTTTCGCCAGATAGTCGTTGACGGTGACCACGTGCACTCCGTTACCCGTCAGTGCATTGAGGAAGACAGGCATGATGGAGGTAAGTGTCTTTCCTTCACCCGTTGCCATTTCTGCAATCTTGCCCTGGTGCAACACCACTCCACCGAACATTTGGCAGTCATATGGAATCCATATGTTTGGTGCTCCGTCATACACCTCATGTATGAGCACCTTGTCGTCCTGTATCTCCACAACTCCAGGGTAACGGCTTACAGCCTCGCGGTCGAAGTCGGTAGGGGTTAGTGCCAGGTCCTCAATGGACTTTGCCTCACGGAATCGTCTGCAGGTGTCCTTTACGATGGCGTACACCGTTGGCATAATCTCGTCAAGTTTCTTGTCGAACACCTCAAGAATCTCAGCTTCCAACTTGTCGATCTTCTCGAAGAGAGGTGCTCTGTCCTGTATCTCAGTCTTTTCGATTTGTACCTTGACTTCCTCGATTTGTTTTCTCAAATCTGTTGCAGAGTCCTGAATCTCTTTCTTTAGCTCCTGCGTCTTGGCACGGAGCTCGTCGTTAGACAATGACGCCATTGATGGATAGATTCTGTTTATTTCCTCCACGAATGGCTTTATTGCCCTGATGTCTCTCTGTGCCTTGTTGCCAAAGAGCTTGGTCATGATGTCATTAAATCCCATTTATCTGTATTTTTTATTTGTTTCTGTTTTTGTCTTGTAAAAAGGGAGTGTGTTCCTCCTCTGTATAAAGAGATTCACTGCTTCTCTTAACAGCAAAATGAGTACCAGTGGCACTACAGCCGTGTCGTACGTCTGTGGTAGAGCGACTAACGTGACTGCGAATGCCACAATCTCTGCCAAAATGACAATGGTAACGGTTTTGGTCTTGCGCATGATGAACAGCGGAACCCATGCAAGCGAAAGAGGGTTGAGCAGTAGAATCATCATGTTGGAGTCTGTCCCCGGATGTTCGGAGAAGAAGAACAGGAATGCAATCAGTGTTCCAGTCAGTCCTTCTGCCAGTTGGAGTGTCGCGTCAAACCATTTGTATGTCTTTCCGCGACGAATCTCCACTATGACTACTATGGCTGTGACGACTGCGATACATATGAGTGTCCAAAGCGGACTGTCTTTTGTTTCGTTTGCATCAGACTCGGCAATGGTGACAAGCATGTTCTTCTCCCTTACCATCGGTGTTGTCTGTCCGTCATTCCTTACGATACAGGCACTGTCAGCATCGGCTGCGTACCTTGAGGGGATGAACATCTGTTGCCGCAAGGTCAGTGCGGTGTCCAGTTCATAACCCAGTATGAGGTTCTCTCCGAACTCGATCCAGCGGTCTGCCTTTGAGAAATCGTGAAGAATCTGCCTTGTGGTGATTCTGGAGTCATGTATGTTATACACGACCCTACCATCAATACACCGTTCTATCATGTCGCGGGCACGTGTGGTACAGTTGTCGTAAAGCCAATTGTATCTGTATGTCCTGTTCTGTGGCTGTAGGTTTTCCAGAAGTGAAATGTATGTCATTTGGCATTCCTGCTGACTGAGGTTGAGAACTTGTTCCTCAATGCTGTTGCCTTTAGCTTTGTAGCGTTCGATGAAGTAGGATAGGGGTTCGGCACCAAGCACATAGTCCGTTTCCCCCCTTACGAACTTATAAAGGAAATTGTCAGAGCTATAGTTGAACATTCCATAATTGAAGACAATGTCACTCCCTGTGACAAGATTATGCACGCGTATTGCCGTATGACCATACATTGTGTACGCTTCGTTGCCGGGTGAACATGTCAGCAACGACACACAGAGTGAATCTGTCTGTCTACGTTCCACCACATCCATCGTTGTCGGCTGCGCTGCCTGTATTCCGATGCTCAATAATACCAATATGAAGGCAATAACACTCCTCACCTTATAATATATAGTTTATAAGGCACAAAGATACGCTAAATAATGATACGTAAGGTCTGCAATTGGCTAAATTAAACTGTTCGTACTGTAAAAAGCATGTCTTGAAACAGTCGTTTCCAATTGCAGCCCTTATTACGTGTCAGTGTTGCTCTTGATTACCCTCGTATTGCTGTTCGTATTGGTGTTTGAACCTCGGACGGTTCTTGTTGCGATTGGGGTTGAAGAGATTCATTCCGTACACCAGATATGTGTTCTCGTCATCGTGCCCGATGTTGATGAAATGTTCGGACACCTCATCGTAATACATCTTGAATCCCTGGTCTTCACTTCGGAGGTAGGGTGCATAGGCGAACTTCACGAGGTCGCAGATTGTAGAGTAATGGTCGCGAGGATAGGTGTATCTCACGCTGAACAGACGATGGTTGATGAACATGACATCGATTGATATAGGATTCGTCCTACTGTCTTCATCTGCCGTTGTCTTTGGCTTGATTATGTAACCGTCTTTGTGAGACTTCGACTGTTCGTATACCACTTCTCGCGAATTCCATTCTGCAAAGGCTTTTGTGTCTTTGCTGCCTAATGGCACCCCGTATACGCCATGGTAAATCTGAGCTGATGCTAATGTAGTACCAAGTAGTGCTACCAACAAAAATAATGCCTTTCTCATAATTCGGTCGTTTAATGTTAATAATGTCTTTTCCGCTGTTAATGCGGTGATTAAGGTATCTCGACCGCAAATGTATCGCTTTTTCCTGAAACGACCAAAAATAATCACGAAAACTTTCTAATGGACGTTAAGTTTCGTCGTTCCCATCTCCATCGTCAGAGTGCAGGTGTGGAAGCGACAGATGGAATCTGATTGAAAGGAATCGGATTAACAGAATGATAATGAAGGTGGTGGAAGCACAAACTGTAATGTCGACTCCTTGGTAAAACAAGATGCAGTAGATGGCCCCACCAACAATACTTGCCATGGCGTATATTTCCTTATGGAAGATGACAGGGGTGTTATTAAGCAGAACATCGCGTATGATGCCGCCCACACATCCTGTGATAGTGCCCATAATTATGGCTACCCAAAAGGGATACTGCAAATCTATGGTTTTCTGCATTCCGACTATGGTGTAGAGCGCCAGTCCCAGTGTGTCGAAGATAAGCCATGCGTTGTTCAGGCGCTTGATGAGTTTACCGAACAGGAGTATTCCCACCTGTGCCATAATCGTACAGATGATGTACAGTGGGTTGGTCATCCAGAAGGGTGTCACCCCGAGTAGGATGTCGCGCACAGTACCGCCACCGATGGCGACGACAAATCCCACAGTGAGTCCTCCGAACCAGTCAAACTGTTTTGCCGAGGCATGACGGATTCCAGATACAGCGTAGGCGAGAGTAGCGAGCAACTCGGTGATGAACATCAGTTGGCTTACTAATATAGACTGATTGTCGTCCATGGGGGTTAGGTGTGGTTTATAGTCAGTACGTTGTAATTTTTAAAAACTGTAGGACAGACCAAGAGTTATGTATTCCTTGAACTGGAAATACCCTAAGTTGTCATCGTAGTATTGTTTGCCACGATTGTCGTCAAAACGCCAGAGTGTATTCAACTCAGATGAGATGTATTTGGATATGGAGAAGGACAGTACGTTCTCCAATTCTGCTTCCACATACTCGTAGGAGGTGAAGCAGTAGCTTCTGCATCTCCATGTGATGTTCTTGTGCAGTTTTATATTTGTGTTCACTTCTATACGTGAACCATAGTCTTGTGTGGTTGTGCGTCCCACGAAGTTGTATGTCTTGTGTATGTTCTCATTGTCTGTTCCGATGTATCGCATCTTGTAGGAGAGCGGAAGTAGCGCTACGGAGAGGGAACCGTTCTTGATGCTCGGCTTGTAGTCCATACCGACTGACACAGCTACGTCGAGTGGAGCAATGAACTGTGAGAATTTCAGCCTGTTGTTGCTTCTGTAACCAGGCATGAACTGGGTCTTCGCTTCTGTGGAGATGGTGTAGTTCCAGTATTTGGCAGCCTTGTAACCCAGTTTGCTGTTCAGTTGTATGCGGTCGTTGTTGGTGAGGAATGTGTGACAGGTGTCGGAGGTGGTGGTAATGAATCCCAACCTCATGTCGAGCGTGTTCTCCCATGTCAACTTCTTTGTATCGTTGTAGTTTGCGCGGAGTGTCAGTACGGCAAGCAGTGTTCCATTGTTGTTGCCTCCACGGTACCAGTTCTCGCTGAAGTAATTCTGTGTGAACTGCAGATTGGCAGAACCGCTGGTCTTCCAGAAGTTGGGTCTGTGTACCTGTAGCCCAATGTCCAGATCTTCAATCTCATTGTCGTCCTTGATTGGTTCGACAACCACGTTCTTCAGTTCCCTCTTTATGTCTTCGGTGGGTTGTAGCGTCTTGTTGTTGGTGTCGATGGGTTTATCGTTTCCGAACTGTCCGTCATAATGTTTTGCTATATTGGGACGATTTACGTACAGTTTCAGAGTCTCCATGTCAATTGGGTATTGTGAGTCATTAGAGTCGAGTGACAGTGCGTTTCTCGTGACATTAGAGTAGTAAGTGTCGGGATAGAGCATCTGGAAGTAGTAGGGAGTGGCTTCAGACCTTACGTTCACTTCTGTGCATTTTGCCGCAGCCACTTTCAATGAGTCTGTGTATCGCTGTACGATATTGTTCGTTTGTGCATTGGCGGTGATTGCCAGCATCCAAAAGATAGATATGTATAATGCTCTCTTCATAGTTCAACTGTTTTATCTATTTTGATTGTTAGTAATGTTAGCAAACCGTTTGCGTTCAAGGTATAACTGGTAGGAGTTGATGAGATTGTGCCATATTGAATAGAAACCTCCGGCAAGGGCTGCCACGGGATTCATGAATGTGTAAGCAACCCATATGCAGAATGCGGTGTTCTTCTGTCCGAGACTTTGTGCTCCGGCTATCGGTTCTCCGTGGTGCTTGCCTATGAATCGTCCGCAAGCAAACTGGATGACACAACATAGTGCGGACACAATGGCGATGCCTATATAGGTGATGATGGTCTCGTGGCTGTGTGCCAACGCTTTGGTGGTGACTCCAATGGCAAGTGTCAGTGCCACAGCCCACAAGTAGAACGAGATGTAACTGATGCGTGCCATGAATGCATGGACTTTCGGCATAAGAAACTTTACTGTCAGTGCCAACATCAGTGGCAATATCAATAATGGGAATACCTTGCCTATGATGACGGTGAATGAGTCAATCAACCCGATGTCGTTGGTTTCACTGTGTAGTGCCGACACTACAGCCGGGATGAGCATGGCTGCCATTAGATTGTCTATGCAGGTGTAACTGACAACAGTACTTATCTTCCCATGCAGTTTGTTGGTTACTACCGCTGCAGCGGTTGCTGTTGGACAAATCATACACAGCATGGCACTTTCGATTATGACCCTTCCTTGTATCTGTGGGTATATGATTATAGGTATGGCAAGTCCTACAAATGTGAACGCCTGTATCGCCAACAGTTTCAGTTGCCATCTGTGCGGACGCAGTTCCTTTACGTTCACCTTGCAGAACGAGAGGAAGAGCATCATGAATATGAGCATAGGTTGGAGGATACCTACAAAGTCGTTCATGAAGGCATGTGTCCCATCTAATGCATGGATATTCACGTAGACGAAGTACAGCACAATACCCATGACTATAGCTATGGGCAGTGTCCAGTTCTTTATGAATCTGATGATTTGACCTGTCATATCTTCTTTTCTTTTGTCTTGGTTCTAGTCTTTCTCTGCTCGACTTCTTTTTTCCATCCCTTGTTGTCGCGCATCTCTTCCATCCTAAGCATTTCGTCACGGTACTGTGCTGCCATCATGAAGTCCAGTTTCTTGGCAGCCTGCTGCATGAGAGTGCGTGTGTGCTCTATGGCTTTGTCGAGAGCCTCTTTGTCCATTTTCATCACTACTGGGTCTTCTGCCACTTTTTGGAACGATTCTTCTATGTATGCTTTGCCCACATAGTCCACATGCTTGCCTTCGGCGATTGCCGCCTGTGACTTTTTGATTTGTGTAGGAGTGATGTGATGCTCTTTATTATATTGGAGTTGTTTCGCCCGTCTACGGTTGGTCTCCTCTATGGTTTTCCGTATACTGTCAGTCTCCCTGTCACAGTATAGGATGGCTTTGCCGTTGACGTTGCGTGCCGCACGTCCGATGGTCTGTGTCAGTGACCTGTAGCTTCTGAGGAATCCTTCTTTGTCTGCGTCTAGAATAGCGACAAGTGACACTTCGGGCAAGTCGAGTCCTTCGCGTAAGAGGTTGACTCCCACCAGTACGTCTATCTCTCCACTGCGCAGACGGTTGAGAATGTCCACCCTCTCGAAAGTGTCAACATCACTGTGTATGTACGCGCTCTTAACCCCATTCTGTACAAGGTAGTCCGCCAGTTCCTCTGCCATGCGCTTGGATATGGTTGTGGCCAGTACCCTTTCGTGGCGTTCGACACGAAGTTGTATCTCTTCCATAAGGTCGTCTATCTGATTGGCAGTTGGACGCATCTCTATTTCGGGTTCAAGCAGACCTGTCGGACGGATGACCTGCTCCACAATCACTCCATCTGATTTCTGAAGCTCATATTCAGCAGGGGTGGCAGTCATGTAGATAGTCTGATGGGTCATGGATTCGTACTCATCGAACGTAAGCGGACGATTGTCCAAAGCTGCTGGCAACCGGTAGCCATACTCCACCAGTGTCTGTTTCCTCTTACGGTCACCTCCGTACATGGCACGTATTTGTGGGATGGACTCATGGCTCTCATCAACCACCATCAGAAAGTCCTTGGGGAAGAAGTCAAGTAGGCAGTAAGGTCGTTCGCCTGGTTGTCTGCCGTCGAAGTAACGCGAGTAGTTCTCGATACCTGAGCAGTAGCCTATCTCCCGAATCATCTCTATGTCGTTGGTCACACGTGTCTCTATAAGGTCGCGTTTGACGTAGTCGCCAATGCTGTCATAGAACCTAACACGTTCGTCCAGATCTTTCTTGATTTGTTCTATGGCCAGTTGTGCGCGCTCTTTGCTTGTCGTGAATAGGTTTGCAGGGTATATATGGTATTCAGTGAATGACTCCATCTGTTCACCGCTCACGGGGTCAATCTCCTCAATGCTTTCTATCTCGTCCCATGCAAAGCGCAGGCGCACAGTCTTGTCATCGTAGGCAAGAGCAATGTTGACTGTCTCTCCCTTCACACTGAACTGTCCATGTACGGGGTCGATGTCGTTGCGCACATACATGCTGTCGATAAGTCTCCTCAGCAAGTCGTTGATGTCAATGCTCTGTCCCACTTCAACCTTCACGGTGTTTGCTTCAAAGTCCACAGGCGAGCCCATACCGTAGATGCACGATACGGAACTGACCACTACTACATCGTTCCTACCCGAGAGCAGTGACCGTGTGGCTGCTATTCTCAGCCTATCCACCTCTTCGTTGATGGCAAGGTCTTTCTCTATGTATGTGTCTGTAGCAGGTAAATAAGCCTCTGGTTGGTAGTAGTCATAGTAACTGACATAATATTCCACTGCATTATGCGGAAAGAATCCCTTCATCTCGGTGTAGAGCTGATGTGCCAGGGTCTTGTTGTGGCTGAGTATGAGGGTAGGGCGGTTGATATTATTGATTACGTTGGCTATGGTGAACGTCTTGCCCGAACCTGTCACGCCGAGCAGTACCTGCGCAGGCAATCCTTCCCTTACCCCATCGGTAAGTTGCTTGATTGCTTCAGGCTGGTCTCCTGTGGGCTGGTAGTCCGATGTCAGTTCAAATTTGTTCATGTCAGTCTTTGTAGAAGTCGATGTTCTCAGCCATTATGAGGTCTATTCCCTCATAATGCATGACAGTCTGCTTCATCTGCAACACGCACGAATTGAAGATGCTACGGAAACAGTTGAGTCCCTGGTGTTGTGGATGCTGACCGACGAGGAAGTCCACATACCCGTCACGCAAACATTGTATGTTGGATTCAATGGCGTCATATCCCATGAGGCATATGTGTGGACGGTCGGGCATCTCGTGCTTGAGAAAGTTTCCGATGACATGTATTGACGAGTTGAACGAAATGCCGTATCCGATGTCAGGATACTTTGTGAAGAACCGTTTCAGCGAGTCTGATACACCCACTTTATCGTAGACGTAAAGGTTGAGGTCAACGATTCTTGTGTCAGGACTGTGCTTGGCTACATATTCGCGGAAACCCTTCTCGCGGTCGAGCTGCTGCCGACTTGCTACACGTCCTTCACCCAGCATCTTGAACAGTGCGATTTTCTTTGATGCGCCTGCAGCCATGAGGAGTATACGTGCGGAGAATGCTCCACTTCGTTCTGCATCCTGACCATAGAAAGAGACTGGGTTAAACTCAGGCCAATAGGAGTCGAGTAGTGAGTAGGGGGTGTCCCTGCTTTCCAACTTCTTGATGAACCGACTCAAGTGCTTGTGGTTGAAGATCGGTCCGATAATTACCGCACTTGGCTTGTATGCCAGTAGGTTGCGTGTCTGCACGTCGAAGGAGTCTTCATTGAACTGGTCGTAGTTGAACACTTTGAACGTTAGCTTGAAATCAGTGTATCGCTTAACGCCTTCATGTAGACCTTTCTCTACTCGTGCCCAATAGGAGTCTTCCTCGTGCATAGGGATGATGGCTGCGAACTTGTATGTTTTGTTACTTGCCAATGCACTGGCATAGTGGTTGGGCTCGTAATTGATTTCCTCCAGAACCCTCTCTACTTTCTCTAAACTCAATTTAGACACGTTGGCGCGACCGTGGAGAACACGGTCTACTGTACCAACGCTAACTCCTGCCATTTCGGCTATATCCTTGATGCGAATTCTTGGTTGCTTTTCCATCAGACTGTCCTACTTTTTACCTGTTGATGATGCCTTGTGTGATTACAGTCGTAATCTTATGTGCATACACTCTGCAAAGTTACTACATTTATTTATAATGGCAATGCGATAGCCTCTGTGTTTTGTCTTGTGTGCTGAACGTGTAATGAGATATTTTGTGTTTATGGACAGAAAACTTTTCTCCCGTTTGTCTGTGTGCGGTTCTTTGTATACCTTTGCAAGACGTAATGAGAAAAAACATGAAATTTCGGTATTGTAAGGTTGGATTTTTGGGTGTAAAGGGGCTGATAGGGATGTTTGTCGCTGTTGCTGTATTAGCTGTGGTTGCATCGGTATGGTATATGCAGTGTCTAGACAGTCGTGTGACAGACGTGGATGATGGGGTAGATTCAGTAAGATTGGTAAACACGGAGAATAAATCAACCGGCAATGCGGTCATTGACAGCCTTGTAGGAAATATGGTACTTGTGGAGGGCGGCACGTTCATGATGGGTGCCACACCAGAGCAGGGGAGTGAAGCTTGCGACAATGAGAAGCCAGCTCATAAGAGATCTGTCGAAAGTTTCTTGATAGGTAAGTATGAGGTTACACAACTGGAATGGGAGACTGTCATGGGCAGCAATCCTTCCTGTTCCGTTGGAAGTAACTTGCCAGTAGAATATGTCAACTGGGATGACTGCCAATCGTTCATCAGTAAACTGAACTCATTGACAGGAATGGAGTTCCGTTTGCCTACAGAAGCAGAGTGGGAGTATGCTGTGCGTGGAGGCAACAAAAGCAAGGGCTATAAGTATTCTGGTAGTGACAATGTGGACGATGTGGCTTGGTATGGGGGAAACCACCGCATGAACACTCATGCTGTCGGTGGTAAACATCCAAATGAGTTGGGACTTTATGACATGAGCGGCAATGTGTATGAGTGGTGCGAAGAGCTGTACAAGAACTACGATGGGGCTCAGATTGACAATCCTATGGTTGATTCGTTGCGTTCGGACAGGGTAATTCGGGGAGGAAGCTTTTCTGACGGAAACGAGTACTGTCGTGTGTCGGACCGCAGGGGACTTGCGCACGATTTCCGTTCCTTTGACCTCGGCTTGCGTCTCGCAGCATCTTTGCGACCGTCAAGACAAAAGTCCGGTGCACACTGATGCACCGGACTTTTGTAGTAAGTCTGCCATTTAGCCTTATTCTGGTACGACCAACTTGTAACCCTTGCCGTGGACATTGAGGAGTTCCACGTTCGGGTCGTCTTTAAGAAGTTTACGCAATTTTGTGATATACACGTCCATTGAACGTGCGTTGAAGTAGTTGTTGTCAACCCAAATTGCACGCAGTGCATAATCGCGCTGCAACAGGTCGTTCTGCTTGCTTGCGAGCAGTTTGAGGAGATCAGACTCCTTGGTGGTCAACTTAGTACGTTTGTCGCCGATAATCAAGACCTGCTTCTTTGAGTCGAAGGTGAAGTCTCCAATCTGGAATGTGGAGAGGTTGGTTGTCTTCTTTCCGTTTACACGGCGAAGTATAGCCTCGATGCGGAACACGACCTCTTCCATTGAGAACGGTTTGGTGATGTAGTCGTCCGCACCCAGTTCGAATCCCTGCTTCACGTCGTCTTTCAATGTCTTTGCTGTCAGGAACATGAATGGAATTTCAGAGTTGAGTTCACGAATCTTGTATGCTAGTGTGAAACCGTCCATTTTCGGCATCATCACATCGAGGATGCAGAGGTCGAATTTCTTTTCCTGGAAGGTCTTGTAACCTTCTTCACCGTCGATGCAAAGGTCTACGTTATAGCCTTTTGCCTCAAGGTATTCACGGAGCAACATTCCAAGGTTCTCGTCGTCCTCACATAGCATGATGTGAGCATTTTCAATTTTTTCGTCCATAGTGTTCTTTGTTTAAGTGTTATTTATCCGTTTATTCTACATTATTATACTCATACAAGTGGCATCTTTATAATGAATTTGGTTCCGATGCCCAACTCGCTTTCAGCCACGATGGTGCCCTTGAGTTCGTTGATGATCTTCTTGACGTATGCCAATCCGAGTCCGAATCCCTTGACATCATGTCTGTTGCCAGTATGTACCCTGTAAAACTTCTCGAAGATTTTCTTGAGGTCGTCTTTCTTTATACCAATGCCATTGTCTTGGACAGAGATGAAGAGTTTGCCGTTCTCGTTCCATGTGGATACCTTAAGTTCGAGCTGTGTATCCTGACGGCGATATTTGACTGCATTGTCCATGAGATTGAAGATTACATTGGTGAAATGCATATCGTCAACGTAGATGTTGCTGTTCTCAGCCTGAAGGTCAGAGATGATCTTTCCTCCGTTCTTTTCCACCTTAAGTGCGAAGGTGTGAATGACTCCTGCTATAAGTTCGTTGGCGTTAATCTCTTGTAGGTTGAGTTTTGCCTTTTGATTTTCGTACATAGACAGTTGCAGTACTTTCTCTACTTGGAAACGCAGTCTTTTGGTCTCGTCGAATATGGTACCAGACAGTCGTTTTATCATCTTTTCGTTCTTTGGAACAGAGTCATCGCACAGCATTTGGGCTGCCAGTGAGATGCTTGATATCGGTGTCTTGAACTCGTGTGTCATGTTGTTTATGAAGTCGTTCTTCACTGCAGTCAGCTTCTTCTGACGGAACACTAGTACGAGGGTTACGATAAAAGTAATCAGCACGATGAGTGTAAACACAATCGACGGCATCAAGAACCATACCGACTGGTGGCGTATGGTGGACATGAAGGGGAAGTGGACTTTCAGAGTCCCCATCTTCTGTATTGGGTCATTCCTGAAGAGTGTCTCCGTGTATGCTATGTCATCGCCTTCGGCATCGTAGTCAGGACACTTGTACACGAGAGACTTGTTGCTTGAATAGACGCAGAAATGGTAGGTGATGTCAATTCCGTTGTTCATCAGCTCAGTCTTCAGTATTTGGTCGAGTTGCCGGAAGTCAATCCTTTCTTTCAGAGGACGGTCACTTGCTGTATAGAGCATGTTGTAAACCACCTCATCGATGAGGTCTTTCTGGTTGTTGAAGCGTTCCTTCATGATTTCCTGCAGAGACTTAGACTTGTCGTACTTGTCGCTCATGATTCCGTTTAGCTGCTTCTTGCCGGAAATGCCACTGGAGCGTTTGGTGAAATATTTGTCGCTGAACGCATCCTTGGGATGGTCTATTGTCTTGATATTCTCCCCAGAGGTTGTTATTTGGTGAATCTTCTGTGTTGACGAGTCGTTGTCTGTGGTGGCAGAATCGTAGGACGTAATTCCATTGTATGCATTGATTCCTTGTTCAAGGTATTTTGTGGCTTCCGCAATCTCTATCTGTTTGGCAGTCTCGCTAAGGCTTCTCTGTACCGATTCGTCGAAGTGTATCTTGCGAAGGTTCATCACTTCTTCGACGTAGTACATTTGCAGAACCAACAGGCATACGAATGATATGCCCATCAGTGTCGCCAGTATTATTATCGTCCTTTTCTTCATGCCAGTTTCGTTTTACAATTCCAAAGTAACAACAAATTGCTTGTTAAAGATTGATGTGAATGATAATATTAAAAAACATACATAAAAAAAGAGCCAACCATTAACATGCGTTGACTCTTTAATTGATGTTCGGATAACTTTCTATTCTTCGTCCTTGTTTTGCGACTCAAATTCCTTGACAAGCTGTTGCTGGATGTCAGTCGGAACGAGTTCGTAGTTGGAGAATTTCATTGAGAATGAAGCTCGTCCTCCTGTCAGTGAACTCAGTGTGGTGGCGTAGCTGGAGAGTTCCTTCAGTGGAATCTTGGCAGTGAGTGTATCGTAGCCATTGTTGCTCTCACTTCCCATAATCATGCCACGGCGTCCTTGCAGGTCACTCATCACATCGCCCATCTTATCACTCGGCGTGATGACCTCGACGTCATATATCGGTTCGAGCAACTTTGGACCAGCATTCTTGAATGCCTCGCTGAAAGCGTTTCGTCCGGCAAGCATGAAGGACAATTCATTGGAGTCTACAGGGTGCATCTTGCCGTCGTACACAATAACCCGTACGTCGCGTGCGTAACTTCCGGTGAGCGGACCTTGTTCAAGACGACTCATGACTCCCTTGAGTATGGCTGGCATGAAGCGCGTGTCTATGGCACCGCCTACGACTGAATTGTAGAAAACAAGTTTACCGCCCCATTCGAGGTTCACTTCCTCCTTGCCCTTGATGTTGACCTTGTATTCCTGTCCATTGAACTTATATACGGTAGGTTCGGGCATTCCTTCTGTGTATGGCTCTACGATAAGGTGTACTTCTCCGAATTGTCCGGCACCGCCTGATTGTTTCTTATGGCGGTAGTCTGCGCGAGCTGCTTTGGTGATGGTCTCACGGTATGGTATCTTCTGTTCGCCATAGACCACCTTTATTTTCTCGTTGTTCTCAAGTCTCCATTTGAGTGTGCGTAGGTGGAACTCTCCCTGTCCTTTGATGAGCGTCTGCTTGAGTTCCTTGCTCTGTTCAAGTACCCAAGTTGGATCTTCCTGTGACATCTTCTGTATGGCTGATATCATCTTCTCTGTGTCAGCCTCGTTTTCAGCCTTAACGGAACGTATGTACTTGGGTTCAGGATACTTGACTAAGTCGAATTTCCAATCACAGTCCTTTCCGACCAGTGTGTTACCTGTCCTGACATCCTTCAGTTTGGTAGTGCACCCGATGTCACCGGCAACCATCTCGCTGACTTTCTCGCGGTTGGCTCCAGCGCATACGAATATCTGTGCGATGCGTTCTTTACTTCCACGGTTGGAGTTGGTCAGGTCATCGCCCTCATGTACTGTTCCGCTGAGTACCTTGAAGTATTGCACGCCTCCGATGTGTGGCTCGTTGGCAGTCTTGAAGAAATGGAGGGCTGTAGGACCGTTAGGGTCTGGTTTGACAGTGTCACCATTTGTGGCTTCCACCGGTGGCATCTCGTCGACGAATGGCACAACGTTACCGAGGAACTCCATCATACGACGTACACCCATATCCTTGACGGCACATACGCAGAATACAGGGAAGAGACTCCGTGTGGTCAGACCCACACGTATGCCTTTGCGGCACTCGTCTTCCGTCAGTCGCTCGCTCTCGAAAAACTTCTCCATCAGTCCCTCGTCGTTCTCAGCCGCTGCCTCCACTAGCTTGCGGTTAAGTTCCTTGGCTTTATCCATCTCCTCTGCTGGTATTTCCTCGATGGTTGGTTCTCCTCCCTCTGGTTTCCACGTGTACTTTTTCATGAGCAGCACGTCGATGAAGGAATTGAAGTTAGGACCTTCGTTGAGAGGGTACTGTACTTGTACTATTTTGTTGCCGTAGAGTTCCTGCAACTGCTCTATGCAGCTGTGATAGTCACACTTCTCATTGTCGAGCTGGTTGATGAGGAAGATTACAGGCTTACCCAGTTTCTCTGCGTAACGGCAATGGTTCTGTGTTCCTACCTCGATTCCAGCTGCACCGTTTACGAGCAGTACTGCTGTATCAGTTACGGTAAGTGCCGCCATGGCAGCTCCCACAAAGTCATCTGACCCAGGGCAGTCTATGAAATTCAGTTTCTTCCCATTGTATTCCGTATTGAACACTGTGGAGAACACACTGTAGCCATATTCTTGTTCCACTGGAAAATAGTCGCTCACGGTGTTTTTCATGGTTATACGTCCGCGGCGACTGATTTTGCCTGATTCATACAGTAAGGCTTCGGTGAGGGTTGTCTTTCCTGCACCGTCATTACCAAGTAGGGCAATGTTCTTGATTTCGTTTGTCTTATAGACTCTCATGTTCGGTAATTTAAAAGATTGTATTCAATTGATTTGATAGACCTGACTACAGGCCTTTTGATTTTGGGTGCAAATTACACAAATTATTTGAATTGACAAACGCTGGTGACTGTTTTTTTTATTTTGGGACTGAATTTTTGTTTTTAGGTGTGTTTTCTTTGGGTGCGGTTTGTATTATGGGTAGATTTGTGGTATGAAGACAGCCTCTAGTGGCGTGGGATGGTCAGATAAACAGGCTCGACATTATGTCGTTGGACAAATAGATGCCCCGTTCTGTCAGGCGTAGTGTATGTCCGTCTTTTTCCAGTTCCTTATTATTATAATAAGGTGTGGCTGCTTTCTCCAAATGATTGACGTAGGTTGTCCCGAACAGTCGGTCGATATAGTTAAGATCAAGTCCTTTAGCTGTACGCAAACGGGTCATTACTGTTTCGTTGAATCGCTGATCTGTAGTCAACAGTTCTGTCTCGCGTACAGCTTTGCTTTCGTTGATGCCTTTAATGTATTGCTTGATGTCGCAGATGTTCCATTGGCGTGAGATGCTGTTGAATGAGTGTGCGCCAGCTCCGATTCCGAGGTAGGGGGTGCTGTTCCAGTAGTTGGAGTTGTGGCGTGACTCATATCCAGGTAGGGCGAAGTTCGATATCTCATAGTGGATGTAACCGTGTTCCTTAAGTCTACTTGTGAGTGTTCGGTACATTTCCAACGATAGCCCGTCTTCAATTTCTTCTATCTCCCTATTCTGTAATAAATCGTATAGTTGGGTTCCCTCCTCATACATCAGTGAATAGGCGGACAGGTGCTGTACGCCCAAATTCAGTGCGGTGTTGATGTCCTTAGTCCAGTCGTCCAGCGTCTGCTGTGGAAAACCAAACATGAGGTCTAAGCTTATATTGCGAAATCCAGCATTTTGGAGTATGGTTACAGCTTCGATGGCTTTTGCCGAATCGTGGCGGCGGTGGATGAACCGCAGTGTGTTGTCGTTGAATGACTGGATGCCGAGACTGGTCCTGTTGACTCCCAATTGTTTGAGTCCATACGCATATTCTGCAGTTACGTCTTCTGGGTTCAGTTCAACGGTTATCTCTGGTGAGTCAGATATGTTGTATGTCTGCCAGATGGTACTTAGGATGTCCTCAATCTGTTTGGTGTTAAGTTGTGAGGGTGTACCGCCCCCGAGGTATACTGTCTCAATCGTCTCACCGTTCAGATAGTCCTTCTGTTGTCTAACCTCCATACACACAGCACTGACATACTCTTCCCTCATGCTCAAGAGGGTAGTGGAAAAGAAGTCGCAGTAGATACAGCGTGTCTTGCAGAATGGTATGTGTACGTATATTCCTGCCATATGTATAGGTGGTTTATGGGTATAAAAAAACCTGTAGACGTAGGTCAACAGGTTTCAATTCTCTCACTTCTTAGGCACATGGCCTAAAACTGAATTCGTTGTCTTGCAATTATTCAGCAACAGTAGTGTCGGCAACAGTAGTGTCAGCAGCAGCTGTATCCTCAACAACTGGCTCCTCAACTACAGCAGATGTAGTGTCAACTGAGTCTGAATCGTTAACTGTAGCCTGTGTGTTGCCACCACAAGATTCATGGTTGTTATGATCATTATGAGTAAAATTAAAAGCTTCTTCATTTCTTTTTTCAATTTTGAAAGTTCAACAATCATTTGTTTTCTAAAACCGCTGCAAAGGTAGAGGTTTTTCTGATACGTTGTATCTGCAACTCAAAAAAAAAAGAATTTTTCTTGCGATTTAGTTGTCAGACCTATTTCGTTGGCTTCTGTAAGGGTCGTAACGCTAGTGTCTTACGATGCCAGACTGATGTTGTATTCCTGTGCCAATCTCCTGAGGTTAATAAGCGCATACCGAGTCCTTCCAAGTGCCGTGTTGATGCTGCAGTTGAGTATTTCAGCTATTTCTTTGAAGCTTTTGTCTTGATAGTATCTCAAGTCGATTATCTCCTGCTGGTTCTTGGGCAACATCTTGATTATCTCTTGCACACCCCTCATGTTCTGTTGTCTGACCATTTGTGTCTCTATGTTGTTCTCGTCAGAGTACTTGATGTCGTTGAACAGATCTACCTCAGTCTCGTCGTTTGATATGTTCTTCTCGTTCTTCTGATGGCGGAAGTGGTCTATGACGATGTTGTGTGAGATGCGCATGAGCCACGAACTGAACTTCTGTTGTTCAGTATACTTGTCTGAGCGTATGGTTGAAACCACCCTCATGAATATGTCTTGGAAGAGATCTTCTGCTACTTCTCTGTTTCGTACAAAATAGGATACGTATGTGTATACTTTACTTTCGTAGCGGTTTAACAAGATGTCAAACGCTTCATTATTACCCTTGGTGTACAGACCTACCAACTCTTCGTCGGCAAGAGATGTCAATTTGTTCATTACACTTTGTTTTATGCTGGCTTTGCCAATGCCCACTATATTTCTGTATCGCTTGTGCTTCCGCCAGTGATGTTAGTTTGAGTAATGTCTACCTATAGGCAATAATTTTTTTTTTGTTTGTCACTAATGTTTTCGTTCTCTGTGCAAAGTAAACGAATATTTGTCAGACTGCCAAGGGTGTTGAACTGAAATATTGTGTGGAACGCGTTTTTTAACACATGTGGATGTTGCTTTCGCATTTGTAACCTCTCAGAAAGTCCGTTATGGTCATTTGTTTCTTTCCAGACATTTTCAGCGACAGGATTTTGATATAACCATCGGTGGTATGTACTTTGAGGTACGTCTTGCCATCGGTCTCCACTTCGCCTGGTGTGCCTGCACTGGTTGAGAGTTCCTTTACTGATTCATAGATCTTGATTTCTACAGTCTTCTCTCCGTTGTGCAGTTCCGTCCATGCGGCAGGGTAGGGGCTGAGTCCGCGGATGAAGTCGTAGACCTGCTTCGTTCCCTGATGCCAGTCGATGCGGCAAGTGTCCCTGAATATCTTAGGTGCTGGCTTTAGTTGTTCTCCAGCTTCCAATTCCGCTTGTGCGGTTGTGTGAATGTCTCCTTTAAGTATGTTGTCTACAGTCTCGGTAACCAACTCACCTCCAAGTACCATCAGTTTGTCGTGTACGATGCCTACGTTGTCGGTATCGGCAATGGGTACACGCACTTGTTGGATAATGTTTCCAGTGTCGATCTCGTGCTTGAGGAAGAAGGTGGTGATTCCTGTCTCGGTCTCACCATTGATGACTGCCCAGTTGAGAGGGGCTGCACCTCTGTATTGTGGCAGGAGTGACGCATGGAGGTTGAATGTGCCAAAGCGCGGCATGTTCCACACCACTTCAGGCAGCATACGGAAGGCAACAACTATTTGAAGGTCTGCATGTAGTGCGCGTAGACTGTCGATGAAGTTCTCGTCCTTGAGTTTCTCAGGTTGGAGCAGTGTCAATCCCTTCTCTTGTGCATATTGCTTTACAGGACTCGGTTGGAGTACGCTACCGTGACGGCCTACAGGCTTGTCGGGCATCGTGACCACGCCTACTACGTTATATCCGCCTTCCACCAGGCTTCTTAGACTTTCTACAGCGAACTCTGGGGTTCCCATAAATACTATTCTCAAATCCTGCTTTTCCATTTTATGCTATACCTTATTATATATATGCATGCCCACTGATACTATTTGCTTATTCGGCACTGAACGTGACAAGTACCTCCCTGTATGAGTTGAACAGCCCAGAACGTGACACGAAACCCAGGAAGACTCCGTTGCTGTCTACCACTGGAAGGTTCCAAGCCTTGGTCTCATCAAACTTCTCGGTCGCCACTTTTAGTGTGTCGTTGGTATTGAGTAATGCCGGAGGGTCTTTCATGAATGCCGCTACGGTGTACTGGTGATAAAGTTCTGGACGGAAGATGTATTTCCTTATCGAGTCGAGCGACACAACCCCGAGAAACTTGCCCTTCTTGTCAATCACGGGGAATATATTGCGGTGTGCCTTGGTGATGACACCCACCAACTGTCCCAAATCCATTTCTGGTGTGACAGTCTTGAAATCGGTCTCTATTTGTGACTTCAGGTTGATGATAGTCAGTATGGCTTTGTCTTTGTCGTGCGTGATAAGTTCACCCTTGCGTGCGAGTCGCATGGCATAGATGCTGTGCGGCTCAAATACGTTGATAGTCAAGTAGGAGGCAACAGACACAATCATGAGCGGTACGAATAACTCATATCCTCCTGTGAGTTCTGCGATGAGGAAGATACCTGTAAGCGGTGCGTGCATGATGCCAGACATCAGACCTGCCATACCATAGAGTGTGCAGTTCTTTGATGACAGGTAACCGGCGTCTCCCATCTCCAGCATGAGTCCACTGTCCCACAGGTGGGCGAAGATAAAACCTGCTATCGCACCGAGGAAAAGTGAGGGAGCGAACACACCTCCACATCCACCGCCACCGTTAGTGGCTGTAGTGGCGAACACTTTGAACACCAACACCAGTGCGAGGTATATGAGTAGCGTGTTGTTGTTGCCGTAGAACAGTGTGTTGTGCATGACGGTGTCTGCACTCGCATTGTGTATGAGCTGGTCAATCACATCGTATCCTTCTCCGTACATGGCAGGAAAGAAATATATGAGGATGCCGAGGACGACAGCTCCGACCACAAATTTCTTCCATGGGTTGGCTAACTTGGCGAAGATTCCTTCAAACCAGTTCATTGCTCGTGTGAAATAGAGGGATACAAGACCGCATGCAATGCCCAACAGTATACATCCGGGAATGATGTCGTTGGAGAATGCCTTGTCGAGTTCAAAGGAGAACATGGGCTCTGTGCCGTATAGGGCGTACGAGACGCAGACCGACGTTAGGCAGGTCACGAGCAATGGCAACAAGGATGCCATGTTGAGGTCGAGCATCAGTACTTCAAGCACGAACATCACTCCTGCTATAGGAGCCTTGAATATGGCGGCTATGGCTCCCGCTGCACCGCATCCCACAAGCAGCATCATTGTGTTCGGTGGCAGGTTGAACCGTTTTCCGAGATTGGAACCGAAAGCAGAGCCAGTCAGCACAATCGGGGCCTCTGCTCCAACCGAACCGCCAAAACCGATGGTGATGGCACTGGCTACAATGCTGGTCCATCTGTTGTGCGACTTTATCCGTGCGCGTTTTCGGGAAATGGCATAGAGAATTTTGGTTACTCCGTGGCTTATGTCACCTCGTACTATGTACTTGACAAAGAGCATCGTCAGCAGTATTCCGACAGCAGGATAGACCATGTATAGTCCGTTGGTCTCTGAGAGGTTGAAGTGGTTGGTCAACAGAAAACGTATCTGTTCGATGATGTATTTCAGTATGAATGCGCTCAAGCCGGCACAGATTCCGACTACCAGACTGAGCATCAATACGAGCTGCCTGGTTGGACGGTTGCCTTTTATCCATCCTGCAATCAGATGGATGACTGTTACTTCGCGCCTCAGAAATGAAAATGTCATCTTAGTCTCTTATTATCTTGAACTGTCCCGATGCGTCAATTTTTACGATGCTTGACGGGCGGTGTTTTTCCTTGCTTTGTCTACTGTATTTCACGATGTAGTCCACAGCACCCTTTATTTCGTCAGATATCTCTTCGAATGTCTGTGGCGTTGGTTCTCCGCTTAAGTTTGCACTGGTTGACACTATCGGTTTTTGAAACCTGAAGCAAAGCTCTTTGGAGAACTCTTCTTTGGTAATCCGTATTCCCACACTGCCATCTTCCGCCAAAAGGTTGGGGGCAAGTCCTGTAGCCTGGTCGAAGATTACGGTTAGTGGTTTGGTTGACAGCTCTATGAGATCCCATGTCACGTCTGCCACGTTCCTTACGTATCTCGACAGTCGTGCGTCGCTATCCACAAGGCAGATGAGTGCTTTGCTGTCGTCACGCTGCTTGATCTCGTATACTTTCTTCACAGCTTCGGGATTGGTGGCATCGCAACCGATGCCCCATACAGTGTCGGTAGGGTAGAGTATCACTCCGCCTTTTCGCATCACATCCACCGCTTTCTTTATTTCGTCTTGTAACATAGTTGTCAGAATTCACTTGTGAAATGAAACTTGATATGCTTGAAATCCATTTGTGCCATTTGCAGCACGTAGTTGGAGTCAGCGAGGAACACGTCCCTGCCATCTCGGTCTTTTGCCATGTACTGGTATTTGCGTTTCTTGAACGCTTCCAACTCTTCTTCGTCATCGCTCTCTATCCAGCAGGCTTTGTAGAGACTCACTGGTTCCCATCGACAACGCGCATTGTATTCATTCTCCAGCCTGTACTGTATCACCTCGAACTGGAGTTGCCCTACAGTACCTATCAGTTTACGTCCGTTGAACTGGTTGACGAACATTTGTGCTACACCTTCATCCATCAACTGGTCGATACCTTTTGCCAGTTGCTTGGTTTTCATTGGGTCAGCATTGTCGATATATTTGAACATCTCGGGCGAAAAACTGGGTAACCCTTTGAAATGCAACTGTTCACCTTCGGTGAGAGTGTCTCCAATCTTGAACACCCCATTGTCCGGCAATCCTACAATGTCGCCTGGATATGCCTCTTCAATAGTACTCTTCTTTTGTGCCATGAACTGTGTGGGCGATGAGAAGCGCACAATCTTGTTCTGTCTCACGTGTTGGTAGGGCGCGTTGCGCACGAACTTGCCCGAACAGACCTTGCAGAAGGCTGTACATGAGCGGTGGTTAGGGTCAATGTTGGCTGTTATCTTGAAAATGAAACCTGTGAACTTGGGTTCGGTTGGCTCCACCAGTCGTTCCTCTGCTTGGGTGGGACGCGGACTTGGAGCTATCTCAACGAAACAGTCGAGCAGTTCCTGTACTCCGAAGTTGTTCAGAGCTGAGCCGAAGAAGACTGGCGCAACCTCACCGCTCCTGTATGTCTCTACATCAAACTCAGAGTACACGCCCTCCACCAGGTCAAGATCTTCGCGTAATTTATCGGCATCTTCCTTACCGACCTTTTCGTCCAGTTCACTGCCGTTGATGTTCACTTCCACCTTTTCTGTTACCATTTGTTTGTTGGGCGTGAAGAGATTGAGGTTGTGTTCGTAGATATTGTACACACCCTTGAACCGCTGACCTTGGTTGATTGGCCATGAGAGTGGTCTCACACTTATCTGCAGTTCAGACTCTACCTCGTCGAGAAGGTCGAACGGGTCACGTCCTTCACGGTCCATCTTGTTGATGAACACGATGACGGGTGTCTTCCTCATGCGGCACACAGTCATCAACTTGCGTGTCTGCGCCTCAACACCCTTTGCTCCGTCAATCACTATGATTGCGCTGTCCACGGCTGTCAGTGTGCGGAATGTGTCCTCGCAGAAGTCTTGGTGTCCAGGTGTGTCGAGGATATTGACTTTGTAGTTCCGATAGTCGAACTCCATCACTGATGTGGATACAGAGATACCTCTCTGCTTCTCTATCTCCATCCAGTCGGATGTGGCTGTTTTCTTTATCTTGTTGGATTTTACAGCTCCCGCCACTTGTATCTGTCCTCCGAAGAGCAGCAACTTTTCCGTGAGGGTCGTCTTTCCTGCATCTGGATGGCTGATGATGGCGAATGTTCGTCTCTTGTTGATTTCTTGTTCGTTCATGCTGCAAAGATACGACTTTTTTGTGTACCCTGTGTGCAGCCCTTAGTAAAACTCACAAAAAACGCCACTGTCTTAGTGGTCAGTGGCGTTGTTTAAGTATCACGTAGATGATTACGGGTGCTCCAAGTAGTGGCGTGACCACGTTTAGTGGTATGATGCCCTTCTCGCCTGGAAGGGTGCAGAGTATGTTGCAGAGCAGAGCGGCGGCACTGCCGCACAGTATGGTTGCAGGTAGCAACACCTTGTGGTTCTCCGTGCGTAACACCATGCGCGCCACGTGGGGAACAGCTAATCCAAGGAACGACACTGGTCCGCAGAAAGCGGTGGTGACTGCAGTAAGCAGTCCTGTGGCAGTGAGCAGCAGGTTTCGTGTGAGGCGTATGTTGATTCCGAGGTTCTCTGCATATTGGTTGCCCATGAGTAGTGCGTTGAGTGGTTTGATGAGCATGATGGAGATGGCAAGTCCAATGAGACATACTGTGGCGAACAGTGGCATCTGTTGTAGGGACACTCCTGCAAAGTTGCCCATACCCCATATCATGTAACTATGTACTCCTTCTTCAGTGGAAAAATAGTTGAGCAGGGATATGGCTGACGATGCCATGTAGCCTATCATGATTCCCGTGATGAGCAACATGAGGTTACTGTGTATGAAAGTGGAGAGGCTGAGTATGATTGACATTATGAGCATGGCTCCAGCGAAACCTCCGATGAGCACAGACATGAAACTTGGGATGCTTGTACCTCCAGCCGTTATCATACCGCCACCAGCCAACATCACGATTGCCACTCCGAGGTTGGCTCCGCTACTGATTCCCAAGATTGACGGACCTGCCAGTGGATTGGCGAAGGCAGTTTGCAGCATCAGTCCAGACACTGCCAATGACCCTCCGCAGAGTAACGCTGTCATCGCTTGTGGTAGTCGTGACTGTATGATGATGTAGTTCCAACTCTCTTTCTCTGCCGTATCTCCCATGAGTACTTTCAGCACCTCACTGGCAGGTATGTCGATTGCCCCAAGGAAGAGGTTTGCGATGAAGAGCACTGCAATCAGTACCGTGATTGCAGCGATTGTCACGCGTGTCAAATCGACAAACGTTTTTGACCGTCAACGATATAGATGCCGCGTTGACTGCCTGTATTCTTTACTTCTGCTCCCTGTAGATTGTATGCTTTGCCGCTCTTGGTTCGAGTGGTATGCGACTTGATGGACAGCGGACTGTCATACTGTAGTCTCATGCAGTCGATGTTAGGCATCCAGTTGGATGAGTTGTAAAGGCGTACTATGTTGTCGCCCGGCTGCAGTTCCACACTGAAGGATACGGATGCCTTGATTCCCCAATCGCCTGAATTCATCTTGAAGGTGTCGATGCGCTTGCCGTTGACCTCCACTGTCGCGTTGCGATTTTCTCCGCTGAAGTATTCGAGAGTGATTGTATAGTTGCCGCCCTCCTTTGAATATACATTCTTCCAAATGAGGTCGTTGGTAGCTTTCTTACCGAGCCATTCCGCCTTGGCTCCGCCAGAGCAGGCATCGTCTTCGGTATAGATACCTGACGGTGCTGTCTGGTTGTTCGTCAACTCCTGATAGGCCGTGATATAGGCGTTTTCTGCTTCGTAGACGGTCTGCTCATAACGTTCCTCTGCTTCGAGACGGAAGATGCGGGTGGAGTGGGGCAGTACCATTACGGAGTAGCTGCAGTTTCTCGTGCCGAAGTCTTTCTTCAGGAGCAAATCTCTCATCTTGACATCACCGCCAAGGTCAATGTCGGAGAAGTTGAGTGTGATCTTCTTGGTCGCGTCACCGAGGTTCACCAACGCTACGGCACGGACACCGCTGTGGCGTTGTTCGATGTCCCTCACGAGGATGTAGGTCTCTCCGCTCCTCTTGACCACGTATGCCTGCTGGAACAGGGTGTCTTGGTTGAGTGCTATGAGTTCGGTGTTGCACATCAGGTCGCGTGCCGTCTGGCTGACGGTGCTCATGTCACAGCCGATGAGCAGTGGCGAGTTCATCATGCACCACATGCCAAAGTGTGTCTTGTCTTCCTCGGTTGTCATCCCCCTGCCTACTTCCAGCATGTCCATGTCGTTGTACTTGCCTTCACTGGAGTAGGCTGACAGGTAGAAGTTCTCCTTCAGGATGGACTTCACGGAGTTCCAGTGACAGTAGATGTCGCCTGTAGTGCGCCAGCTCGTTGACACGTCGTTGACCCATGTACCGGGGTACGCCCACCTGCACACGTTCATTCTCACGTCCGTGCGTCCTGTCTTCTGTATGGCGTTCCAGATGGCACGGTAACGCTCTTCCTCCGGCAAGTCGAGTTTGTCTTTGTTGTGGTATGGCGAACCGCCGCAGAAGTCCACTTTAATGAAGTCGAAACCGAGATCGCCGAAGTAGAGCTGTGTGTCCTCCTCGTCGTGGCAGTATAGCCCCACTCCAATCCCGATAGTGTCACCGCCGAAGTAGGAGGCGCAGGTATTGTGTCCTGCATCAGAATAGATGCCTGCTTTCAGTCCCTTGCTGTGGATGTAGTCTACTACTGGTTTCATCCCGTTGGGGAATCGGGTAGGGTGGATGAGAAGGTGCCCGTCCTCGTCTCGTCCGCCGAAGAACCCGTCGTCGATGTTGATGTATTTGTAGCCCACGTCAGTGAACCCGTTGCTGACCATGGCGTCTGCCTGACTCTTGATTATTGACTCGCTGATCTTGAACCCGTAGGTGTTCCACGAGCTCCAGCCCATCGTCGGGCCGTTCTCTGAGAGTGTCTGTGCTTTTGCGCATACTGCCATTAGCATAATGGTGACTGTAAAAAAGAATTTATTCATAATAAAGTGGTTTTGTCGTGCAAAGTTAGTCATTATTCGGTCGGTTCATGCTAAATTTGCAGGGAAATTAGTAAAAATCACATAGGATATGCAGACTATTTGTGCCAATTCCACAGCCCCAGGTGGGGCGGTAGGCATCGTTAGAGTATCGGGGGAAAGGGCTATAGAGATTACCGACCGTATATTCCGCGGGCGGACTCCACTTGTTGATGCTCATGGCTATTCGCTTCACTATGGAGAGATTCCAAACCTCGATGATGTGCTGGTGATAGTGTACCGCGCACCTCACTCCTACACGGGTGAGGACTCTACGGAGATAATGTGTCATGGTTCTGCGTTTATCATGCAGGGCATCATGTCGCGGTTGATGTCTGAGGGCTGTGTGATGGCACGTCCGGGAGAATACACACAAAGAGCGTTCTTGAACGGCAAGATGGACTTGAGTCAGGCAGAAGCGGTAGCAGATCTTATTGCGGCTTCTAATGCGGCAGCTCACCGTGTCGCCATGAGTCAGATGCGTGGAGGTTTCAGCGGTGAATTACGCATGTTGCGCGAGAGACTGTTGAAGATGACCTCGTTGCTCGAACTCGAACTGGACTTCAGCGAAGAGGATGTGGAGTTTGCGGACCGCAAACAACTGCTTGACCTTGCCTCAGACATAGACAGGGCAGTCAGTCGCCTTGTAGACTCTTTCCGTCAGGGCAATGCCATCAAGAATGGTGTGCCGGTGGCTATTATAGGCGAGACCAACGTGGGCAAGAGTACCTTGCTCAATTGTCTGTTGCACGATGACAAGGCAATAGTCAGCGATGTCCATGGCACTACTCGCGACTCTATAGAAGATACTGTCAGTCTGCAAGGCATATTGTTTCGTTTTATCGACACTGCAGGAATCCGTGAGACTGATGATTGTGTGGAACGACTGGGTATCGAGCGTTCATGGCAGAAGGCGAGGGATGCGGAGATTGTATTGCTAGTGACAGATTTAGGCGTGTCAGACAGTTTCGCTCTGCCCGACCAAGCACGGCTGGATGGTAAGCATGTAATCCGCGTCTACAATAAGGCAGATGTCAGTGGACTGTCAGTGGGCAGACTTGGTAATGACCGTGTTGCGATAAGTGCGAAACATGGACTTGGTATTGATGAGTTGGAACAGATGCTTGTTGATGCAGCTGGGATAGTCGATGTGTCCTGTTCAGATATCATCATTACCAATGTACGCCATGTTGAGGCTCTGCGTAGGGCGCAGAAGGCGATACGCTGTGTGGAACAACAACTGAAGAATGGTGTGTCGGGCGACATCGTCGCCATGGACTTACATGAGTGTACGGACGCTCTTGCGGAGATAGTAGGGGAGGTGACGAGCGAGGATACGCTTCATAATATTTTTAGATCGTTTTGCGTGGGAAAATGACATTCTGC
>CAVFVJ010000043.1:0-55787 GCA_963626085.1 Alistipes ihumii | reverse complement strand
AGGACATGAAGGACTCCTACATCGTGGAACTGAAATACTGCAAGTCAACCACCACGGACGAACAGCTGTCGCAACTCTTCAAGGAAGCCTCCGCACAAATCTGCCGCTATGCGGACAGTGACATAGTCAGAGAGTCAATAAAGACAACCACGCTCCACAAGCTCGTGGTCATTTACCGTGGGACGGAGATGGCAATATGTGAGGAAGTGGACTTATAAAGGGATAACTGGTACATTTATATTACCTTTGTAGCCAAATTAAAGAAGATTGTGTTGAATTGTGTGGGCAAAGTCAATAATTCAGGGCTTATATGACAAAAAGAGACCCACGTGGTGAGTCTCTTAAATTGTCTTTTATTTATAATATGGTAGCCTTTATTCTGCCTGTGTAGCTTCTGCAGGTTCTGCTGTCTCTTCAGCAGGAGATTCAGTCTGTTCTACTTCTTTTGCAGCCTCCTTTGCTTTGTCCGCTTTCTTCTGGGCAGCAGCGTCGTCAATGGCTTTCTTTGAACTTGCGTCTGGAATAACTTCGAATGGAAGTTCTACGCAGACCTCTCTGTGGAGCTGTATTGTGGCGATGTGCTGACCAAGAACCTTGACAGCCTTGCTGGTAATCTTCTTCGCGTCAAGTTCGATTCCTTTTTGTGCGAGTGCCTCGACAATTTGTGCGGCACCTACAGAACCGTAGATGTTAGCTCCGTCTGAAACCTTAGCTTCGATTGCGAGTGTAACTCCTTCGAACTTCTTTGCCTGTTCCTCAGCGTCAGCCTTTATCTTTGCTAACTTGTGGGCACGCTGCTTAAGTTCCTCTTCGAGTGCCTTAAGAGCCTTGTCTGTTGCAAGCACTGCGAGTCGCTGTGGAAGAAGATAATTGCGACCATATCCGTCCTTTACTGTGTGGACCTCGTCCTTGTAGCCTAAGCCAAGAACGTCTTTCTTCAATATAATTTTCATTGTCTTACCTCCTTAATTTTTGTTGTTCAACAAGTCTGTAACGAATGGAAGCAAAGCAAGATGACGTGCGCGCTTTACTGCCTGCGCCACACGACGCTGGTACTTCAGTGAGTTGCCTGTGATACGGCGTGGAAGAATCTTTCCCTGCTCGTTGAGGAACTTCTTCAAGAAATTAGAGTCCTTGTAGTCGATATACTTGATACCGCTCTTCTTGAAACGACAATATTTCTTTTTCTTTACGTCCACTGTCTGTGGGGTAAGGAAGCGTACTTCCTGATTACTCTGTGCTGCCATAATTATGCCTCCTCCTTTTTAACGTTACGACGCTTCTCTGCGTACTGAGCAGCGTATTTCTCGTTCTTTACTGTGAGGTAACGGATTACGCGCTCGTCGCGGCGCATCTGTAACTCAAAATTTGCGATAAGACTTGGTTCTGCCTTGAACTCAATCATGGCATAGAACCCTGTTGACTTCTTCTCGATGTTGTAGGCGAGTTTCTTGAGACCCCAATTCTCCACATTGATAATCTCAGCACCATTGTCAGAGAGGAAAGTCTGATACTTTTCTACCGCTTCCTTCATCTGCTGGTCAGACAAAACGGGAGTTAAAATGAAAACGGTTTCGTACTGATTCATAAATTGTTCTTTTGTTTATAAATTGATTATTGTGCTTAAAAGCGGCTGCAAAGGTAGTGAAAATAAATGGAACGGCAATCGTTTGGAGACTTTTTTTAGGGAAAAATGGTGTGAGAACAAAAATAATTGCCTTGTTATTGTTGCCGATTGGTTTTTTTTCGTTTACTTTGCCCTTTGAAAAAATGATTGAACAAATAAAGTAGACATAAAATGGGAAAAGACTTAAAAAACTATGTGGGAGCAATCCTTGTATTGATTGGCGCACTGCTGATGATACTGGGTATGTTTGTTCCTGCCATGCAGGACTTGTGTGACCAGAACTGGTACACATTGGGCAGTTTCATTCTTATCATTGTCGGCATCATCTGCCATGTTGTAATCAACAAATACTTCAGTAAGGAAGCAAAGATAGGTTGAACAACTACATTAAAATAATAGAGGGGCTACATCATGTGGTCCCTCTATTATTTTATGCGTGTATAAAGTGTATGTCATATGTCGGTAGAGACATTAACCGAGTCAGACAATTCCCTGAGCCATCATTGCCTTTGCCACTTTCATGAAACCGGCAATGTTAGCACCCTTCACATAGTTGACATAACCGTCTGCTTCCTTGCCATACTTCAGACACTGTTCGTGTATGCCGTGCATGATATGGTGGAGCTTTTCGTCCACTTCCTTTGCACTCCAGCTCAGGTGCATGGCGTTCTGGCTCATCTCCAGTCCAGAGGTAGCTACACCTCCAGCGTTGACGGCTTTGCCTGGCGCGTAAAGCATCTTGTGCTCGATGAACATGTCTATAGCCTCTGGAGTGCATCCCATGTTGCTGATTTCGCCTACGCAGGTCACACCATTGTTGATAAGTTGCTTTGCATCTTCGCCGTTCAACTCGTTCTGTGTGGCGCACGGAAGAGCGATGTCACATTTAACCTCCCACGGACGTTTGTCTGCGATGAACTGACTGCCAGGGAACTTATCTGCATATGGCGCGCAGATATCGTTGCCGCTGGCTCTGAGTTCGAGCATGTATGCGATTTTCTCCTCGTCCAGTCCTGCTGGGTCATAGATGTATCCGTCTGGACCAGAGATTGTGATTACCTTAGCCCCCAACTGTGTGGCTTTTGTAGCAGCTCCCCACGCTACATTCCCGAAGCCTGATATGGCTACGGTCTTGCCCTTGATGTCTATGCCCTTATCATGCAACATCTCATGCACGAAATAAAGTCCTCCGAAACCGGTTGCCTCGGGACGTACGAGCGACCCTCCGTATTCTAGTCCCTTGCCTGTGAGTACTCCACTCCAGTCGCGTGTGAGTTTCTTGTATTGTCCGAATAGATAACCAATCTCCCTTGCACCGACACCGATGTCTCCTGCCGGTACGTCAATCTCAGGACCGATATAGCGGAACAGTTCACTCATGAAAGCCTGACAGAATCGCATGATCTCGCCATCGCTCTTGCCGCGTGGGGAGAAGTCTGAACCGCCCTTGCCGCCTCCCATGGGGAGTGTGGTTAGTGCATTCTTGAATGTCTGTTCAAAACCGAGGAACTTCAGTATGCTGAGGTTTACGGAAGCATGGAAGCGCAGTCCGCCCTTGTATGGACCAATGGCACTATTGAACTGTACCCTATAGCCAAGGTTCACCTGCACTTCTCCCTTGTCGTCTACCCATGGCACACGGAAGGTGATGATGCGCTCGGGTTCAACCAAACGCTCGATGATTTTTGCTTTCTCGAATTCGGGATGCTTGTTGTAGACATCCTCAATCGACAACAACACTTCTCTCACTGCCTGGAGATACTCTTTCTCTCCGGGATGCTTGGCTTCAAGTTGAGCCATAATCTTTTGAATTTCCATAGTAGCCGCTGTTAGGTCTAATTCTATATTAGTTCGTTATATTAGTTTGCAGTCAAGGGTGTGGACGAATCTTAGCCCCTTCCTAATTTGTGTGCAAATATACGTGTTTGCAATTGTGCAACAAAATATTTTCAATGTTTTTTTTAGACTGACGGTTTTGTTTTTTATGGCTTTATGGTCACTTGTATGAGAAAAAACATTACATTTGCAGCACCAACTAATAGACTAACTAAATACTTATTGGACTTTTATGAAAAGACGGTTACTTTCATGCATTTGCATAGCATCGCTGGTATGTCTTGCAAGTGCTCAGAACAGGGTACTGCGATATGACTTCAGCGATGTCAGCGGCACTACGGTGAATGACGCATCTTTTTCTGGCATCAATGCCACTCTCCGTGGTTCTGCCAAGGTAACGGAGATGGGTAAGTACAATGTGATGAATCTTGGCACTGCTTCGGGCTATCTTGACATGGGAAAGGCCGCAGGTGAACTGTTCAAGACTCTTGACTCCTACAC
Source organism: Alistipes ihumii (assembly GCA_963626085.1). GTDB lineage: Bacteria > Bacteroidota > Bacteroidia > Bacteroidales > Bacteroidaceae > Colivivens. Next base: position 51,823 of record CAVFVJ010000043.1, on the reverse strand, counting down.
CATATCGGTGTATTATCATGTGGACAAGGGGGCGACGATAACTGGAGCGGGCAATTTCCTGTGGGCGTTCTCCACTTCCGCTGCCTGTACGGCTTCAGCTGGAAAGTATTCTGCCTACCGGCTCAACGCACAGAGGGTTGCCACGTCTACAGGCGGCTATGGCAATGAGAGTGGCATAGAGAAGGGATATGCAGCCAACCTGAATGAATGGGAGCATGTGGCTTTCGTGCAGAACGGTACTTCGGGGAAACTGTATATCAACGGTGTCCTTGTTGGTTCTGCCGTCATGCCCAAGAACACAGAGAACTTCGGTACAGCGTCTGTGTCGTACAACTGGATAGGTCGCCCACCGTTCAGTGGTGACAGTTATCTCAGCAGTACCATGGTGTATGACTTCTGTCTGTACGACGGGGCTTTGACTGCTGACAGCGTGAAGTCGCTTGCGGCTTTCACCGACAGTCTGGAGTATGAGTACAGATACGGAGGCGATGGCGACTTTACAGCCCTGAAGACTGCTGTGAACAATGCGAAGACATATCTGAATGGCATAAATCCGGCAGATTTTCCTCCATCCGCGATACTTGAGTTCGAGGATGCAATCAACATGGTGGAATACCTTATTAGGGAGAACAAAGCCAACCAAACGACAATAGATGAATACAAGACTGCCTTGTCGGATGCAAAGACCAAGTTCGTCGCTACTAAGGGCAAGACGTTCGATACTTCTGGCGTGGTGGGTGTGTACGACACCAACCGCGGATTCAAACACCCTGGCGGACTGCACACACAGGCTGACTTCGACCGTATCAAGCAACAACTGGCTGATGGTAACGAGACGGTTACAGAGGCGTACAAGATTCTGAAGAATGCAGAGTTTTCGCAGTCCAATTGCGCCACATGGCCTGTTGAGACAATTGTTCGTGGAGGGAATAGTGGACAGAACTATATCAATGCTGCGCGTGGAGCTACCATCGCTTATCAGAACGCCCTGCGCTGGAGGATAGAAGGGACGGAAGCCAATGCCCGACATGCCGTTGACGTGCTTATGGCGTGGGCACGTACCACAAAATATATAAGTGGAGACTCGAACTATGCTTTGGCGGCAGGTTTGTACGGTTATCAGTTCGCTCAGGCAGCCGAACTGGTGCGTGACTATGAAGGGTGGAGCAGTGAGGACTTCGAGACCTTCCGTAAATGGATGCTTGACGTGTGGTACCCGAGTTGCATCGGTTTCCTGCGCGGACGTAACGGAACATGGGAGAATGTGGGCAAATGGTGGCAGGCACCGGGGCACTATTGGTCGAACTGGGGCTTGTGCAATGCCCTGGCAGTACTGAGCATCGGTGTCTTGTGCGACGACGTGTTCATCTATAATCAAGGACTATCGTTCATCAAGTACGACCAAGTAGGTACATTCGTGGACCCGCGTACGGCTGATCCGATACTTAACGACGGACTGACGGAGTTTTGGGGTAACCTGATAGTGACCACGTCGGAGTCTAAGCTTGAGACTGGTGCGTACGGTAAATTGGGACAGATGAACGAGAGCGGACGTGACACCGGGCACGCTGCGATGGCTGCTGGACTGGCAGTCGACGTAGCACATCTGGCATGGAACCAGGGGGATGACCTCTTTGCTTATATGGATCACCGTCTCGCTGCTGGAATCGAGTATATCGCAGCACAGACCCAGAGTGTGCAAGGACTGCCGTGGACAAACTACAAGTACGGTACTAACGGCTACTACTATACGGATTATCGTTGCTGGACCATGACTGGACCAGCTCTGGGAGCACAGATGCGCAATTACTGGGGTACTGTCATCGGACATTATGAAGGTATCAAGGGCGTGAAGATGCCGTTCTCCAAGATTGCGTACAACCAGATGGGAATCGATGCCGGTGGCATGGGCTCTACGAGCGGAGGCTACGACCACCTTGGCTATTCGGTATTAATGAACACTTATAATGGACTTGCTCCTGCCGACAAGGTGCCTACGGAGATGTCGGGTAAGATAACATACAACGGAAAGACAGTTGACCACAATGAGTTGGGTGGATTGGTCAACACGTTCTCCTCAACGGCAAATCCTGGACTGGCTGCAGGTACTGTTGTCACACTGAAACCACAGATTCCAGATACGGTTGCGGACACTGGACTGTGGCAGTGGGAGACTGGTGAGACGACACGTGACATAACGGTTGCTGCCGACCGGTCACGTGTGTACCGTGTGACATATACAAACGGGAACGGTATCAAGAGTGAACAGGTGTTTACTATTGCAGTACAGGGCGACAATGGTCCGTCTACCATTGTGACGAGTGTGAACGGCGTGAACACGACATCTGCGGATGTCAACTACGGTAGTTCTGTGGTGCTGAGTGCATACGGCACTGGCGGCTGGGGCTCACTGCTGTGGGACAACGGTGAGACCTCATCGTCCATTACCATCCCATCCATCACAACCAGTCGTGACGTGTCAGTCATCTACATAAATCAGGCGGGTACTAAGTCAATGGCTACCATCCACCTGAATGTGAAGAACGTGATACCTAATATAAAGGTAGGGGAGACAGTCTACTCCAACACGAGTTCGAAGGTGGTGCAGACTGGGACCGATGTTGTTCTCACTCCGTCACCTGTAGGAGCGCAAGCTGGCGGAAACTTCGTGTGGACTGTCAACGGAACGGAGGTCTCAACAGAACAGAAGCTTATGGTTCAGGACATAGAAGAGAGTATCTTTCCACAAGTCAAATATATGGTAGGAGACTCAGTTCTCGCTACAATTGATTTCAGTGTCTTCGTGCATCCTAAAACGGACACGCTGATTGAACCGGGACGTTACTTGATACGTCTACGCAGTAGTGGCACTTACCTTACCAACGAGGATACGGACAGTGTGGTGGCTCCTCCATCGTTCCGCTCGTTCATGGGGACACAGGATGCTCCATCTGCCACACAGATATGGTATGTAGGCCGTACTACATCTGCCCGTTACGACATCATGTCACTCAGTGACAGCCTCTATCTCAATGCTGCTGGTTCGATGATCAAGAAGACCTTCAAGCCTCATCGTATCACAATAGCTGCCGGTACAGACTACGTAAATTTTTACAATATTGATGGGAAGTACTGGACTGTTGATGGGGCAGGAGTGATTTCGTTTGGTAGTAATGACGAACTCTCGGAGTATCCGTTCGAACTGATACCTGTAGTCGATTATGTGGCTGAGGATGTCAACAGGGACGGGGTTGTGGACACTCAGGATGTGCTTGTGCTGTACAGTCTTATCATATCGTCAGCAGACGGTGACACCACCGGTGATGTGAACGGAGACGGAAAGGTCGACTCACAAGATGTTCTGCAAGTGTACGATTATATCCGTTCGCACTGAACTGTCCGTGCCGCATTTGCGGCGTAATGTCAGAGTATCATGACATGAAGAGGCAATAAAGCGGAGTCTTCTGCGTTTTAATGGTATGATGAACAAGATTTGTAATGCTGCCATATGGGCTTTGTCCTTTGTGTTGGTGCTTTCTTGCAGTAACGAGAATATATATCTGAAGAAGGGCAACCAGTACTTTGCACTGGGCGAATACTATATGGCAGCACAGTATTATAAGAAGTCGTATCAGAGGGTGTCTGCCAGAGACAAGGAGAAAAGGGCAGACCGTTCGTTCCGTGTAGGCGACTGTTACAGTCGGATAAACAGTCCACAGCGGGCGGTGCAGTCATTGCAGACCGCAGTAAGGTATCATTACCCAGACTCTACAGCATTACTTCTTCTCGGAACCCAACAACTGAAAATGGCGAACTACAAAGGGGCGAAGGAGAGTTTCACCGCTTACTTGGAGAAAGACCCAGGCAACGAAGTGGCGCGCTCGGGACTTCTCTCTTGTGAACTGGCACCCCAGTGGAAGTCGTCCCCTAATCTGTATAAGGTGAGTAAGGCTGCCATATTTAATTCTAACCGTTCAGACTTCTCGCCTGTGTATATTGGTGAGGACAATGATCAACTCTTATTCACTTCTACTCGCAGGAACGCTACAGGGGATGACTTGAGTGGAATCACTGGTGTAAAGAATGCAGACATGTTCATCGCACGGAAGGACGAGAACAAGAAATGGAAACAGCCAGAAGAGATAGCGTCTGAGATAAATACGGAATACGACGAGGGTGTGGGTTGTATCTCTCCAGATGGCAAGACATTGTATTTCACCCGTTGTAGTACCGACCCTTCCTATCCGCGCTATGCGGAGATTTACCAGTCTGCACGTTCTGACGCTTCGTGGTCGAAGCCTGTAAAATGTGAAATCAGTAAGGATACCCTTTCGTCATTTGCGCATCCTGCAGTTAGTCCTGATGGCGAATGGCTCTATTTTGTCAGTGATATGCCTGGAGGAGAGGGCGGTTATGATATTTGGCGCACACGGATAACAAAGGACGGTTTCGGTGGGGCGGAGAACCTGGGACGACCAATCAATACCGCAGGTGATGAGATGTTCCCTTCGTTCCGTCCGAACGGTGAACTTTATTTTTCTTCAGACGGCCATCCAGGGATGGGTGGACTGGATCTCTTCAAGGCAGTGCCCGACAGTACCAGGGGATGGATAGTGGAGAATTTGCAGTATCCGATGAATTCCAGTGCGGACGACTTCGGCATGACGTTTGAAGGTGTATACAATAGGGGCTTCTTCTCGTCCAGTAGGGGCGACAACAGTCGTGGACTCGACAATATATATAGTTTTGAATTGCCAGAGATTCTACAGGTGGTGACTGGGTGGGTCTATGAGAAGGACGGATATGAACTGCCTGAGGGATTGGTGTATGTGATCGGTGACGATGGAACTAACGAGAAACTGAGTGTAAAGGGAGACGGCTCGTTCCAGAAGGTGCTCACGCCAGGTGTCTCTTATGTGTTGCTCGGTACATGCAAGGGATATCTTAATGTGAAACAGGAAATCAAGGTGGAGCAGTCGAGGGATAGCGAACAGTATACATTGCAGTTCCCTTTGCCACCAATCAATATCCCAGTACTTATCGACAATATATTCTATGAGTTCGACAAGGCAACGCTCACAGAAGCATCAACCACGGCTTTGGACAGTTTGGTTATCATGATGAACGAGAACCCGAGCATCACTATTGAACTGGCATCGCACTGCGACTATAAGGGTAACAACGACTACAATAAACGCCTGTCGCAGAGACGGGCGGAGTCGGTCGTGAATTACCTCATAGCCAATGGCATCAAGGAAGACCGTCTCACAGCTGTTGGATATGGAGAGGAACGTCCTAAGGTGGTTAGGAAACGTCTTGCCGACACTTATGACTTCCTCAGTGAGGGAGACACACTGACAGAGGCGTTCATCCTTAAACTGAAGGACGAAGAGCAGGAGATATGTAATGCCATCAACCGCCGTACTGAGTTCAAGGTCTTGCGCACTACTTATGGCACCACGTTGAAGGAGTATGAACACAACGATGAAGGTGTAGCTACTGAACAGAAAGAGGACGGTGACTGAATCGTTGGAAATACTTCAGACAGGTATCACGCCATTCTTTGGCATTGTAGTACTGATGGGTTAATAGTGTGTCCACTTCCTTCCATCGTTCCGTGTCGTTGTATGCCTCAAATATAGGACGCATGAGTTTCCATGTCCCTCTGAATGCAGCAACCTTGTCGACTCCCTTATTGTAATGTCTACACAGGTTCTGCCACAGAGTGCGTCCGTTCTTCATTCGGAAGTTCCAACTCACATGGTGAAACCACAGGAGATATTCCTCGGGACAGGTGTTGATGTTGTCATATAAAGAGCAATACGGCTCGGGGTATTGCTTTGTAGCTCCAGTGCCAGTGGAACTCCTGTCGAAGCCGATTCCGGTAGAGTCTGCCTTGTGGTAGTACACAGGACACCATTCTATTGGATAATCCGCCTTGAATCCATCTGGTTCTGGACCATAATGGTGGTCGAACATGAAGATGTGATGTAGTCCTAAGGGCATCATGTAATCCACACAGGCTTCGCGCGATTCTTCCATCATATTGAGTACAGTATTTCTGAACGACTCCGACTCGCTTTCTGTGAATGTCTGTCTCAACCATTCTTCCGCTATGTCACGTGATGTCAGTGATGGATTCCAAGCCAGTCTGCCGAAAGCATACCAGTTGGCTTGTGAGAAGGGATGTCCGCACCAGTTGACTGCATTGCCGATGTTGCTTACTCCTGCAATTCCAGACAGACGGTCGGGATTGACAAAAGAGAAGAACTCTGTCCACATGGGTGCGAGGTAGACCAAGTGCCGGGACTGTCCCGTGTATTCCTGTGTTATCTGCAACTCTGCCATCTGAACTGTCTCTTGCATGTTGTCGAAGATAGGGGCATAAGGTTCTCGTGGCTGGAAGTCGAGCGGACCGTTCTTGCTTTGTAGAATCACGTTACCCAGAAACTGACCGTCCAGCTCGCGAAACTCCGATACAGCCTGCTTCACACGGTCTTCGTTCTTGTGCTGCGCTCCATATACAAAACTGCGCCACAGTACTGTGCCTCCGAAGGGACGTAGCGCGTCTGCCAACATGTTGGCTCCTTCCGCATGCGTTCTTCCATAGTCGAACGGACCAGACTGTCCTTCGGAGTTAGCCTTGACGAGGAAACCTCCGAAGTCGGGGATGAGTCGGTAGATTGACTTGACCTTTTTCCTCCACCACTTGATGACTCCCGTGTCCAGTGGGTCTGCGGTTTTTGTGTCACCCAGTACCTCTGGCGAAGCGAAGTTGACAGACAAATACACCTTTATTCCGTACGGACGCAGGATGTCTGCAATGACACTTACCGTGTCGATGTATTCCTCCGTGAGAATCCTTGCGTTGGCATTCACGTTGTTGAGGACTGTACCGTTGATTCCTATGGACGCATTGGCACGCGCATATTCGGTGAGTCGCCCACTCCATTGTTGCCGTTCCATACCAGTGTTCCAGAAAATGCTATGTCCTGCATATCCACGTTCGATGCTCCCGTCGAGGTTGTCCCAGTGGTTCAGTATGCGCAGGTGAAAAACAGGAGTACTCGCTGTGTCGTGCATCCGTCCTGTCATCTGTTGCCGTGCCAGTTCGTAGCATCCATAGAGCAATCCTTTCTTATTGCCCCCTTTCACGGTCTTTCCGATGATGGAATAGGAGTCTTCATCCAATATGGTGTCAATGGTGAAGGTGTACGCTTCCCTCTTCCAATACGTCTGCAGCTCTTCAGGACTCATACTCATGAAGTCGCCCAGCCACAGCGTGTGGCTGTCATTCGCATGACCTGCGGTGACAACTACCGCAAGTAGCAAAACCAATGTCTTTATACGTGTCTTAATCATGATGCAAATTTAGGGGAAGTGACAGCGGACGGTTTAAATGGATGTAACAATAGTTTGAAGGAATGAAACAATGCCGTAGATTATGTTGCATGGCGGTCTGCTCCCTTATGAATTTACCTTATCTTTGCATGGAATTAATAACTAAGTTACCAAATCAGATTACGGAAATGAAACTGATATTTACTGTATGTATGCTACTCATGCCAGCATTCTCTCTCTTGGCTCAGACCATCAACGACTGGTCTGCCACATGGGGCGCATCCCCAGAATACACAGGATTGGGTGACATGCCGAGGACGTCCTTGGCAAATAACTCCATCAGACAGATTATAAGGACTTCACTTGAAGGAGGTCGTGTACGTTTGCGTCTCAGTAATTTCCACAGTAGTACACCTGTAGACATTCAGTCGGTTTATATTGCCGTGGCAGGTGATTCAAGTGATATTGTACCGTCTACTGTCAGGTATCTCTCGTTCGGTGGCAAGCGCAGTGTGTCCATTCTGCCTGGTCGTAACGTGACATCAGATGCAGCGGACTTCATTGTCGGTCGTTGTACAAGGGTCGCGATAACCATAACTTACGGTGCAGGAGTGCCAGAACACGCCACGTCACACCGTGGGTCACGCACCACGTCATACATCGCAAAGGGTGCGGTGTCCCCGTCGGACAGGTTCGAGACGGTGGAGGCAGTAGACCACTGGTATAACATCCTGTCGTTGGAGGTGGAGGGTAAATCGGATGTGATAGCAGTTCTCGGAAACAGCATCACTGACGGCCGTGGCTCGACAACCAATATGCAGAACCGTTGGACAGACCGCATGGCAGAGGAACTGCCGCATGACTGTGGGGCGGTCAACCTCGGTATCGGGGGCAACAGTGTCCTGGAGGGTGGAATCAGTGAACCGCTCTTGCGCAGGTATAAGGATGAGTTGTCTTTCCACAGTGGGATAACACACCTTATTATATATGAGGGCACCAACGACATCGGTTCAAGCAGACAGCAACCGGACATACTTGCAGGACGGCTCATTGAGGCATACAAAGAGATTATTGCATACGCGCATTCAAAGGGCATCCGTGTGTACGTCGCTACAATCACACCGACAAAGGGGCACGACTATTATAGTGAGGCACATGAACAGACACGCTTGGCGGTTAACAACTGGATAAGAAAGGCAGAGGGGTTTGAAGGTGTCATCGACTTCGACTGGTTGGTGAGGGACAAGACGGACATGGAAAAGTTGCGGAAGGAGTACTCTGACGACTGGCTTCATCTCAACCCGGAAGGTTACAGGGCGATGGGCAGGTATGCTGCCAAGATAATGGGAAAGGACTTGAACAAGAGAAAATAATCTACGGACAATGAATGAAAATACTCTGAAAGGCCAGCAGAACGGTTTTTATCGCCTTAGTTGGCTTCAGCGCATAGGCTTTGGATCGGGCGACCTGGCGCAGAACTTGATTTACCAGACAATCTCCATGTATCTGTTGTTCTTCTACACGGATATATATGGACTTGATGCTGGAACGGCAGCCACTATGTTTCTTGTAGTGCGACTGGTCGACGTGATATGGGACCCGATAGTGGGTACGTATGTTGATAAGCACCATCCGCGTTTGGGTAAGTACCGTTCTTATCTCGTGTTTGCCGGTCTGCCGCTGACAGCATTCTCCATACTGTGTTTCTGGAACGGGTTCAGTGGGTCGCTGCTCTTTGCTTACATTACTTATGTAGGTATGTCGATGTGCTATACGTTCGTGAACGTACCGTATGGTGCACTCAACAGTTCACTCACTCGTGACACCAACGAAATAACGATACTCACTTCCGTCCGTATGTTCATGGCCAACTGTGGCGGACTGGCGGTGTCTGCCGGTGTCCCTATCCTTGTGGCTGTGCTTGCAGCACAGAAACTGCCGCTGGAGATGGCCCTGTTCATGGGACTTGGTTCACTCCCTTCATTTATCTTCATGCCGATGGTTCCTGCCATCAAGCGCAAGATTGGAAAGAAAAACATGTTCTATGCCTTTCTCTCAGTGGCAATAGTGGGAATGGCTACCTTGTATGTCGTGAGCAAGTTCTGTGATATGGAGAACAACATGACTGCGGTGTATATAGCGCAGTTCATCAAGTCTACCGGTGTAATCGTGGCTACTGGCTATATGTGGGCATTGGTCCCTGAAGTCATCTCGTTTGCGGAGTACAATACTGGACGCAGAATCTCCGGCATCGTGAACGCACTCACAGGCATCTTCTTCAAGGCCGGTATGGCGTTGGGAGGTGTCATACCTGGAATAGTGCTTTCGGTTACAGGTTACAGGGTGTCTGAACAGGCTACGACACTCCCGAAGGACTCGTCCGCCTGGTTCTACGTGATGCTCATCTATGCTTTGGTCGGTTGCGCACTACTTGTCTTCTGTTTCACTCAGACAAAGGAAAAGGTGGTGATGGACGAGAAGGAGACGGCAAACGTGAAGGTGAGTGACCTGTGGACTGAGTTTGTGCGCAACCGTCCTTTGCGCATACTTGCCCTTTTCTTCGTGACCGCCTTTGCCATGATGTCAGTGGGTAATGCCGCTGGGGCCTATTTCATGAATGATCTAGACCAACAGACTCCTCTCGCACAGGAGGGCATACGCTGGCTGGTGTGCGTCATCCCTGCCATGTTGCTGGTGGTGGCTATGGTTATCATATCCAAGTATGAGCTGACGGATGATGTCATCGACAATATAAACAAGGAGATTGAAGAACGTAACAATAACAAATAACATACATATATGAAAGCAAGGTATCTATTCCCCGAGGACTACATGGCAGATCCGTCTGCCCATGTTTTCAATGGTAAGATTTATGTGTATCCTTCCCATGACTGGGATTCGGGCGAAGCTTTTGACGATGACGGAGGACACTTCCAAATGAAGGACTATCATGTGTTGTCGATTGACGGTGACCCTATGACAGGGGAGGTCACTGACCATGGTGTCATCCTCGACCTCCCAGACATCCCTTGGGCAAGTCGACAGATGTGGGACAATGACGTGGTGGAGAAGGACGGCAAGTACTATCTGATATTCTCCTGCAAGGACAAGAACGGGGTGTTCCATCTTGGAGTGGCAGTGGCAGACAGACCGGAAGGACCGTTCAAGGCACAGCCAGATCCCATACGTGGTTCCTATTCAATAGACCCAGCAGTGTTCAAGGATGACGATGGGAAGGTGTATGTATTCTTTGGTGGTATATGGGGCGGACAACTGCAGTGGTACAAGGACAATAAAGCTCTGAAGGATGAGTATCTGCCGTCGGGCAAAGAGAGTCCTATCCCGAGTAGGGTGGCACGGCTTACGGACGACTGTCTGCAGCTTGCAGAAGAACCGAAGGCAGTGTTGGTGGTCGATGAGACCGGCAAGCCTCTTCCTGCCGATGACCCCCACCGTTTCTTCGAGGCAAGCTGGATGCACAAATACAAAGGCAAGTACTATTTCAGCTATTCCACTGGTGACACCCACCTCCTCTGTTATGCCATCGGTGACAGTCCTTACGGACCGTTCACGTATAAAGGAGTACTGCTTGAGCCCGTAGTGGGGTGGACAAGTCACCATTGCATCCTGGAATACGAAGGCAAGTGGTACTTGTTCCATCATGACTGTGTGCCATCTGGCGACACCACCTGGCTACGTAGTCTGAAGGTGATGCCGCTGGAGTATGACGCTGACGGACTGATTGCGACTATGAAGAGTGAATAGCCGTCACCTGTCGAGCAGGAGTTTCTTTACCCTGTAGGTGCCGTTGTCGTACAGTTCTTTCTGAATTACGATAAGCTCGTCTGCAGGGTTCTTTATGCGCTGTCCGCTCAGGTTGTAGTACTGCACTTCTAAGACCCTGCCTGTGTTTTCAGTGATTCCTTCTATCGCATTGGGCTTGCCTCCCTCCTCTCTGTAGTCCAGTCGGGTAGTGGTTGTTATCTTGTTGCTCTGTTCGATGGTTATTCGGTCGAACAACGCAATGTTGTTACTGCCGTCAGGGTAACGCCCGAAACTCTGCCAACGTCCTTGACTGCCGTACACCAGACTATCTGTCCATGAGCAGTCTGCCGCTGATATACAGATGAACGACTGGTCGTCGTTGCTCAGTTTGAACGGTGCGTGCAGTTGGTCTATCTCACTGTTCTTGTCGCACCATACGATGCGGAATCCATGTGCAGGGATGACTGTTGACAGACTGGACGAAATTTGGTACTTCCGTATGTTGGCCCTGTCATCGCTAAGCCACATGCCAGAGAGGTTGATGTCGTGGTCTGTTGTATTGTACAGCTCAATCCAGTCGCTTTTCTTCATGTAGTCACTGATGTAGATGTCGTTCTTGGAACTTACCTCGTTGATGCATACCGGATGGGGTAGTGATGCATCCTCGTTGGTTGTGAACACAGCCTCTACGGTGTGTATTCCACTTGGTACGGATGCATAGTCGTCCAGAGGAAGTATGCTGTCCGCACATACTATCGTTCCGTTTATCGCCCATCCCTTGAACCAGTGACTGTCGTCCGCCAGTGCCTTGAGTGATATTCCCTCGAACAGGATGCCGTTGAACTCATTGTAGGGTATCTCCAGTCCGTTGAGTAACAGACGGCACTGACTGGTGTTGGCGGTTATCTTTATGTTGTACTGTGTCCCGTTGATGGAGAGAAACGACTTCAGGTTTTTTATCGCAGTGGCGTATCTGCCGTCCCTGTCGGCTATGCAGTCGTACAGTTCGGTCGCCTTTCCGGTCGGGTTGTACAACTCCCCCTCCAACGCCAGGGCAGGTTTGATCATGGTCGTGATGGAGTCTATAATGGGTTTGCAGCGGTCTGGTACAAAGATACTGCCTCCCATCAGACAGTAGGCATCCCTGAACTGTCTCTTGAACTGCTCGTGTTTCAGCATGTTGCGGAATATTTTGCAGAGCTTACCGCTGGCAGTCTTCATGCTGTTCATGACGATCGTTTGGTCATCCCAGAAACCACCGTCAAGGTCGTACGTGACGAAGTGGATTTTTCCGTTGTCCGTCTGGGAATTGAAGCCTTTTACGTTCTTCAGTCCCGTACGTATCCAGTCTGCGTTTCCCATATACATCTCCGCTGCCATGTAGTTGCAGTATTCGTCCACGTCGACGGTGGCGGTTATGCTGTTCCACGTCGCTGTGTCACCAGGTGTCGATGCTATCTTGTTGCTCAACTCATGCCACTTGTTGATTTGCGCCAGTGTGCCAGCTTTCACCACGATGTCGTTCTCCCACTGGTCAATCTCGTTGCTCCCTATGCCGTAGTTGCTGTATGCAAACTGTTTGTTGCTCGCTTCCCTCAGATTGAACATTCCGAGATATCTGCCGTTGATGTACACTTGACATGGCTGGTAAGCCTGCAGGTCGAGGTATATGCCGCTCTTGCGCAGAATCTCCTGTATAGTTGCATCCTTCATGCGGGCATACGAATCCTGCCCACCGTTGCGTACGAGCATGGTCTTCAACTTGATGTGGGGCTTGCTGTCGAACACAGCATAAGGAAAGAAGTTCGTTCCTGAGTTGGCTTTCTCCGCCTTTAGCTTGAATGAACTCTTGTACTCCCAGAAATCGTCTCCTTTATTGAAGCGTGTCCACCCTCCGAAGATGGCAAACAACCCTTCCTGATTGATTTTCGATACATACGTGCCATCCTCCGGTTCCAACAGTTCGATGCTTACAGGCCGTTCCCAATCCATGTTTTGGTTGCAGGGAAAACTCTTGTTGTTGCCTCTGACACCGTTTGTTCCGACTACATACAGTCCGATTGTGTCGTCGAAGAAATTGTCGGGGTGACTGTTCACGCACAGTACCAGCAGTCCATAGTCTGTGTCCCTCTTTATGAAGGTGCGAGTGATAACGTTACTGTTGAGCATACCGCTCTTTGTCAGCATGAAACGGTAGACGCTTGTCTCACTCGTGGAGAAGAATCCGTCGTTGGAGATAAAGGTGTTCTCTCTTCCAACCATTGGAGCGGACCCGTCTGTGGTGTAGTACAGAGTTGTGCCGTCAGGGATGGCTACAGTGAAACTGATGCTTTCAGAAAATAGTGTGCTGCCCGTATCCACTGTGGGGGGGGCTGCCTGTTCATCCGCATATACGGAGTTGTTGTTCGTTGCTTTCGGTGTCGGCTCTGAAGTCATCCTCCACTGCGTACCTCCATCGGTGGTGCGTGCGTATGAGCTACGGGCAATGGCTGCTGGGTAGTCCACTGCATCTATCGTCTTTTGGTCCTTGTCGGTCAACAGAACTCTACCTCCGTCTGCATCCAACTTGAATGGAATCTGTGTGGACGCACCACTGCCGTAGGTGCCGTCCTTACTGTTGTGGTCGAACCACAGACATGTATACCCATGAGCAGGAACTTGACCGTGAGACTCCGTGAGGGAGTACGACTCGCTTATGCCGTCGGAGTCGATATGCTTTATCTGCATGCCGCTCAGCGACACGCTCTCGTCTCCCGTGTTGTACAGTTCAATCCATCCGCCGTAGTTATATGACGGGTCGATGTACCGGTCTATATTCGCAACCTGTATCTCGTTGATTACGATGTCTGCAGACGCTGTCGCACAATAGGCAATCAATGCCAGCAGACATAGCCCGTGCTTTGTTGTCCTCTTAATGTCCATTCGTGCTGGTTCCCAATGCTATATTACCAATGATGTGTTTCGTCAATCATTGGCGAAACACATCATAACAGTGTGTGGTTTATGCCTCATCGTTGGCATCCTTCGGTTCTTCCGTTGCGGCTGCCTTCTTGCGTGTCGTACGGCGTTTCTTAGGCTCGTCTGTAGGCTTGTCGATTTTCACACCTGCCAGTTCTGGGTCGATAAGTATTCGTCCGCAGTATTCGCACACGATAATTTTCTTGCGCATACGTACATCCAGTTGTCGCTGTGGAGGTATCTGTGCGAAGCAACCGCCACATGAGTTGCGCTGCACGTACACGATACCCAGTCCGTTGTGGCTGCTTTTGCGGATTCGCTTGAATGCCAAAAGCAGACGTGGCTCGATGGAGAGTTCTAGATTCTTTGCCTTCTCGCGCAGACGCTCTTCCTCGTCCTTGGTGTCAGCCACTATCTCGTCAAGTTCGTTCTTCTTGATGTCGAGATCTTGTTTGAGACTCTCTAACTGTTGCTTACTTGTTTCCAAAAGCTCTTCTTTCGCTTTCTCTGCAATCTGTGCCTCACGTATCCTCTTCTCGCTCAGTTCAACCTCAAGAGACTGGTACTCTACTTCCTTGTTCAGTGTGTCGTATTCGCGGTTGTTGCGCACGTTGTCAAGTTGTTCCTTGAACTTGCTGATTTTGCTTTGTGCCAGCTGTATGTTGGTCTTGTGCTGGTTGACATCAGCGCGGAGATTCTCAATCTCCTTCATGGTCCGCTCGATACGTGTGTTCAGTCCTTCTACCTCGTCTTCGAGGTCTTCCACTTCGAGCGGAAGTTCTCCGCGAAGTGTGCGGATGTCGTCAATCTGAGACAGGTAAGTCTGTAACTGGTAGAGATTTTTCAGTTTCTCTTCTACAGACAACTCGCTTACTGTTGTTTTCTTCTTTGCCATCTTATATGTCGTTTAATTATTATTTATAGTATATAGGGTTGACCCGTAGTTTTGTAGTGTATACAGGCAGGTCGGGTGCTGTGCTCGAGATAATTTCACGCAGAATCTCCGTGGTGTATCGCTCACTCTCGTAATGCCCCATCTCGAGCAGTAGGACACTGTCCTCATGACCAAAGAAACGGTGGTAGCCAATCTCGCCGGTGATGAAGGTATCTGCACCCATGCAGATTGCTTTTGGGATGAGGAATGCTCCTGCTCCTCCACAAACTGCAACTTTCTTCACTGATGTGCCGTGCCAGTCGTTGTGGCGGATGCACTCAACTCCAAACAACTCCTTCACCTGAGTGATGAACAAATCCTTGCCGACTGCCTCAGGCAGAGTGCCGATGAGACCACTCCCCCCATTTTGCCCGACTTTCGGCTCCAGCCAGTGCAGGTCTTTGAGTCCGATGCGAGATACAATCTGGTGGTTCACCCCTCCAGGTGCATTGTCGAGGTTAGTGTGGGCTGCATATAGTACGATATTGTTCTTTATTGCCTTCATGATGATGCGTCCCACGTAGTCGTCACCCGTGATGGACTTCACAGGATGAAAGAGCAACGGATGGTGGCTTACCACCATGTTGCAACCACGGTTAATGGCTTCGTCGACCACTTCCTCCGTCACGTCCAAAGACAACAATACCCCTGTAGCATCTACATCCTCTGTCAGTCCGAGCTGCAGTCCGGCATTGTCGAATCCGTCTTGCAGGGCCAGGGGTGCAAAGTCTTCAAGGGTACGTATTATTTCCCTAATCTTCATAATTCCGCGCAAAGTTACGAATTTATTTGACAGACATATCAAATCCGCGCCACATCTTTTATGTTTGGAATCTTTTTCAGGTCTTTTATGATGGTCTGTACTTCCTTGGTGTCATGCACGTTGATGGAGAGTTTGCTGGTGAAGATACCGTCGGTGGTCTCAATCTCCAGCTTACGTATGTTCACACCGAAGAGCTGGGATATGACTTGCGTAATCTGGTTGAGCATACCAATCTTGTCCACACCGCTGAGTTCGATGGTTACAAGGAACTGTTTCTCTCCCTTCATGTCCCACTTGGCTGCAAACAGTCTGTTGCCAGAGTTGGCTTTCAATCGCAATGCCACAGGACACTGGAGCTTGTGGACATGCAGTCCAGTTTCTGGATCTTGATAAATCATTACTGCATCACCCGGTATAGGGTTACAGCAGGTGTCGAGGTGGAACACCGTGTTGATATTGTCATCGTTGAGAATCGCAGGTTTCTTTTTGTCGAGAACCGGTGTATCCGTTTGCTGTTGGCTCTCTTCTTTGGTCACGTCTTTCTTTCGCCTGAATGCAAGCAATCGCTTCCAAGACTTGTTAGGCTTATTTTTCAGACAAGCCATGTCGTCTGACCCCAATATGAATTTCTTCCCTCCGATGGCAAGGTACAGGTCTTCAACCTTTGATACAGAATGCAGGTTACACAATTTGTCTAGGTTGGGCGTGTCTTTGACGATATCATTTTTTGCAAAGAAGTCATCGAGCGTCTTCTCGCCCTCTTTCCGCTGGATGCGCTCCTCTTTCCTTATGGCGGCAAGAATTTTGGCACGTGCCTTGGCTGTGGTTGCTATGTTTAGCCATTCGCGGTTGACCATTGACTTGCTTGATGCGAGTATCTCTACCTGGTCACCGCTCTTTAACTTGTAGGTCATGGAGACAAGCTTGTGGTTGACCTTGGCTCCCATACAGTGTGTTCCCACTACTGTGTGTATGGAAAAGGCAAAGTCGAGGGCGGTAGCTCCAGTGGGCAGTATCCGTAATTCCCCCTTTGGAGTGAATACGAATATCTCGGACGCATAGAGGTCGAGCTTTATGGTGTCCAGTAGATCTATGGCACTCGGCTGTGGGTCGTCGAGTATGTCCTTGATGGTCAGAAGCCACTTGTCGAGTTCTGTTTCGCTCTCTTCTTTTGTCTTTTCACCCTCCTTGTATTTCCAGTGTGCTGCGAATCCTCTTTCTGCAATTTCGTCCATCTTCTGGCTACGAATCTGTACCTCTATCCACTCACCGTTGTTACTCATGAGGGTGACGTGCAGTGCTTGGTAACCGTTGGCTTTCGGGTGGCTCACCCAGTCGCGGAAGCGTTCGGGGTGACTTGCGTATATCTGTGTCAATGCCACATATATGTTGAAGCACTCGTTCTTCTCGTCGATTCCGGGTCTGGGTTCGAAGATAATTCTGACTGCCAGTATGTCGTACACCTCCTCAAACGGCACATGCTTGGTCTCTGTCTTTTTCCAGATAGAGTAAGGTGATTTTATCCTGGCTTTAATCTCATACTTTATGCCCCATTTATCGAGTTGTGTGCGTATGGGGGCTGTGAACTCGTCGAATACTGTATTGCGCTCTTTTTCCGTTGCTTCTAGTTTCTTGACTATCGTACGGTACTCCTCTGGATGCTCATATTGAAAACTGAGATCTTCCAGTTCTGTCTTGATGGCGTTCAGTCCGAGTCTGTTTGCCAGTGGCGCATAAATATAGAGTGTCTCTCCCGATATCTTGTAACGTTTGTTAGGCGGTTGTGAACCGAGTGTCCGCATGTTGTGCAGACGGTCTGCCATCTTCACGAGAATCACACGTATGTCTTCGTTCATCGTGAGCAGGAGCTTCTTGATGTTCTCTGCTTGTGCAGACGCCTTGTCTCCGAACAGCCCACCGGAAATCTTGGTCAGTCCGTCTACTATCTGCGCAATCTTCGGTCCGAACATGTTTTCGATGTCTTCCACCGTATAGTCGGTATCCTCCACCACGTCATGCAGGAGTGCTGAACAGATGGACGTGGAACCCAGTCCTATCTCCGAGCAGACAATTTGTGCCACCGCTATGGGGTGCATGATGTACGGCTCGCCAGAGAGACGGCGCACCCCCTTGTGGGCGTGCCGGGCAAAGTTGAATGCCTTGGTGATTATTTCCACTTTCTTCCTGTGCCGTGTGGCGAGGTATGAATCGACGAGGTGCTTGAATGCATCATCAACCATCTTCGATTCCATTAATTCTCTGTTCTTTTCATCTTCCATAATTCACCATGCTAAAAGTTCAAACTGCACTGCACTCCATAAGACTGACAGGCATACGGGTTGTGTGACTGTGATATGGCTGCGACTGAGTTGCGGTCGTGTATGATGGACGGTCGCACTTTCATCGACAGGTCTTTACTTATGTCGAAGCTCGACAGTTCCGCATCAACGTAGGCGTCTATGATGGACAGTGCGTATACTCCAATCATACAGAACATGCTCAAGTCCCTGTAACGTCTGTAATAGTTTTTCTTGCGCCGGAACAGATCTTGTATGCGTGTCAGATTCTTGTTTATATCATAGCCCTTTGGGATGAAGGCCTCGTAGCTTTTTGTGTTCGGGTCATCGTCCATGATGTCTATATAAGCCTTGGAATAATCACGGTACATCATATTGTTCCATGACAGGGCATAGACGCACCCCATGAATCCTCCGTATATGAGTGGCAGTTTCCAGTACTTGCGGTTGTATATCTGTCCACCTCCAGGGAACACGATGGCTAGCCACATGGCCTTCTTGGAGTCGGGCACGAATTCTGCCTTGACTGCAGTGATGAGCGAGTCGGGCGATGGCAGTGTCACCACTTGGTTTAGTGCCGCTGTGTCGATTGTCTCCATGTCTACGGTAACTACGGGCAGTTCTTCTTCCTCTTGTATGGTTGTCTTGTCTGCCAAAGAGT
Source organism: Alistipes ihumii (assembly GCA_963626085.1). GTDB lineage: Bacteria > Bacteroidota > Bacteroidia > Bacteroidales > Bacteroidaceae > Colivivens. The sequence continues at coordinate 33,104 of CAVFVJ010000043.1, read as the reverse complement.
CTGACAACTGCGTACGGTCTGTCTCTCTGCGCAGTTGTGCTTTGGGCTTCTTTGTTTGGATGGAATCCTGCGCCAGGGCAGGAACGGATGCGGACACCAGAACCGTCAGCATGATACTGATGATGGCCGTAAAGCGTCCTGCGTCCTTTCCAAACATATACCTTATTAATATATACAGATTCACAAACATTGCAGTATCTCGTCCGTCAATTCCGAATAGTCGATACATAGATCTTCTCCCTCATGAATGAGGCTTCCGAACACCATGTCACCGTAGTTGTTCCTTATGTCGTCAATGTTCAACTGACTCGACCGCAGTTCCCGGAATACGTGTGTCACCACAAAACCCAGTACGTTGAGCTTGCTGTTATGTGTTCTGCCCACACTGCCTATCGCACGCATCAACTCTGCTATTCCTTCCTGACCGAAATAGTTGCAGCGTACTGGTATCAGTGCCGCATCAGCAGCAACCAGAGCATTGGCGGTAAGTAGTCCTAATGATGATGGCGCATCGATGACCACAAACTCATACCGACTCTTTATGGCACTCAGACATGAGTCGAGCACCCTTTCGCGCCCCTCACGTCCGATAATTGCCAACTCCAGTCCGATAAGGTCTTTCCCTTCCGTCAGCAGGTCGAGGCAGTCCTGTACGTGTACCAGCGAGTCGCCCACATTCCCCTCGTCTTCCAGACATTTGACGAGTCCTGTGTTTTTTTCGTCAATCCCAAGTGCGGTGTCAGTACCTGAGAGTGGGTCGAAATCCACCAACAACACCGACCGTCCACGTCCTGCTAATGTCCTTGCGACATATCTGGATGTGGTCGACTTCCCGACTCCTCCCTGTTGATTCACGATTGCCAACACTTTGCTCATACTTGAAGTACATAATATACGACAATAGGTGGCAAAGGTAGCAATAAAATCCGAGAACCCGGTACTTTTCAGTCGGATATTTTCGATGTGGTGTCAAGGAAATCCCTTAACTTCTCTATCTCGCCAGCTACGATTACGGTATCGCCCAACTCCAGTGTCGTCTTAGGTTCAGGGTTCATGATGTAATTGTCACTGCGCTTGATTCCCATGACGATACACTGTGCCTTGTCGCGTATGTTGGATTCAATGATGGTCTTGCCGATGAGTGGGTTGCCGTCTTCAATGGTGAAGTGCTCCAGCGTAACGTACGGATGGGTGCTGGCGGAGTTGCCTTCCACTACGCTCTTGTCAACCATGTTCTTGAACTTGTCGATTTGCTCGTCGGTGCCTGCCACCACTATTTGGTCATTGGGGAATATCCTGTTGCTTCCCCCTGGAATATTGGTGTATACACCACCCCGTATGATTCTGACAATGCTTACCCCAGAGTTCTTCCTTATGTTCAGTTGGCTCAGAGTCTTGCCTGCGAAGGTGGAGTCTGCTGGTATGGTGAAATCAGATATATGTATGTCGTATGGCAACAGTGAAGTCTCGAATTTGTGACCTATCGGCCGTTTCTTCTTTGCTGATTTTTCACGTGCCGACAGATTCTGGTTGAACCGAGTCTCCATCCCCTTGGACTGACGACTGACGTACCGTGAGAACATGATGAGGAAACCAATTAGGATGGATACGCCCACCACCATACCGGTGGTGACTGTGAAGATGCTCACTATGGCGTATGATATGAAAACAATGCCTATGATGACACGTATGAAATTAAGTCCGAAGAGCCATACTTTCTGTGAGTTGCCTGAGTTCCACAGTGACTTCGCCTCTGACGTGAGCCTGTATCTTGACATCACGTTATATAGCAGTGGGGACGAGACAGCAAGCAGTATTACCAGCGAGACGATTTTGACAGCGAGATGCGCCACGTCATCTGGCAACAGATCGCTAATCCACTCTGTGTTGTCCATGATGAACGGATGTATGTAACTGGTGTAGACGATGAAGATGAACACCAGTACCGTACCTGAGACGAGCATTACCGACAATACTTTCTTTAGGTAACTGTTCCACTTGCTGTCGGATGCGACGGTGTTACGGCGTTGTGAGTAGTTCTCTATGAAGAGTTTTGTTCCTGGACTCAAGTGATTGTTGAGGAATGTCTCTGTGGGTCCAGACAACCGCATGATGTATGGAGTAAGGAACGTGGTGATGACCGACACAGCCACGATGATGGGATAGAGAGACGAGTCGGTCACTCCAGCAGACTGTCCGAAGTTGGCTATGATAAAGGCGAATTCTCCTACCTGTACCAAACAGAAACCTGTCTGTAGACTGACCTTCAACGACTGTCCAGAGAGGAGGGTTCCGAAAGAGGCGAATACAATCTGACCTACAATGACAGTGACGGTTATTATGATGATGGGCAACCAGTACTGCAGCAGCAGACTGGGATTGATCATCATGCCGACAGACACGAAGAAGATTGCTCCGAACACGTTCTTGATTGGGAGTACGAGTCGCTCGATGTGTTCTGCCTCGATGGTTTCAGCTAGGATGGATCCCATGACGAATGCTCCCAGGGCGGAACTGAACCCGGCTCCCATTGCCAACAATACCATGCCGAGGCAGAGCCCGATGGCGAAGATGGTGAGGGTCTCGTCGTTGAGCTGCTTGTGAAACTTCTTGAAGAAGGTGGGTATGACAGCTATACCAACGACAAACCACAGCACCAGATAGGCGATGAGCTTGCCGATCTCCATGAGCATCTGCTCGCCTTCGAACTGCTTCTTCACGGCGATGGATGACAGCAGTACCATCAACACGACGGCAAAGAGGTCTTCCACGATGAGTATGCCGAACGCTACCTTGGCGAACTTATGGCTACTCAAGTTCATGTCTTCTATTGCCTTGAACACAATGGTGGTGGATGACATGCACAGCATACCACCAAGGAACAGCGAGTTGATCTCGTCCCATCCCAGCAGCCTGCCTATGATGAAACCGACGGACATCATGCCCACCACTATCGTTCCAGCTGCTATGAGGGCGGTGCTGCCCATCTGCAACAGTTTCTTGAAACTGAACTCAAGTCCCATGGAGAACAACAGAAACAGTACTCCTATCTCGCCCCATGTGTCGACGCTCGACTCGTCTTTGATCCATGAATGTCCGAACATGTAAGGACCAGCTATCATGCCGGCGACAATGTAACCCAGTACTACGGGTTGCTTGAACAGCTTGAATAGCAGACTGGTGATGCCTGCTGTAAGCATTATGATACAAAGGTCGTATATCATTTCACGTCATTTAGATGATTGTCCCACAAATAGTATTGTGTCTCTTTCGCACATACTCCGGAAAGGAGCAAAAGGGAGATGAGGTTCGGTATTGCCATGAGGGCGTTCATCAGGTCGGCTATGCTCCATACCAGCCCGAGTCCCATGGTGGAACCGACTACCAGCATGAGAATCCACAGCACACGGTAACAGAATATGGTACGTTTGCCTCCCAAGTACTCGATGGCTCTTTCGGCATAATAGCTCCACCCAAGTATGGTCGAGAAAGCAAAAGTGATGATTCCGAATGTCAGTATCGGTGTGCCCACATATGGAATCATGCCAAATGCTTCCTTCGTGAGCATACCTCCGTCGGTGCGGTTTATGTGTGGGTATGCAAGTATGCTGGTGACGACTACAAGTCCTGTGACCGCACATATCACTACCGTGTCCCAGAACGTGCCAGTGGACGAAACGAGTGCCTGACGTACTGGGTTCTTGGTCTGTGCGGCTGCTGCAACAATGGGGGCAGAACCCATGCCGGATTCGTTGGAGAAGAGTCCGCGAGCAATACCGTAGCGGGCAGCCATCATGATGACCGTTCCTGTAGCTCCACCTCCGACAGCCTTGAAGGAGAACGCCTCGTCTATGATGAGTCTGACTGCATCATACAGATAGGCGTGGTTGACATAGAGTATGTAGAAGCACCCCAGTAGGTAGAAAATAGCCATGAAAGGTACCAGACGGGTGCACCATCGGGCGATGCTCTTTATACCACCGATAATGACAAAGCCTACGGTTGTCGCGATGACGAAACCGACTATGACCTTCATCAGTTGGGGATCGAAGAAGTCTTGGCACACGAGACTGATGTTCTCGGATATGGCGTTCGCCTGTACTGTGTTGCCTATGCCGAAGGCTGCGATGGCAGTGAAGACGCAGAAGATTACAGCCAACCATTTCATGTGAAGTCCTCTTTCCAGTGCATACATCGGACCGCCAAGCATCTTCCCTTTCTTGTTCTTTGTGCGGTACTTGATGGCGAGCAGGCCTTCACTGTATTTGGTTGCTATGCCGAATACTCCAGTGAGCCAGCACCAAAGTACGGCTCCAGGTCCTCCGAGGGAGATGGCAGTGGCAACACCGATGATGTTGCCCGTGCCGATTGTTGCAGCGAGCGATGTCGCCAGTGCCTCGAACTGGCTCACGTCTCCTGTCGAGTCCTTGTCCTTCGACACGGAGAGTCTTATGCCTTGGAATATCTTCCTCTGTGGGCACTTCAGCCGTATCGTCAGGAAGATGTGGGTGCCCAGAAGAAGTATAATCATCGGCCACCCCCAGATAAAGTCGTTTACAGCGTCAAGCGCTTGTTGAAATGTTTCCATCGTTTATGTTTGTGTCTGTGTTTATGTCTGTGTCTGTGCTTGGTAAGGTTAGGCTGGTGTTGTGTGTTCTTTTCCTACAGTTCAGCGTCTTTCAGCCTTTCTGCGTTTTCCGCTACAATCAAATGGTCGATGCAGTCCTGTATGTTGCCGTCCATGAACGACGCAAGATTATATATTGTATAGTTGATGCGGTGGTCTGTGATACGTCCCTGCGGATAGTTGTATGTCCGAATCTTAGCGGAACGGTCACCCGTACTGACCATCGTTTTCCTTCGGCTGGCGATGTCGTCGATGTATTTCTGGTGTTCACGGTCGTAGATGAAGGTGCGCAGACGCGCTAGTGCCCGTTCCTTGTTCTTCGGCTGGTCGCGTGTCTCTGTACACTCCACCAGAATCTCCTCTTCTATGCCTGTGTTGGGGTTCTTCCACATGTAACGTGCCCTCACACCCGACTCCACCTTGTTCACGTTCTGTCCTCCGGCACCCTGGCTGCGGAACGTGTCCCACTTCACCGCTCCTTCGTTGATTTCCACGTCAAACGGTTCCGCTTCTGGCAGTACGGCCACGGTGGCAGCACTTGTGTGTACCCGTCCTTGCGTCTCTGTAGCCGGTACGCGTTGCACACGGTGTACTCCCGACTCGTACTTCAGTATTCCGTACACTCCTTCACCGTTTATGTTGAAGATGATTTCTTTAAAACCGCCTACAGCTCCCTCGGTGAAACTGGAGACAGTCACCTTCCATCCTTTAATCTCGCAATATTTGGAGTACATGCGGAAGAGGTCACCAGCAAACAGAGCTGCCTCGTCGCCTCCGGTGCCTCCGCGTATTTCCATTACCACGTTCTTTCCGTCTTCCGGGTCAGCAGGAACGAGCAACAGCTTGATTTTCTCCTCCAGCTCGGGAATACGCTTCTCGGAGTCAGCCAGTTCCTCACGTGCCATCTCCTTCATCTCAGGGTCGTTCTCGGTGAGGAGCAGGTTGCGTGCCTCCTCTGCGTTTTGCGTGCATGTGATATACTCCAGTCGTGCGTCCATGAGTTGTTTTAGCTCCTTGTATTCCTTGGTGAGCTTCACGTACCGTTTCTGGTCTGCGATGACACTCGGGTCGGTGATGAGGGTGGATATCTCCTCAAAGCGGCTGACGAGTGCTTCCAGCTTGTCCAGTATGTTGTTTTCTGCCATAGTATTACTGTGTCAAATCATTTTGTGGCGTACCGGGGCTTAGTACTCGAATGTGCCGTATTCACTCTTTATGGTGAGACTCCTCTTGCCCTCTTCGATGTGTCCGACTACCTGTGCATCTATATTGAAGCTCTTGCTTATGTCGATGACCTGCTGAGCGTCCTCTGGCTTAAGGTATACTTCAAGACGGTGTCCCATGTTGAAAACCTTGTACATCTCCGCCCAGTCCGTACCGCTCTGCTCGTGTATGGTATGGAAGAGTGGCGGTATGGGGAACATGTTGTCCTTGACGACTTTGCAGTTCTCTCCAACGAAGTGCAGCACCTTGGTCTGCGCTCCGCCTGTGCAGTGTACCATACCGTGGATCTTGTCTCGCATGTCATCGAGCAGACGGCGCACGACCGGTGCGTAGGTGCGTGTGGGCGAGAGTACGAGTTTGCCTGCATTGAGCGGTGCCCCTTCCACCGGGTCTGTGATCATGTATTTGCCGCTGTACACAAGTTCCTCGGGTACAGCCTTGTCGTAACTCTCAGGGTATTTCTCGGCAAGGTACTTGCAGAACACGTCATGGCGTGCGGAAGTGAGCCCGTTGCTGCCCATGCCCCCATTGTACTGCTTCTCGTAGGTTGCCTGTCCCGTACTGCTCAGACCGACAATCACGTCACCCGGACGTATGTTGGCATTGTCAATCACGTCTTTCCTTTTCATACGGCAGGTCACGGTAGAGTCAACAATGATGGTGCGTACGAGATCGCCCACATCAGCAGTCTCGCCACCTGTGCCGTAGATGCCGATTCCCATCTCCCTCAGTTCTGCCATCAGCTCGTCTGTCCCATTGATTATGGCTGAGATAACCTCTCCGGGGATGATCATCTTGTTGCGGCCGATGGTAGAGCTGACAAGTATGTTGTCCACAGCTCCGACACACAGGAGGTCGTCGGTGTTCATGACGAGTGCGTCCTGGGCGATGCCTTTCCACACAGACAGGTCGCCTGTCTCCTTCCAGTACATGTACGCCAGACTGGACTTTGTACCGGCTCCGTCTGCATGCATGATATTGCAGTACTCGGGGTCGCCTCCAAGGATGTCTGGTATGATTTTGCAGAAGGCTTGCGGATATATGCCTTTGTCTATGTTCTTGATGGCGTTGTGTACGTCTTCCTTGGATGCACTTACGCCACGCATCATGTATCGCTGTTTTGGGTCAATCATAGTTGTATGTGGTGTTTGAACGTTGTTATGTCATGTCTTGATGAATGCGAAGAATACGGCAGCGACAATCAGTGCGAAGGATACAAAATGGTTCCAGTGGAACTGCTGACCTTGAAAGCACAGGGTGACAATTCCTACGAATACAGTCAGGGATACGACTTCCTGTATCACCTTGAGCTGTACTATGGAGAACGGCCCTCCGTTGATGTCTGAACCGATATTGTTTGCAGGCACCATGAAACAGTACTCGAAGGCGGCAACGCCCCATGACAACAGGATGACCAGCGGCAACGGCCAACTGTCGGAGATATGACGCTGGCGCAGGATAAGGTTGCCATACCATGCAAATGTCATGAATGTGTTGGAGCAGACGAGTAATGATATGGTGAGAATCGCTTTCATTTTCTACCTCTTGGGAGTAATTCGCCTGCAAAGTTAGCAAATAATCGGGAGCTGTGCTTTTAAGTATTGGATTAATTGCTAAATTTGCCGTGTAAAACAAACGGATATTACAGTATTATTATGTTAGGAGTAGAAGAATTGAACGACAGGTTGATTGACTTGGCCTTTGCGGAGGATATAGGCGACGGTGATCATACCACACTCTGCTGCATACCTGAGGATGCGGTCAGTGAGTCAAAGTTACTTATAAAGGAGGAGGGAATTTTTGCCGGTGAGGAAATCGCCAGGCAGGTGTTCCACCGCTTTGACCCAACCTTGCAAGTAGAGGTGTTTATCCATGACGGATCACACGTGAAACCGGGCGACATTGTCATGAGTGTGAAGGGTAAGATACAGAGTCTGCTGCAGACTGAACGTCTCATGCTCAATATATTGCAGCGCATGAGTGGTATAGCTACCATGACAAACCGTTATGTGAAGCGTGTGGAGGGGACAAAGACGCATATCCTAGATACTCGCAAGACCACTCCGGGTATGCGTATGCTGGAGAAGGCGGCGGTCAAGATAGGGGGTGGCATGAACCACCGTATAGGACTCTTCGACATGATACTGCTCAAGGACAACCATATCGACTTTGCAGGCGGAATTGAGAATGCCATAACACGTTGCCATAACTATCTTAAGGAGAAAGGCAAGGACTTGAAGATAGAGATAGAGGTTAGGAGTTTCGATGAACTGAACGAGGTGCTGCGTGTCGGGGGCGTGAACCGTATCATGCTGGATAACTTCACTCCAGAACAGACTCGTGAGGCTGTAGCTCTTATCGCAGGACGGTATGAGACTGAGTCGTCGGGCGGTATAACTTACGACACGATACGCGATTATGCCGAATGTGGGGTGGACTTTATTTCTGTGGGTGCGCTTACCCATTCGGTGAAAGGACTTGACATGAGTTTTAAGGCGGTGGATTCAAGTAAACTGAAAATATAGGACAGATATGAAGAAATCAGTATTCAGTATAGCACTCCTCTTCCTCGGTGTGTGTCAGGCTTTTGCGTGTACCAACTTGATTGTCGGGAAGAAAGCGTCACTGGATGGAAGCGTGTTCGTGACTTACAGCGCGGATTCTTATGGCATGTATGGTAACATGTACCGACATGTGGGTGGCACTCACTCCAAAGGGGAAATGCGGCAGATATACGATTGGGATACAAATAAGTATCTTGGGGAGATTCCTCAGACAGAACGGACTTATAGCGTGGTGGGACAGATGAACGAATATCAGGTGAGTATCTGTGAGACTACGTTTGGTGGACGCAGTGAATTGGTTGACCCTCAAGGCTTGATTGACTATGGCAGTCTCATCTATATCGCTTTGGAACGTTCCACTTCAGCGCGTAATGCGATAGATATTATGACTAATCTTGTAGCAACTTATGGGTATTGCAGTGAAGGAGAGTCTTTTACCATAGCAGACAAGAATGAGGTGTGGGTGATGGAGATGGTCGGTATGGGGCCTGGTTCGAAGAAGGCAGCATGGGTGGCTGTACGCATACCCGATGACTGCATCAGTGCCCATGCGAACCAGAGTCGCATAACTCGTTACTTTACCTTGTTCCCTAAGGGTGATGTGTTATATAATAAGGAGAATGTCAAGTTCGCTCGCAGTAAAGGGCTTTTCTCTGGCAAGGACAGTGAGTTTAGTTTCCGTGACGCATTTAATGCACCCGATTTCAGTGGGGTTCGCTTTTGTGATGCCCGTGTGTGGAGTTTCTTCAATCGACATGTGGACGGCATGGACAAATACCTGCCATACATCAACGGAGAGAACTTGAAAGACGAGATGCCGCTTTATGTGAAACCAAAACAACCGGTGTCGCTGCAGGGGTTGAAAGATGACATGCGTGACCATTATGAAGGAACACCGTTGGACATCATTGGTGACATTGGCGCAGGTGCTTACGGTATGCCATACCGTCCCAGTCCACTTACATTTACCGTTGACGGCAAGGAGTATTTCAACGAGCGTCCGATAAGTACCCAACAGGCGGCTTTTACTTTTGTTGGTCAGATGCGTTCGTGGTTGCCAGATGCTGTTGGCGGAATCGTTTGGTGGGGTAATGACGATGCTAATATGGTTCCTTATACGCCTGTATACTGTGGGGTGGCTGATATCCCTCAGTGTTATGTGAGGGTGAAGGGGGTTCAAGACGATGTGACTTTCTCTTGGGAGTCTGCATTCTGGTTGCAGAACGTAGTAAGCAATATGGTGTACCCTTATTATAATAAGATGTATCCAGACTTGCGTAAGGCACTCGACAGGCTGGAGCAACAGTTCGTGAGTGATGTCGAAAAGGTGGATGGAGAGGCAAAGACTCTTTGCGAAACACAACCCAATGCGGTCGGACGATATCTGGCAACCTATTGTAATGGTGCAGCGGACTTGATGATGCGGGATTGGGACAAACTATATAAGTATCTTGTCGTGAAACATAATGACATGGTGGTGAAGAAGGTGGATGCCGATGATACTTTCTGGTTGACAGAATCGGGATTGGCAGAATCTCCTGTACGCCCTGGTTATACTGAAGATTATAGCAGACGTGTAGTTGGGGAAACGGGAAACAGGTATCTGATGAGATAGTATACGAGTCTCGCAATGGCGTTTGGCCACTTGTGTGGTGCAGTGAATGAATTGGGCTGACGGATATCCGTCAGCCCAATCAGTATGTGATTCAAATAAGATGCATACTTAGGTGTAATCAGTAAGAGAGTTCTGTTGTCTCGATATTTCAGGCTTGTTTGTAGCCTTTCCTTTGATTTTGGATTTTCAAGCTTTGTTGGTACCCTCCCGAGCTCCAACAAAGCCTATGTGATAAATCCGTATTTAACTATTAACCAGTCTAACTAATTTATTATGAAAACTTTTGCTTATTGCCTTTTTTTGTTTGACGATGCAAAGGTAGTCGATAGTGTAGAAAGAAAGTGTTGGAAATCTAATCAATTAATGTAGGGAAACTAATCAAAATAGGCTTTTATACGATTCCATCGAATGTTTTCTTCTTCTGTTTCTCGGTTTTTGTGCATAATCTGAGATTTTAATTGTATCTTTGCAACCGTTTTAGGATATGACCAATGGAAAGTGAATGATTGTAACCGTTTCGGGACGGTTAGTGTGGATTGGTCTTGGTTAAGGTAAAAAGAGATGTTAAATTAATTTCGACAAGTATGGATATAAAGACAATTGGCATCCTGACTTCGGGTGGCGATTCACCTGGAATGAATGCTGCGATTAGGGCCGTGACCCGTTCCGCAATATTTAACGGTTTAGAGGTGTATGGCATATACCGTGGGTTTGACGGTCTGATTAATGGTGAGATAGAACATTTCACAAGTGAGAGCGTCAGTAACATCATAAGTAGGGGTGGCACTATCCTAAAGACAGCGCGCTCCAAGGAATTCATGACTCCAGAAGGTCGCAAGAAGGCTTATGAGCAGATGCAGAAGGCAAAACTCGACAGTCTTTGTGTCATCGGCGGCAACGGGTCGCTTACAGGTGCAAAGATATTTGCGGAGGAATATAATGTGCCATGTGTGGGACTGCCGGGAACTATAGACAATGACCTTGACGGTACTGACTACACTATCGGGTACGATACTACCCTCAATACTATCATGGAGTGTGTGGACAAGATACGTGATACTGCCACAAGCCACGAACGTATATTCTTTGTTGAAGTTATGGGACGTGATGCCGGTTTCCTCGCACAGAACAGTGCCATCGCATCGGGTGCTGAGGCTGCCATCATACCAGAGGAGCAGACCAATACCGACCAACTGGAGCATTACATCGGTAGGGGAATAAGAAAGAGCAAGAACTCAAGTATAGTTATTGTGAGCGAAAGTCCAAAGTGCGGTGCCATGCATTATGCCAAGCGTGTGCAAGAGGAGTACGGAGGCTACGATGTACGTGTGTCCATCCTCGGACATCTCCAAAGAGGTGGGTCTCCAAGTGCCCGTGACCGTATACTTGCCAGCCGCCTTGGCGTGGGTGCCATCCAGGCGATAAAAGAAGGGCAGAGAAACGTGATGATAGGGGTAAGGAACGGTGAGATAGTGTATGTACCCTTCTCCCGTGCTATCCTTGGTGAGAAACCGATGGACAAGAGTCTGTTTACAGTTTTGGACGAGTTGTCTATCTGATATATTCATCTGTTGTTATGATTATACCATTCAGTGATATTGAAGAGACGGTGACTCCTCATTTCCAAGGTGGAGATGGGGAGTTCCGTGCGAGGATATTCAATGACGGACTTAATAAGATAATGCGGGCGCGACTCATTCCAGGTGCGTCGATAGGTATGCATACGCATACTACGAGTAGCGAAATTGTACTTATAACGAAGGGCCATGGACATGTCATCTATGAGGGAGAGATGATTGCCTTGCATGAGGGCGACTGCCATTATTGCAAGAAAGGCTGTTCTCATAGCTTGATCAACGACTCGGATTCCGATTTGGAGTTCTTTGCGGTCGTACCGCAGCAATGAATTAATAATCGGGTTGCATGGATATCACGCAACCCGATATTTTTGTGTCATCGCTCCTCGAGAGGGATATGACTGTTTTACTTTGCTGGAGGACGAAACCTGAAGGTGATGTCTGTGGTTTCTCCGTTCTTGCCTGACGAGAACTTTATTTGGGATACAACGCTCCATGCATACTGTCCCAGTTGACTGCCAGCAGTGTTTGATTTGATGCGTTTGGGCGTCACTTTGCCATTGCTGTCTATGCTCACTTCGATGACGGTCTCTCCAGATTCCTCTGAGCTTATTTGGAGTTTGGGACTGTACATGATATTTCTTGTTGTAGATGCACTGATGCCATTGCCTGTTCCTCCTGTTCCACTTGTGGCTCCTATATTGCTATTGCCAGTCGGACTTCCCTGATTCCCATTGCCAGTGGTGTATCCACTACCGTTCCCTTTGTTGTTGCCAAATGCACTCATGGCCTTGTTTGCCGTTTCGCTGGCAGCCCTCTTGCGCTCTTCGAGCTTACGTTTGGCTTCCTCCTCAGCCTTGCGTTTAGCCTCCTCTTCAGCTGCTTTGCGTTTTGCTTCCGCCTGTTTGCGGGCGTTCTCTTCTGCAGTCTTCTTCTTCAGTTCCTCTTCCTTCTTCCTCTTTTCTTCTGCTGCAATGGAACGCTCTTGGTCTTGTGTTATGGCTGGCTTCTCCGTTACTTTTGGCTGTTCGGTGACGGGCTCTTCAGGAGTGCTTTCCATTTCCTCAACGGTGGACTCATCTTCTTCAGGCTTGGACTCTTCACTCATTTCTGGCAGACCTCCCAAGTCTTCACCTGCAGCGTCGTCCACACTGCCTAGCATCACAGGCACACCATCCTCAAACTCGTCTCTGTCGGAGACCTTTAAGGTGATGAATGCCAGTAAAAGTAACAGCAATAAGTGTACTGCGACTGTTACGGTTGTTGATATTATCCTGCGTTTCTTGTTTGCGGTCATTTCTCAGGAGGACGTGTAGCAAGTACCATTTTGAAATGGTTTTCGTTTGCTACGTTCAGTATTTCCACTATATTCTTATATGGTACGGTTTCGTCAGCGTAGAGTGATATGAACATTTCTGTAGAGTCATTCTTTGCCTTGTTTATCACTTTGGGCAGTTCCTCAAGTGTGACGGGTACCTCTTTCTCTTGTCCGATGCCTACATAGAGTTTCAGATCTTTGTCGAGGATGACGTGTGACACTGCTTTCACCGACGACTGTTTCTTCCCTTGTGGCAGTAGAACCTTGATTGCATTGGGGGCTACCATAGTGCTCGTTATCATGAAGAAAATGAGCAATAGGAAGATAATGTCGGTCATTGACGACATGGAGAAGGTCGGTTCGATTTTTGTCCTGCGTTTCAGAGCCATGCTGCTATTCGTTCATTAAGTCCATAAAGGCAAGTGATTCACGTTCAATTTCATTAACCACTCCGTCGATTTTTGCTACGAGGTAGTTGTAGGCGAACAAAGCGACGATACCCACAATGAGACCTCCAACTGTTGTTACCATAGCCTGATAAATTCCACTGGAGAGCATACTTATGTTGAGGTCGCCTCCTGCATTAGACATCTCCCAGAACGCCTCTACCATACCAGTGACTGTTCCTAGAAACCCCAACATCGGTGCTCCTCCAGCGATGGTCGCCAATACTGGAAGACGTTTCTCAAGTAGTGCAACTTCAAGGTTGCCCGTGTTCTCTATGGCTGCCTGTATCTCGGGTGCCGGACGTCCTATGCGACTGATGCCACGCTCGATGATACGTGCGGTGGTAGTGTTGGTCACACGGCAGTAGTTGATGGCACTGTATGCATCGTTATTCTTGATATAGTCGCGGATGCGGTCCATGAACAACTTGTCGGCCTTGCCTGCATTGCGTATGGCGATGAAACGGTCTGTGAAGATGTAGACTGCTATGATTGACATGACAGCGAGGACAATCATAATCCATCCGCCTTGTTTGGCTAATTCAAGGATACTTAATTCTTGCATAGTTCTTTATATTCTTTAATTGTTTGCTTTAATCCAAGATAGAGGGCATCACAAATTAGGGAGTGCCCGATGCTAACTTCGTCGGTGAACGGTATATTGCTAATGAAATAACCTAGATTCATGAGATCCAAGTCGTGTCCTGCATTCAGACCGAGTCCACAACTGTGGGCGGTGTGCGCTGCTTCAATGTAAGGCTTGATTGCAGCCTTGCGGTCTTTGGGGAATGTGACAGCGTAAGGCTCAGTATAAAGTTCTACCCTGTCAGCTCCTGCTTTTGCAGCATACTCTACCATCTCGGGATTGGCATCAACAAAGAGCGATACGCGTATTCCACGTTCCTGGAAGCCGGCAACGATGTCGGTTAGGAAACTGAGGTTGGACTTAGTGTCCCATCCGTGGTCTGACGTAATCTGACCGGGTGAGTCGGGCACGAGGGTTACCTGTGTCGGACATACGGACATCACCAAGTCGACGAAACTCTTTTGGGGATAGCCCTCGATGTTGAACTCCGTCTTCAGTATGGGCTTGAGGTCCCTCACGTCCTGATATCTTATGTGACGTTCATCTGGTCGTGGATGAACCGTTATGCCGTCCGCACCGAATGACTCGCAGTCGGTTGCGAACTTCAGGATGTCCGGCTTGTCGCCTCCTCTGGCATTCCTGATTGTAGCCACTTTGTTGATGTTTACGCTCAAATTCGTCATTTTTATAAATCTGCTTATTTGACCTTCTGTTTTATTTCGTATATTTGCACGCAAATGTAGGTAAAAAATCTGATACACGATTGTGCGTTAAGAATAATTTGGATAAAATAGACAGAAAAGGGATATGAGGCAGGATGATAGTAGAATGAAGATTGTTCTTTTCGGTAATGTACATCAGGAGCGTAAGTCGATGGCAGTACAGAAGTTCTTTGCGGTGGTGGCTGGCATGGATGTGGAGGTGGTCATACCCGAACAGTTCATGGAGTTCATAAAGACACGCCAGATGATAGACTTGCCGCAGTGTACACCGATAGGCAACGGTGAGACGGTGCAGGCGGACGTGGCTGTGTGCTTGGGCGGTGACGGCACGTTCCTCGATGCTGCCAGCCGTGTGGGCAGACAGGAGATACCAATCGTTGGCATCAATACCGGTAGGCTCGGCTTTCTGGCGAATTTCTCTCCGGATGAGATGGAGGGGATACTGCACGACATCTATGAGGACCGTTATGAGGTGGAGGAACGTTGTGCCATAGAACTCTCGTGTGAGGAACAGCAACTGAAGGGCTATCCATGTGCGCTGAACGAAATAGCCATCCTTAAACACGACATCTCCGCGATGATATCCATACATACGTCGGTAAATGGCGAATACCTGACGACCTATCAGGCGGACGGACTGATTGTGGGTACTCCCACCGGATCCACTGCTTATTCACTGAGTGTGGGCGGACCTGTTATGGTGCCGCAACTTGATGCCATATCGTTGACTCCTGTAGCTCCTCACAGTCTTAACATGAGACCGATTATAGTGAGTGACGATGCAGAACTGGATCTCAGAGTGGAAAGCCGAAGTGGTAACTTCCTCGTGTCGCTTGATGGCAGGAGCAACAGTTACCGTGACAATATACATCTGCATATACGTAAGGCTCCATATAAGGTAAAGGTTGTGGTGCACCCGAAGCATTCGTTTTTCTCTACACTACGGCATAAGATGATGTGGGGCACTGACGTGCGGAGATGAGTATATGAACAGACTGATAGTACTTCTGTTGGCTCTGGTAGTAGCACTACCACAGGCTCACGGACAGAAAAGAAGGAAAAGGGTTGCGGTCGTGCTCTCTGGTGGCGGTGCCAAGGGGATGGCGCATATAGGTGTGCTTAAAGTGATTGAGAAGGCTGGTATCCCCGTGGACATTGTGACTGGCACGTCCATGGGAAGTATTGTCGGTGGATTGTACAGTATAGGATACACATCTCAGCAACTGGATTCGATGGTGAGGGTGCAGGACTGGTCGTTCATACTGTCAGACAACGAGAAGCTGGACAATCAGAGCCTCGATATGAGGGAGAAGTCGAACACCTATATACTCAGTAGGGGACTTTCGTTCGGGAAGGACAGGCAGAAGGGAACCGGCTCATCTGGACTGGTGAGGGGAAAGAATCTTGCGACACTCTTCAGTAGTCTTACTCACGGGTATAACGACTCGCTCGACTTCAACTCGTTGCCACGAAAGTATGCTTGTGTGGCGACTGACGTGATAACCAATACGGAGTATGACTTCCATAGTGGGGTACTGGCTGATGCCATGCGCTGTAGCATGTCGATACCTGGGGCATTCACTCCAGTCAGGAAGGGTGACATGCTGTTGGTTGACGGAGGGTTGCAGAACAACTATCCGGCAGACTTGGCGAAGAAACTCGGGGCAGACTATATAATAGGTTCTACGGTGCAGACTCCGTTGCGGACTGCGGACGAACTGAACAGTACGATGTCCATCATCGGACAGATTGTGGACTTGAACTGTATGAACAAGTACGAGGAGAATATGAATCTGACGGACATAGCCATACGTGTGGATCCGAAGCCTTATGGAGCTGCCAGTTTCACGTCTGCCGCCATCGACACCTTGATTCGTCGTGGTGAGGAGGAAGCGATGAGACACTGGGATGAGTTGCTTGCGCTGAAACGCAAGCTCGGACTTTCGTATGACTACCTGCCGGATCTTGTGGCCCAACAACAGCCGGCATCGATGACCGAGAAGCGTTGGTTCAGTAAGTTCACGTTCAATAACCTGTCTGTGCGTGACGAGAATTTCATCCGCCGTAAATTCAGACTGGACGGTGGCGACAGCCTTTCCATAACTGATATGGAGGAGATAGCTACGTCCATGCGCATGGATCTCTTCTGTGACAATATCAGCTATACCGAGCATGAGGACTCGCTGGGTGGGGAACTGATATTTGATGTCAATGGCAGGAAATCTGCCCAGGCGCATATCGGAGCGAGGTTCGACACGGAGGAGATGGCAGCCTTGCAGGCAAATGCCGAACTGCCTGTACGTATGGGGATTCCCACCAATGTGGACTTGACACTGCGGCTCGGCAAGCGTATCGAGGCTCGTGGGGAGATGGTGATGCATCCAGCTGGTCTCACCAAATTGCGGTTCGCTTATGAGTTCAACCGTAATGACATAAACGTGTACAGTGCTGGTAGCCGTATGTATAATGTCACGTACAACTTCCACTCTATAGAGTTGACTCCGTTGGATTTCAATGTCCGTAATTTCAATTTCAGAGTGTCGGGGAAATGGGAGACCTATCATTTCGTTGACTTGCTGGCAGGGGAGAGTGCTGTGGTGAGCGGCAAGTTGAGTCCTATCAGTAACAGTCATTACTTCAGTTATCACGCAAGGGCGGACTATAACTCGGAGAACGACTGGTATTTCCCTACCTGTGGCTCGCGCATGAGTGGTGGCTTCGGTTATTACACATCTGACCTCTTCAAGTACTCTGCGGACAACACATTTACGGCGGTAGACGCTTTCTGGCGCACGTCATTTGCTCTGGACGACCGTCTCACGTTACAGCCGATGGTGTATGGGCGTTGCCTGTTCGGTGACAATGTGCCACACATGCTCGGCAATGTGATAGGAGGACCAGTGTTCGGGCATTACGTGGCGCAGCAGATGCCTTTTGCTGGTGTGGGCTATGTGGAGTTTACGGACAACAGGTTCGTGGCACTTCAACTGAGACTTCAGGAAAGGGTTTTGAAGAACATCCATGGAGTTGTGCGACTTGGTGTGGCGCAGCACTCTAATGGGTTCGACACGTTCTTTGACCGTGGCAACACACTGTGGGGAGTTGAGGCTGGAGCATATGTGAAGTCCATCGTGGGTCCGTTGGGTGCCAATGTGGGGTGGAGCAACAAGACTGAACAGTTCTATTTGTACATCAACCTCGGCTATGAGTTCTGATGCAGACTTGTGTTATGGGACCGTTTACTTCAGTTTGCCTTTACGACTCATCCACACGTAGAACCCGATACACACAATGACTGATATGGCAGAACCCATAGGTGTGGCTATACCCATGGGGTACAACGTGTCGGAGTAGTTTACGGAAAGCAAATAACTGAATGGGACGCGCATAGTGACGATGGCAATGATATTGTGGATGAATGACACTATAGACATGCCACAAGCGCAGAAGAAACCGCTGAAACAGAAATGTATGCCTGCCAGTCCAGTGTCCCAGATGTATGAACGCAGGTATTCGCTCCCTGATTTGATTACACCCTCATCGTCCGTGAATATGGCGACCACTTCAGGGGCTGTGAATTGTATGCCGACAGACACAATAAGTCCGTAGCCTATGGCAATAGCCATGGCATCCCATAATGTCTGTTTTGCACGTCCCATCCTATGTGCTCCGATATTCTGTGCCCCTATAGCACTGACTGCAGAAAGCATGGCTGAGGGTACAAGGAATAATGCTCCGATGACTTTCTCTACAACTCCCACTGCAGCGGCGTCTGTCAGTCCTCTCATGTTGGCAATGACGGTAATAACAATGAACGCAATCTGTATGAATCCATCCTGTAGGGATATGGGGATGCCTATCTTTAGTATGGAAGACATTGCTTCCTTACGTGGCTTGAGGTCTTTCTTTGATACATTGATGGAGTGGTGCTTGCGTATCATTATGAGTGATACAATGACACTCAGAGTCTGCGAGATGACTGTGCCGAGTGCTGCCCCTGCGGCACTCATGTCCATGATGCCGATGAAGAGTATGTCGAGGATGATGTTGGCGATGCATGCGATGGCGATGAAGTACATCGGACTCCTGGAGTCACCGAGTCCACGGAATATGCTCGCAATGATGTTGTACGCTACGATGAATGGTATACCGATGAAACAGATAGTGAGATAATCGATCGTACCGTCTACTGCCTCAGCCGGTGTCTTTATCAGTCCCACTATCCCCGATGTGCCGGCAAGGAGGACTATGGTGAGCAGTACGGAGAATGCCATGAACAGTGTGATGGTGTTGCCCACTACAACAGATGCGCGCTTGTCGTTGCGTGCCCCGATAGCTTGACCTACTACCACTGTGGTTCCCATTGCCAGTCCGATGATGATGACCGTCAGCATGTGCATGATCTGTGACCCGATACTTACGGCAGTGGTGCTTTCCACTCCACAGTACTGTCCGATGATGTAGAGGTCGACCATTCCATACAGTATCTGGAGGAAATAGGAGAGTAGGTAGGGTATCGAGAATTCTATAAGATTGCGTTTTATATTGCCTTCAGTCAAATCCTTCGCTTTCATAGTGTGTGCCTGTCATGACGATTTTCGGGGCGCAAAGTTACGGCTTTTACGATACATGTGCAAATGTGGCTCTTGGAAAATGGAATGTGGTGACTGTGACACAGACTTATTCGATTCGTAACAGTATTGGCAGGTGGTCGCTGTACCCGTGGTTGTACTTATAGCCTACATAGGTACGTGACGGCTGCAGGCCACCGTATTTGTTGTCTTCTTCCAGCAGGAACGGCAGGTTCGCGATGTATGCCTGTGAACGGTTCAGTCCGGGACTTACGAATATCTGGTCGATGCAGTCCCAACTCCCTTGGTACTTGTACGAACCACCGACCTTATAGTGTGGGTCGTTGTTCAGCAGTAGGTATGACTCTGAGAGACATACCAATGAACCGAACGCGGTCTTGCTCAACTTCGATCTTGGTCCGTCGTTGAAGTCTCCCAGTACAATGACTCGTGGTTGTTGCCTTACTGCCCTTAGGGAGTCGATGGACTGCATTATCGCTTCCGCCACTATCCTACGATTCTTTTCGCTTGTCTTTCCGTTTAGTTTGGACGGCAAGTGCACGACATATATGTCGAGCGTGTCTGAGCTTGTCGTACCGCTTACGTAAAGTACGTCTCTTGTGGGTGTACTGGTCTTTGCGCGTATGGCATGGTGGTTGATTAGGTGGAAGGTGAAGGGGGAGTAGACCATTGCTACGTCGATGCCTCGCAGGTCGGCTGAGTTGGTCATCACGTATTCGTAACCTACGGACGCGAGGGGTGTACGGTTAAGGAGGTAGGAGAGTACGGTGTCGTTCTCCACTTCCTCGAGGCAGATGATGTCGACAGGTTTTGTCTCGCTCACTGCCGCAATGACCTTGCCTATGTTCTTGAGTTTCTTGTACATCCTGTTGCGTGTCCACCGGCGCGTACTGTTGGGAAGGTAGTTTTGGTCGTTCTTGCCTTCATCGTGTATGGTGTCGAATGCGTTCTCGCAGTTGTACGACATGATGGTGAGCGACTGTGCCTGTATGCCAGTGCTTTGCAGCAGGCATACAAGTAACGTTATAATTGTTGTTTTCATGTGGAAGAAATGAAATCCCTTCCACTCTTTGACGTGGGTGGAAGGGACTGGTTATTGTTGGACTAAAAATCAGAACAACTTCTCTGGATACTCACCGGCTTCCACGAGGCTCTTGATGCGTGCCACTGTGTCTGGACGGTCTGCGGCATAGGTCACACCGAACCACTTGCTGGTGGTGTCAAGCACCTCCACTGTAGCTGTACCTTCGTTGATGAGTTTGCTTACCATCAGTGGAATGAAGAATTCGGCTTTTAGGTTCTCCATGTTCTTCGGGTCACTGAGGAATTCCTTGAAGTAGTCCTCACTGTACTTGAAGTAGTCGGGTGTGAAGCCCCACATGTTCATTGACACGGGGGTGTTCTCAGCAGTCTCGACCCACTTCCCGTCTTCCTTGTAACAGATTTTTCCGTCTACCCGCATTATCTCGGTGCGCTCTACCACATCGGTCAGATGGTGCTGCTCATTGGTGGAGCAGATACCGCGTGCCACTGTCCCGTTTTCACTCAAGGTGTTGCAGACACGGAAGCCAACCATGGCGTATTTGTTGGTAGAACCCTCAGGCAGTTCGCTGAGGAACTTCCCGATGGAAGCGAAGGCGTCACGTCCGTAGAAGTCGTCACAGTTGATGACACAGAATGGTTCTTTGATCACGTCTTTTCCCATGAGCACCGCATGGTTCGTTCCCCATGGCTTCACACGTCCTTCCGGGCAACAGAACCCCTTAGGCAGGGCATCGAGAGACTGGAAGCAGAGTTCGCATGCCACCTTGCCCTCATACTTGGAGAGAATCTGTGTGCGGAACTGGTCCTCAAAATCTTTGCGGATTACCCATACAATCTTGCCGAATCCGGCACGTATGGCATCATAGATGCTGTAGTCCATGATGGTCTCTCCGTTAGGACCCAGACCGTCAAGCTGCTTCAAGCCACCGTAACGGCTTCCCATGCCGGCAGCGAGCAGAAATAGAGTTGGTTTCATATCATTATTCGTTTTTAGTAGTTAATTACGTTTTGCAAAGATAGAAAATAAATGACTAATGAAGTCGGATAAAAGTGTTTATTTTACAACTCACGGTCAAATTCAACTACCATACTATTGCGGAGGCTCCCACGATGGCGATGTCTGAATCTTTCATCGATGAGACTATCAGTCGTGTTCTGCCCTTGAAGATGTCCATCACGTTCTCCTCCATTGCCTTGCGGACGTACTTGAGGAGATAGTCACCGGCATGGACCAGTCCGCCGAACAGTATTATCGCCTCGGGGTTGGAGAAGGCGATGAAGTCGGCAAGAGCCTGGCCAAGTATGGTTCCTGTCTTTTTGAATATGAGTTTTGCCACCGCATCGTCTTTCACTGCCGCGTCATACACGTCTTTAGATGTGATGTCGTCCAGTGGTATCTCGCGCAACAGTGACGGTGTACTGGACTTCAGTAGGAAGTCCCGGGTGCTCCACACCAGTCCTGTGGCAGAACAATAGGTCTCCAGACACCCCTTTCTCCCACATCCGCATTTCCTTCCGTTGCGCCGTACAATCACATGTCCCAGTTCTCCGGCAAAGCCATCGTGGCCATATACCATCTGGCCGTTGATGACGATGCCCGACCCCACTCCCGTGCCGAGAGTTATCATGATGAAATTGTCAATATCCTTGGCTGCTCCGTACACTTTCTCCCCGAGGGCTGCCGCATTGGCATCGTTGGTAGCGCATACCTTCAGTCCGTCGAGTGCCGACGAGAAGAGGTCAGTCAGTGGGATTACCGCGTCTTTCCACGGCAGGTTGGCGGCGTGCTCTATCGTGCCGTGGTAGTAGTTGGCGTTCGGCGCACCTATACCGAGTCCCACGATGTCGGATTGTTTGATTCCCTGCTTGTCACACAGTTGCTTCATCCGACCGCTGACGGCTTTTATAAAATCGTCTATCACAGGGTAGTCCCGGGTCTTGACAGAGTCTGTTGCCAGGACTTTCCCCTCCTTGTCTACTATTCCAAATACGGTGTTTGTGCCACCGATGTCCATTCCTATTGCGTACATGTATGCACTATGTTTATTGTTCCTTTATGATTTCATATATCTTGAGGATGTCCTGACTGTCTACAGTTCCGTCACCGTTGACATCTTCCACCGCTCCTTCTGAACTGTCGGACGTGTTGACTTTGATGTAGTCATACACCTTCAGCACGTCTTGCGTGTCGACCACTCCGTCGGAGTTGACATCCACCTGTCCTATGATAAAGAGCAGACCCTCGTTGATGCGGCTGGTATCCCAGATGAAGGTGTTAGGTAAGTTGTATTTCGGAGTTCCTGTGACAGTCTTGGCCTCAAACACTCTGATGGAGTCGCCCACACCGAGTACGGAGTACTTGCTGAGTGTGACTTCTATCGTTCCGTTCATGGTCAGTCTGTTCACGTTGGCGAGTGAAGCGCACCCACCGCTGCTTGCAGAGGCGCACTTGCGGGCACATGTCTGATAGACACTGTTGGTGCTGAAGGTCATGTTCTTGCCTCCTGCATCAAGCGTACCTGAGTATGAGGTTGCTGTAGAACCCACTTGCAGCGTTCCGTTGACGGTGTATGACGAGTTGGTGAGTGTACCTGTTCCAGATAGTGTCGCTCCAGTGCTTACCGTGAGCGTACCTTTGCCGAGTGTCGCAGTCGAATTCACGTGCAACTCTCCTGCAGAGACTGTCACGCTACCTGTGTTGTCCCATGCTCCCTTGACCGTCATCTTGCATTGGCCCATCTTGGAGAAGTTGTCGATGCCGGTTACTACACCTTCGAATGTGAAGTCAGTACTGTCATTGCCTACCTGCCAGTTGTTGGCTGATGCTACAGCACCGTTGGAGAAAGAACTGTATCCACCGAGTGAACCGTCACCAGTGAGTTGTCCCATGCGGAGTGTCTTTCCTGAGTTCTGTACGTACACGCCTGATGGGATGTTGAGTGTCCATCCCTGCCCTCCATTGCTGGTGTCGAGGGTGAACCTGCCGTCAGCGTCTACCGTGGCACCAGGCACGAGTGTACCTTCGAACTTCGACATGTTGAGTCGGAGCGGTGTGCGTGTGGCAACCCATCCGTTGCCCTTCTCGGCTGCGCAGTAGACCGTAATCTGTCCGTTTCCTGTAAGAGCCAAGTCTGTTGTTGACCTGTTGACAGTGGTCAGAGCCGCAGTAGCCCCACTTGCCACGTTAATGGGAACGGTAAGGAAGCCGCTTCCCATGATGGATGCCGTGCCCTGCAACTCGACAGCGTTGGCAGGTTTGGCTGTAGCGTTGACTGTACCTGCCTGAACAGTCATCTTGGCAAGTGATCCTGCCTTGTTGATGGTGAGCCATCCTGTACCTTTCTTAGTGAGGAGAGTGCCAGAGAATGTGGCGTTCTGTGTGAACCCACCTGTGTTGTTGATGATACCGCCTTCCGTTCCGATGAACTTGATAGGTGAACCGTTGATTATAGATTCACTGTTCTGCAGTATCGCTCCATTCTCCATGGTGAACTTATTGGCTGATGTGGTGACAACACCGAAATTCCCCTTCTCTTTGTTCTCGTTGGCGAGAGAGTTGATAACAACCGTTCCGCCTTTGAGGTATGTACCGCCTGTGTATGAGTTTTCGTTGGTTATCTTTACGATACCAACTCCTTCTTTGGCGAAGGCACTTGTCCCTTGAATAGAACCGATGCCAGAGAGTGTATATGTTTTGGTTTCGTTCCTGAATATCACGGAGTCTGCCTCGATGTCATCCTCTAGACTAACCGTAGTCCTTTCTGCCTCGTCAGTGAAGTTTACGATATCGCCCTTGACGAAGTATTCGGCAGCCTTTGTGTCGTCGTTTGACAGATAGAAGTTGTTTGTCTTGGCGAAGTCCCATACCGATGACTCGGCTCCGGTCCATACGATGTCGGACGCTCCTCGCACAGAGCCGATGGTCAGTATCAGGTTGTTGTCGCTGTCGATGGAAAGACCAGCCTTTAGATTGGTCACGCCTTCAATCTTTATGTTGGCGAGCGAGCCTGTCAGTTTGTTGACTTTACCGATGACGTAACTGCCAGTGGCGAGTGTTTCGGCTCCGTCTACCTTGTGCTCCACAACCTCGATGACCGGTTGTATGTATGCAGGTCCGTAGGTTTGCCATACATCTGACGTCTTCTTCTCAATCTGTAGTGTCCCCGTGACGATCTGGTCTGCCTTCAGTCCGTCTGAGTAGAGGTCGAGGACGACACGTGAACCGAACCCGAGGTAGAGTGTGCTGTCTACGGTGATAGTACCGGCATTGTCTGCTCCACCCGGTCGTATGATAGCCCCGTAGTCTGCCTTGATGCTCTTGAACTCACCTCCGTTGGTGTTCAGTTCGGCAAAGCGGTTGAGCCACAGTGGCGAGTGTTTCATTGTTCCGTTGAATTCCAGTGTACCTGCCCAAATGTTGGTCTCGCCTGTGTAGGTCATATCTACAGCCGGCAGTTTGAGTATTCCGTCTCCCTGCTTCACCAGTCGCATGCTTCCAGTCAGGGCACCGCCAGTCACCTCACATGTGTAGTATGAGTAGTTTATAGGTGTCTGTTGTGTGGTGGTGTTGCTCTCTGCCGTTCCCTCCACGTTCGACGGTACATTGAACGTGATCATGTAGGGGGCAGCCTCGTCCTGTATCTTTATCTTCGTGTCGTTCATCTCGCACACGATGAGGTGTGCGTCCTTACTGGTGACAGTTCCTTCGTTGGCTATCTCGACACGATCTGTCATGGTATTGGTCGGTGGTGCGGTGGTGATGCCCTCCATCTTGCCGAGGAAATATGACTTGTGTGGCGGCTGGTTGTAGCCCATCGTCTGCCATACCATGGCGTTGCGGTACTGGTGGTCAGACCAGAGTGTCGGTATCCTGTATGTCGTCGGGTAGTTGGTCGTGTAGATGACGAAGGCGTTGTCTCCGTACCGCAGCACCATCTCCTCACGCCAGTCACCGAGGATGTCGCCTATGGCTCCGGCATTGTTCTTGGTATTGTTGGCGAGTGAACCCACACACTGCACGAGTCGCGTTCCTGTGCCCGGCTTGTATACGACAGCTGCCTTTGCCGTGCCCGGAGAGTCCATGTACTCGTCGCAGAGGTCTCCGTCCCAATAGATGCGTGCGTTGAGGTCGCTCCAGTCCATGAGGTCGAGTCCACTTATCTCCTTGTCGGCGCATGAGCTGATCCAGCCGGATCCTACAGACCTTCCTGTGGAACCGGGGTACTGGTCTGTGAAGTTGCCCATCAGAGCCCTACCGTCATCGCTTGAGCCAGCTACACGATAGTATATCTTGGATGTCACCGCATTGCGGTAGTTCATGTTCGGACTGGTCTCGTTGCAGGCGTACTGCTCCTCATACTTGCGGTAGGGGTCGAAGTCCGAGCAGTGCTGTGCGTCACCGTGACCGAGTCCGGTTGTGGAGAGTCCCTTGCCGTTGTCGTCGATGACCATTGACCCGAAGATGATTTCGTCCTTGCCGTCCCAGTCCACGTCACCTATGGCGAAGTTATGGTAGCCCTGTCCGAACCATGGACCTGATTTGTTGCATTCCCAGTACCAACGTTGGTTGAGCTGGTGTGTCGTTTTGTCCACATCGTAGGTAATCATCTTGTGTTGGGTGTAGCAGCCTCGTCCGAGGTAGATGCTGGCGTGCCGTCCGTCGAGGTAGGGCGCACCGAAGTAGTGCTTGGTGGATCGGTGTCCTATGATTCCAGTGCCCCAGTCTGAGTCGAGTCCGCGCTGTAGTGGATAGTCCATGTAGTCGGGATGCGCTGCCGGACCAATCTGGTACGGCTTGCCGGTAGCTCCCTCAAGATACAGCAGGTATTCGTTGCCTGTGGACGTGTACTCGATGCCGTTCCACCGTGTGTCCTCGTTGCCTCCAATCTTGGTGGTCGTTCCGTCAGCGTGGTGGATAATCATGTTGTCTGCACCTCTAAGCAGTACTTCCGCTTTTCCGTCCTCGTCCCAGTCGAAGCACACCACGTCCCACTGCTCGTCCGCTCCAGCCAGCATGTTGGGCCCCATGTCAATCCACCAGAGGCGGTTACCGTTGATGTCATAACAGTCCACATGGTGGAAGCGGATGCTCTGTGACATGTCTGCAGCATCCGAGCAAGGTCTCTTGATGATGAACTCACTCACCCCATCCCCATTAAGGTCGCCCAGACTGATGTCGTTCACCTGGTAATAGCTGCTGGCGTCGTCCCCATTGCGGTCCACCGGCTTTATGAGTTGCACTTCCTTGTAACCGTTCGCCCATACGGATACTTGTGGACACTGTGCCTGTTCCACTCCACGCACAACGGGGGCAACACTGTATTTTGATGCAGTGGTGCCCCCGTTGTGGCTGTAGTTCGACACGTCAAGGTTACTTGCGATTTTAGTGCCGTTGCAATAAAGATTGTAGGTCACGTCATAGTATTCCTCACCCAGTACTCTCCAGGAAATGAAGTTGCCTCCGGATTGACCTGGAACGGCTACTAAGCCGCGGTCGAGCTTGTCCGTGACACGCTGTGCGGACATCGTCACCGGTAAAGTGGCGAGTAATACAAAAGTCAATAATTTTTTCATCAGTCAATAGCTTTAGTTAAGTTCAACCGCAAAGTTAAACAAAAACTGTTGTAAATTATCCGCTATGACCCTTAAATGTGCTTATTTAAGAGGAAAAAGACTTTTGTACTGTCTGTTTTGACTCTGATTGAAGATTGTTCGTCAGAATCGCATGCCCCTCATGCCTCCGCCCCGGCGCATGTTCTTGAACTGTGCCATGCGTCCTGCTGCGTAGTTGCGTGTCTGGAGCACCACTTGCGCTGCGTGTCCGGGTGTCAGTATCTCAAGAAATTTGGCGTAGTACTCCTTGTCGGCTTCGGTTTGTTTCTTCTGCCTTTCGAACTCCTCGTCCATCATCTTTTCGGCTTCTTCTGCTGTGATCTTCTTGAAATTTACGTCCGCTCCCGCCTTCTGCTGGAAGCCGTATTTGTCGACTATGTTCTCACGTGCTTTCTGCCATTCGAGGTAGAGACTGATGAACTGTGCTCCAGTCTCGGTACCCAAGTCGAAGGACTCGACATACTGGTTGGCTTGCTCCGTGTAACGCTCTTCCTGGTTCTTCTCTATCTTCTCTTGCTTCTTGTCTGCCTTCTTGTCACCACCGTCTTTCTGTGCGTATGCCCCAGCTGTGAGCAGTCCTATGCAGAGTGCGAATATGATTCGTTTCATATCTGTCTTGTCTTTAAGTGATTAAAATCCTGGAGGTGGCATCATCATCATCATACCGCCACCGAAGAAGTTCCCCATGGTGTTGGTGTCCTGAAGGAATATCTGTGCGGCTTGCTGTGGGGTGACGATGGACTGGAATTCCTTGTAGTATTTCTTGTCCACCTCAATTTGTTTTAGTTGTCTGTTGACGCTTTGTAGCACGTACTTGTCTGCCTCTTCCTTGGTGAGGTTATCGAAGTCGATGGACGACTCCTCGCTCTCTTGGTCACCGCCTGTAGGGTTGACAGCGTTGAAGCGATCGTTCTGCCAGTTGAGGTAAATCACTGAGAACAGGTCTTTCTTTTCTTTCTTGAGTTTGAACTTTTTGATTAGTACTTTTGCCTGGTCCACATAAGTGTCGGCTTTGTTCTGACTGGTCTTGGCTTGCGAGGTCTCTTCGTTACCGCCCCATCCCCAGCCGCCTCCGCCCCATCCCTGGGCGTGAGTACCGAGGGACAACAGTAGGAAGAATGCCAATAGACTGAATTGCTTCATGTTGTATCTGTTTTTATTGAGTTTATTTCTTGTGGTACAATCGTTTCATATACGACTAAAGAAACGTTGAAAGGTTTAACTCCCACGTGTCGTAGCATACTCCTCTGCCACCGAACGACTCTTTCTGGAAGGTCAGTCCTTCGTTCAGAACCAGTCCTCCTTGTTCTGTGGATATGCCAAAGTCGAGGTACTGTCGGTCAGCATAGACCTCGGTGAGCAAGTGTGACATCAGATGGTCAAATGCGCCTGTTGCTTTCCCCTCTGCATTGGCTGCGATGTATTGTGTATGTACGGTCTGTCCAGTGTCGAATACCACCGTTCCTGCAATCACGTCGCCAGTCTGGTTCTTCACGACATACAGTTTGATTCTGTCCTCGAACCGTCCCATGAGCAATGTCAACTCGCTGATGGAATGTACAGGACTTACTCCGTGTCGTTCCCTAAGATTTTTGTCCAGCATGTGCCAGGACTCAGTCACGTCACGCTCCTCACTGATGGTGTGTCCTGCCTTGACGGACTTTGCTGTGCATCTCCTGCGTAACTGATCCATCTTGATGGCATCGGGGATGAATATAGTCTGTGAAAGGTTGCGGGCGCACAACCGTGCACCGTGCCTATAGAGAAAATACAAGTCTTCCTGTGAAGGATACCTATTATATATATAAGGTATGGGCTTGTAGTAAAGAGTTGTGAACCCTTCCGCTGCAAAATGACGGCAGGCACTCTCCAAGGCTTCTGTCACTTCACTCGTATGGATGCTTTTTGACATCAGTAGTCCTCCATAGGTGAGCCCCTGGTGTGAATAGACGGTGTGTGCCTGTTCGTCCGTGTTGGCCGGCAGTAGTGCTATCGTGTGTCCCTTCCTGTCGTGGAATATCAGTGAAGCATCATGGAATCTTGCCTTATGGTAATCCATGAAGTTACGGTCGAAGAGGAAGGTGGCGTTCTTCGATTCGTTCACCAAGGCGTTCCATTCGTCCTTCTGCCCCGGCGTGTATGGTGTCATACTGGTCATCTCTTCATGAATTCGTCGTAGTCATTGATATATCCCTCGGCAATGTAAGGGTGGGATGCCAGTACCACGCATACAGTCCCTGGTGTGAAGTTGCGCAATTCACACCAAACGCCTGGCCCTATGTATATGCCTGTATCCTGACGGCCCATGTGGTAGGTGTGCTCACCGTCTGCATCGCTCACGAACATGTCGAATGACCCATTGAGAGGGAACACTATCTCCGCACAGATTGTGTGCGCGTGACCGCCTCTAGTCTTTCCTTCTGGGATATTACTAATCCAAAACACCCTCTCAACAGCAAATGGGAGCAAAGAGTTCTCGGTGAAACTCAGTTCTCCTCGTTCATCCGTCACATCACCCACTCGAATCATTTTTGCGCACCTTGGTAGGTCTAAATCCTTGTTTTGCCCCATCTCTACAATTATTTTTGTGCAAAGATATAACTTTTTCGCCAAAACGTTTGGTGGAACAAAGGAAAAAACGTAATTTTGCACTCGCTTTTCGAAAGCATCTTCCCAAGGGGAGTTTGAGAAGAGTTTGATTCAGACGAAGCTTGTCTCCTTGGAAGGATGGGTGAGTGGCTGAAACCAGCAGTTTGCTAAACTGCCGTGCGGGTAACCGTACCGGGGGTTCGAATCCCCCTCCTTCCGCGATAAGCGGAGCTGAGAACAGTAAGGTAGCTGAGAAAAGCAATATAAATGGCGCTTTCGTCTAGCGGCTAGGACACATGCCTCTCACGCATGGAACACGAGTTCGATTCTCGTAGGCGCTACAACAGAACAAAGGGATGCAACTGGTGGTTGCATCCCTTTGTCGCACTACATGTCCTTTGTTTTCATTTCTTATGATTTCGTTTTTATAAGTAAAACGTTATTTATGCTGTATTAGCCTCAAATCCGCAACTAAAAAATTTCTCCAACGAATGTGACAAATGATACAAATCGTACCAAGTCGCTTCATAGACATCACTTAGTGCCTTGTTGCCTGCTGTTTTCGGGTGTTTAACAAAGTTTAACTGGGGGGGTGACTGTCGCCTTATTATTTAGTACCTTTGCGGCCTCAAAACAAAAGATTAACTATCAAGGTAAGACGAATTTATGGAAAAAAGAAAGAACTACGAGGCTCCTGCTATGGAAGTGGTGGAGCTGAAGCTGCAGGACAGCCTGTTGACTGGCAGCAGTATGGAAGGCACAGGGACGTTCAGTGAAGGTGCAACATTGAATGACTTTGATGATGATTGGGATTAAAACACTATGGAAAGAAACAAGACTATGAAGACAAAGTACATCAGTTTCGTGGCTATGGCTGCAGCGGCCCTCGCCACTTCCTGCTCTTCGGACGACATCGCAGAACAGCAGCATGGCGGCTCACAGACAGTGACGCTCAACGCCTCCGTCAACGAGGAACAGACACGCGTGGGAATGACAAAGGACAACAGCAGCAGCACGGCCTCATTCTATTGGCACAAGGACGACAAGATCTTCGTGCAGACCGTGAGCGGTGGTTCGTACAGCGGTGCTGAGTTTGCCATCGTGGGCGATGATGCAAAGGACGGTGATACAAGTGCCACATTCGAGGGCAAAGTGACAGGCGAGGTAGGCGGATACGCTGTTTATCCTTACAACGAGGGACACAAGTTCACCGGTGAGACAACGCTTACCTACCATCTTCCTGACACATACACTTACACTACCGTGGAAAGCAACATCTTCTCCAAGGACGGCAGCTACCCCACGAACCCTACCAACATGCCGATGCTCGGTACAATCAGCGGTGAGGACGGCAACAAGAGCATTTCGTTCAAGTGTATCGGTGGTCTGGCTGTCATCCGCATCGACAATATGCCGTATGCTTCTGGTACACTTACCTTTGATATTGAAGAGACACTTTCGGGCGACTTTACAGTCACTGGCCTGTCAGGCAGCAATGTCAATATAACCAGTGCTGGCAGTAACGACATAGTGACGTTCACCTTCAGTGGCGCGACAGAGGGTAAGCCTGGCGTGTTCTATCTCCCCTTGTTGCCGCAGAGTGATTATACTCTTCAAACGATAACGATAGCTGACAGTGAAGGTAATAATAAAAGTGTGGTGGACTATGGAAATGAAAGATTCGAGATAACCCGTGGCGGCGTGATAGCCTTCCCTCTTTACAACGTTGGCGGAAAAATCTATAAAGACCAGTCACGCAAATTGATAGACGGCAACATCTTCGTAGACCTCGGTCTAAGTGTGCTTTGGGCAGAGAGTAATGCAAGCAAGTATGGCTCAGATTATGGTGGTGATAATCTCTATCGATGGAATGAAGTAATGTCCGGACAGAACGATTTGAGTTATTTCTCCACAGATTGGTCTTCTTGCAGTCTGCCTACTCAAGCTCAGTTCCAGGAGCTTATCGACGAATGCGATTGGGTATGGAAAGGGACGTGGGAAAGTGAAACTGGTGTCGCAGGTTATAAGATAACCAGTAGAAAGACAGGCTATACCGACAATTCGATATTCCTCCCAGCTGCGGGCTATATAGAAGAATATGGTAGTGCTACTGATAAAAACAAGTCAGGTTACTACTGGTACGCTGGCGGTGATGATATGTCTGGCGATGGCAGTAGCAGTGACAAAGGTTACTGCTTCCACTTCCAAGAAAGTAGCAAGGAATTCACAAGCTCCTCATATTCCTGCTCCGTCCGCGCTGTTTATAAAGAGAATCAGTAATGCAGAACGGTCGGACTGACCGTTACTTTTCAATTCCCTGCCTGGAGAAAAACTAATCTTCAGGCAGGGAATTTTGATGTAGAATCACGTTGATGAGAAATCTTCACGTTTGAGTGGAAGACCGTGTGGCATGGATCCTTATGGTCGGAGCAGATTGATATCACGCTTGAAACAGCAACTACCTTCTATGTAATGGAACTAAAGTTGAATGTGCAGAACTTGCCGCCATCTGAAATCTGATATTGACCAATACATCAAGTCAACATCAGAAAAAATGGTCGATAAAGCCGACTTTAGCAGAGAGAATGGTCGATATTCTTGTATTTATGGCCGACTATAAGAAAGTTCCGTTCCGTTGTTCGGAATGTACGTTCCGTACTACGGAATGGCCGTTCCGAACTTGCGAATGCACATTCCGTAGTACGGAACGGAGATTTCATCTGTATAAAGATGCAATAATCTCTATTCCCTACTCTGATAATTAGAATTGGTATAAATTAGCGATATAATGAACAGAAAAATAAGGAAACTTTCGTTTGTTATGCGGAAAAGTGCTATTTTTGCGATATGAATAACGAATTAGCGACATTGGCCAACATTCCGGTGAGCATGGCAACCCTTGCTTCCCTGTATCCCGACATCAAGGCGGGAGGGCACAAGGTGCGCAGTCTCGAACGTAATGGACTCCTGTTGAGAATCAAAAAAGGACTCTATGTGGTGTCACCGACGGTTACACGGGTACCGCTTTCGCCTGAGTTGATAGCCAACCATGTGTATGCGCCCTCTTATGTATCCATGCATTCGGCACTAAGATACTACGGACTCATTCCCGAGGCAGTCTATAGCGTCCAGTCGATGACCGTCAAGCACACTCGATGCTTCGACACGCCCTTGGGGCGCTTCGACTACACCTGCGTCAGCCGTGATGCCTTTCCCATAGGCGTGACTATTGTCAACAAGCAGACGTACACCTTCTTGATGGCGACACCCGAAAAGGCTCTATGCGACCTCATCGCCTGTGCGCCCAAGGTGAACCTGCGCTATCTGAAAGATGTGGAGCGATTCCTCAGTGAAGACCTCCGTATGGACATGGACGATTTCCTCAAGATGGATGTCTCCATTTTCGAACGATACGCAGAGGTGGGCAGGAAAGCCACTTCCATCCAGACCATCATTAAATATTTGAAAAAGAGATGAACAACGGGAAGAATTACATAGCATCGTTTGACGAGTATCTCCGTCAAGGAGAACCTTCAAAACAGGAGAGTGCTGCCAACTGGCAGACTGCCATCGGACTGCAGGCTGTGG
>CAVFVJ010000042.1:0-55665 GCA_963626085.1 Alistipes ihumii | reverse complement strand
TTTTAGAACGTAGCCAATTCTTTACCACATCTTTGGGCTCTATTGCATTCTTTTGTCTCGCTATATCGGTGATACAAATATAATCGGCACCATTTTTTGATAGAGTCTTTATCTGTTGATTCTTAACAATTATGTTTGCCATTTTTATT
The DNA here is from genome assembly GCA_963626085.1 of Alistipes ihumii. Classification (GTDB taxonomy): domain Bacteria; phylum Bacteroidota; class Bacteroidia; order Bacteroidales; family Bacteroidaceae; genus Colivivens. The sequence goes on along the minus strand of CAVFVJ010000042.1, from coordinate 55,516 downwards.
TTCTCGTTTAATCCAGACTTTTCCAAGTTGCTCTGCAAAGATAACGGAATTTCTTGGGATTGGCGAAACTTTCGCCATCTTTTACCATATATCAGGTAAATGTGCCGTTATTTGTACTCACGTAAATCTAAACTTGAGCCAATTTACGGAAGTCAATTATTGGATTGGCAAAGGAATCAAGTCACTAGTAAGCCAGTAACCGCCTGAACAGCACTTATTTCCTCACCCTTACGGTGGTGTTCACCTGATGATCGTACGACCGATACTCGTCAATGGGAATCTCCACATCAGGTTCTGCCAGTGTACCCTCATGGGGCAGGCGGAAACGTAGGTACTTGATGGAAAGTCCACGGTCAAGCCACATACGCTCATAATAGGTTTGGATCTTCACCAACGGAGACTCATCAGCAGCCAAGTGTGAGTGGTAGAGGTCGTCTGTACACTCTTCCAACGGCAGTCCGTTGCGCTCAGCCATCAGACGAGTGTAGGTCGCCATGAAATTAGAATCGGTCTTCAGATGAATGAGTCCGCAGTCCACAAGGAACAGCCTGTAACGATTCATGAAGAAAGTGGACGTGAGCCTGCGCGTCACCTTCTTCATCTGTGGGTCACTGAAGGTCAGCCAAATCTCGCTCACCTCATCCTTCCCGAATATCTCACCAAGAAACTCAATGCCAGTGCGCACAAATCCCACATTGCCCATCTGCCCCTCTAATGCCTGCTTGGCTCCGTGCCACATGCGTGCACCCTTGATGTCAACCCCAATGAAGTTACACTCGGGATACCGACGAGCCAGTCCTACAGTATATTCACCCCGTCCGCACCCCAGTTCTAGCACTATTGGGCGGTCGTTCCCGAAGAACTCCTCGCCCCACTTGCCCTTTAGAGGACATCCGTTCTTCCGCAGTTCACCATATGAGTATTCCCTCACCTTCGGATTTGCCGTCATGTCGGCAAATTTAGCCAGTTTCCCTTTTCCCATAATTCATTTTATTGACCGCAAAGGTAACAAATAAATGCTCACAGAGCATGTCTAGTAGCCACAAATTAGGGTTGGACACAGGAAAATTTGGCAGTTTCAAGAAAAACTACTAACTTTGCAGCCGAAATGTGAGTCCATACGTGGACAATGAAATTGAAATGTGAGTGGCCTTAAGGCCTTGGACGGTGTGACACCGCATAGAATGAAATGTATTATGGAAAGAAATTTATGTGTAAGAAATTGGTTTGCCGTACGTGCGACCAAACTAATAGCAATCGTTGTTTTATGTACCATAGCCACTATGGCGAAGGCACAGACCTATACTGGCACTGCCTCGTATTACGGAGTTGGCTTCCACGGACGTAAGAGCGCAAGCGGATCTGTCTATAACATGTATAAGTTTACTTGTGCGCACAAAACGCTCCCGTTCGGAACCAGACTCAAGGTAACCAACCTGAAGAATGGAAAGTCTACCGTCGTGGAGGTGACCGACAGAGGTCCCTACATCAAAGGTAGGATTATCGACGTGTCTAAGGTCGCTGCGGCTGAACTGGATATGGTAAAGTCAGGCATTGCGAAAGTGCGTGTAGAGGTAATCAAAAAAGAACATTCTGAGAACAGGGCGCAACTGATACTGACTGAACCCGAGCACCATGAGGAGTTCAAGTCGAAAGTGCCGATGGCAAACACCACTGCACAGTGGTCGGAAACGCTGAGATAATCACATAAAAAAGTCCCTTTACTGACAAGTAAAGAGACGGACAAAATAAAAAAGTGATCCGGTTGGGATTCGAACCCAAGACCCACAGCTTAGAAGGCTGTTGCTCTATCCAGCTGAGCTACCGGACCAGCATAAGCGACTGCAAAGGTATAAAATAATTGCCAATTAGAGGCTGGTCTACGTATTTTTTTTCGCAAAAACGGAATAAGGAGTTTACAACGTCTATATTTTGCGCTCCAACAGCACCACGTTTTCAACATGCTGTGTGTGGGGGAACATGTCCACAGGCTGCACCCTCGAGACCTTGTACTTCACGTCAAGCAGTTGCAAGTCGCGCGCTTGAGTGGCTGGATTGCAACTGACATATACGACCTTGGCAGGCTCGGCAAAAAGGATGGTGTCTATCACATCTTGGTGCATTCCTGCGCGCGGAGGGTCAGTGATGATGACATCCGGCCGTCCATACTTTCCTATAAACTCCACATTAAGTATGTCCTTCATGTCACCCGCAAAGAAGAGGGTGTTGTCTATTCCATTGATTTCGGAATTGACTTTTGCGTCCTCAATGGCTTCGGGGACATATTCGATTCCAATGACTTTGCGTGCCTTTCGGCTAACGAAATTGGCAATCGTGCCTGTACCTGTATACAGGTCGTAGACCAGTTCATCGCCCTTCAGACCAGCAAAATCACGCGCCACCTTGTACAAGTTGTACGCCTGGTCGGTATTGGTCTGGTAAAAACTCTTTGGTCCAACCTTGAACCGCAGTCCTTCCATCTCCTCATAGATAAAGTCTGTGCCTTTGAAGTTGATAATCTCCTGGTCACCAAAGGTGTCGTTGCACTTATGGTTGTCAACATAGAGCAGCGACGTTATCTGTGGGAACTTGTCAGCGATGAAATCCAGTAAGCCGAGTGCCTCCCTTCGTTCGTCTTCGTTCTCGATACGGAACTGAACAAGCAGCATCAACTCTCCTGTGTTACTGTCACGGAACATAAGACTGCGCAGTAGGCCCTGATTGAGACGCAGGTCATAGAACGAGAGCGAGTGTCTGACTGCATAGTCACGGATAGCATTGCGGATGTCGTTGATTATGTCGGGCATGAGCCAGCACTTGTCAATGTCGAGAATCTTGTCGAAAGCTCCAGTGATATGGAATCCCAGTGCATTGCGTTCCGTGATGACCTTCTCTCCATCCTTGATTTCCGACTCCGTCATCCACCTGCGGTTGGAGAAACCGAACTCCAGTTTATTGCGGTACGCCTGTGTCTTCTGACTTCCGAGAATAGGTGAAATCTCAGGCAGTTCCACCTTACCGATACGAGATAGATTGTCGACAATCTGCTGTTGTTTCCAACGCAGTTGTTCCTCATACTTGAGACACTGCCACTTGCATCCTCCACACACACCGTAGTGCTCGCAGAAAGGGGTAGACCTGTCCTTTGAGTACTGATGGAACCGTACTGCCACCGCCTCCATGAAACTGTGTTTCTTTCTCTTCACCTGCAAGTCGACCACGTCTCCTGGAACGACGTAAGGGACAAACACCACCTTGTCATCCACCCTCGCCAGTGCCTTCCCCTCAGCTGCGACAGCAGTGATGGTCACATTCTCCAGCACAGGCAGACTCTTCTTATTTCTACTCATTGACTACTGTTGTTGATCATTGATAATTTGTGCAAAGGTACGAAATAATCACAAACAGGCAATTGAAACAGTCGGCAAGAGCCACGTAAAGTCCACGAAAAAGCGGATTTTACAACCGCACCATATTACACATTGGAGATTTCTTCGTATTTTTGCACAACAGATAGAGACTTGTAACAGGCATGAAGACTTTGAATAAAGTATGTTGGGGCGTAATCGGATGTGGCGAAGCCACTGAACACAAGAGTGGGCCGGCACTGCAATGTGCCGACGGCTCATCTATCGTAGCAGTGATGAGCCGCAATAAGGACAAGGCACGGTCGTATGCCCAACGCCATGGAATACAGAGGTATTACACCGATGCTATCGAACTGATTAACGACCGCAATGTGAACGCCGTGTACATTGCCACTCCACCGTCCACCCACTCCACCTTCGCCATCATGGCCATGAAAGCAGGCAAACCAGTGTATGTGGAGAAGCCTCTCGCAGCAAGCTACGAGGAGTGTCTGCGTGTCAACAATATCTCGGAACAGACTGGAGTACCTTGCTTTGTGGCGTACTACCGCAGGTATCTCCCTTATTTTAAGAAAGTGGCAGAATTCTTGAAGCAGGAAAGCATCGGCAAGGTCATGTCAGTGCAAATCCGCTTTGCCGTACCACCCAGAGAACTCGACTACAACAAGACCGACTTGCCATGGCGACTTCAACCAGACATCGCAGGTGGGGGCGGATATTTCTATGACCTCGCCAGTCATCAACTCGACATGCTCCAATACATGTTTGGAGTGATTTTGGATGCGGAAGGATACGCAGCAAACATGGCTGGACTGTATAAGGTAGAGGACACATTCAACGCCTGTTTCAGATTCCACAACGACATAATAGGCAGTGGCTCGTGGTGCTTCGCTGCACATGATTCTGCGCGCACAGACCGAATAGAAATAGTGGGCACAAAGGGAATGATTTGCTTCTCCGTATTTGACTATACTCCAATCGCCCTGCACACAGAGAAAGGACGAGAGGAATTCATCATTCCAAATCCACAGTACGTACAGACACCGCTGATTAACCATATTGTAGAATGTCTGACCGAAGGCAAACCATGTGACTGCACGTCAGTCAGTGCCACTCCTACAAACTGGGTCATGGACCGTATACTGGGCAAACTGTAACTACATGAGACTGCCACTGACTACAATTCTTCTGTCTGTTGCCCTACTTGCCGTTGCAGGGGACGCCAATTCAATTGACATTCAGACAGACAGCACTTGCACGCAACAGGTAGAGAAGCCCGAGAAGGGACTGTTGAGCACCATATTCAAGGCAGCGGACGCTGTCACCAATTTCTTCATGGGCTGTGACACCAATTATGTGACCCCACAGAAATACGAGTTCACAGGACAGATGGAGCTGTCCTACTGGCACGACTACTACCGAATCACCTCAAGCGAGACAGGCACTACCAACTCCATGTCACTTGAATCGGGAAACCCTTTGGTGCTTGGAGGATACGTTTACTGGAGCATCATCGGTTACGGTCACTCCATCAACCTCGGGGACATCGGGAAACCCAAAGGGGAAACTAACGGTACGGGACACCGTAATTCACTTTCCCTCAACACCGCTCGTCTCTTTGCGGAAATATACACCTTCCGTTCGGGCAAGTCCGCCAAGTTCACGAGCATATCGGACATAGACCTAAAAGACCACAACAGGGATTTCAAGGGTCTGAACTCCAAATGTTTCGGGTTCGATGCTCAATACATCTTCAACCACAAGCGGTATTCATGGCCTGCTGCATTCGGTGAGAACGCGGTGCAGCGCAGAAGTTGTGGGTCATGGAAACTGGGGGTCTCTTACAATCAGGTGGACGTGACATTCAACAAAAACGAACTGTCGAGCGACATAGCCCAACAGATTGACACCACCTTGCTGTTCAGCAAAGTAAGTTACAAGGACTACTCCGTCAGTTTTGGCTACGGATACAACTGGGCATTCCGGAAAAACTGCATTTGGGCTGTGTCCGTACTTCCATCAATAGGCTACCGCCAGTCGAACATCACCAAAAGCGACGAGGACAAGGATATCCTGCGCAATATAAGCACTGACGTGGTTTTCCGCACCAGTTTGTTCTGGAACAACACTAAGTACTTCACGGGACTGGTAGTGGACATCCACACTTATGCCTACAGGGAGAGGAAGTTTAGCCTTACCAACAACTACGGAACGGTAAAATTCATCATGGGACTCAACTTCCTGAAGAAAAGTCAATACAGGTAAGCGGTCATCCAAAGTCCACAACAGTTATTCCACTGCCACCAAACTGAGGGTTCTCATCTCGATAATCAGTCACTTCCGGGATGGTGTCCAGATAATGGCGCACAAGCTCACGCAGAATGCCGTTACCCGTGCCGTGCAGAATCCTCACCCTTGACGCATTGGTGACCAACGCCTCGTCAACAAACAGGCTTATGGCTTTCATGCACTCATCGCCACGCATCCCCCTAACATCAATCTCGCCAGAGAAATTGAGCACGGTATCCCTTAATCCGTCATTCGAACCGACGGAAATAAATGCAGCGGCACGTTTCTCCCGTTTAGGGGCTGTGCTGTGCTCAAGGCAGTTCACCTTGACATTCATCTGTATATCGCCAAACGCTACAAGAGCCTCCTTGCCATTCATCTTGATGATTTGTCCAACTGACGTCTGTCCCTTCATCTTCACGTATCCTCCGACCGCAAACGGACGGCCTGACGATGTGTCCGTTGATTTGTCACGCAGGACTTCTGATGGAGGGGTTTGAACCGGTTTGCGTACAGTCACCTTCTGCTGGTGTGCCGCCTGCTTTGAATCCACCTCATCCTTGAACTTGTCCAGTCTGTCACGTATCTGCCGTGTACGTTCCTTTTCAGCCTGAGCCTCCTTGATATCCTTTATCGTACGCTCAATCTTCGCATTGGAACTCTTGAGCAGTTGCTGTGCCTCTGCCTTGGCCCTCTCTATTATCTCACGTCTCTGTGCATGAATTTTCTCGAATTCCTCCTCATACCGTTGTATGGTAGCCTCCAGTTTCTTCTCCTTCTGATGAATTTCTTGGCGTTTGTTCTCCCAGTAACGCTTGTCGCGAGCAATCTCCTGCAAGTACTTGTCAGCAGAGATGTAACTGTGTCCAACCATCTGAGAAGCCTCAGCTATCACATCCTCAGGAATGCCAATCTTACGCACAATCTCTATGGCGAACGAACTTCCAGGATTGCCTATGCGCAGTTGGAACAAAGGCTGCATCAGCCTGTTGTCATAAAGCATCGCACCATTGACGATACCTGGTGCGTCCTGTGCGTATTGCTTTAGGTTCTGGTAATGAGTCGTTATAACACCGAATGCTTTCTTAGCATTGAACCTCTTGAGGACTGCCTCGGCAATGGCTCCACCAATCTGCGGTTCAGTTCCCCCACCGAACTCGTCGATGAGGATGAGTGACGAGAAGTTTGCATTCTTCAACATCACCTTCATGTTCATTATGTGTGAGGAATAAGTGGAGAGGTCGTTCTCCAGACTCTGCTCGTCACCTATATCTATGAAAATATTCTGGAATATGCCCATACGGCTACTCTCTGCAGCGGAAACAAGCATGCCGCACTGCAACATGTACTGCAACAGCCCTACGGTCTTCAGGCACACGGACTTGCCTCCTGCATTGGGACCAGAGATAAGAAGTATGCGCTGGTCGGGGGTCAGACGTATGTCCAACGGAACAACTGTGCGACCATGCTTTTCCAACGACATGCGCAACAACGGATGCACCGCCATGCTGAGGTCAACACGTTGGCAGTCCTCTACGACTGGCAACACCGAGTCGGTCATTACTGCAAACCGAGCCTTTGCTCGAATAAAGTCAATATCCCCAAGAAACTCATATGAACGTATCATGTCGAGCACATAAGGACGCACGGAGTCTGTGAAGACAGTCAACAGGCGTATAATCTCACGCCGTTCCTCGCTCTCCAGTTCCCTCACACGGTTATTTGCCTCGACCACCTCAGCCGGTTCGACGTACACTGTCTTGCCGGAGTCGGACTCGTCGTGGACGATTCCGCTTATCTTACGTTTCAACGAGGGGGCCACCGGAATCACAAGCCGTCCGTCTCGCATGGCAGGAGTGGAGTCCTTGCTTACCAAGCCATCGGTCTTTGCCTGTCGGAGAATACGGTGGAGCGTACCAGATATGCTATTCGACGTACTTGCCTTCTCTTGACGTATACGCATCAGTTCTACCGTTGCAGAGTCCTTCACATTACCATATTTGTCAAGTATCTGACTGATACGCCTAACAATATTGGGAAACGTCTTGATGTTACAAGTCAGTGCTGCCAGTTCTGGGTACAGCCGACTGCCATCGTCATCTGTGTCTTTGTTGAAGAAACCCACAATCCGGTCGATAGAGTCCAGCGACCGTTGCAAGTCAAACAACTCATCCACCAACAGATACGTGCTTTGGATTTTTATTCTTCGCAGTGCAGGTCGTAGATCATAGTAGTTCTGGTCGGGAAACTCCTCCTCCCTCAATATTCTGGTGAACTCTGCAGTCTGTTTGACCTTATGGCTTATCTCATCGTATTTTGAGGAAAACTCCATCGAATCAACGCGTTCCGCTCCCAATGGGCACAAACACATCTCCTTCAGCATTTTCCTTATTACATCAAATCCAATCTTTTGCTCGTAATTATCTGGGTATACCATCTATCAAATTCTTTTTAGTCCGTTTTCACATCCCCACGCAGAGTGTCCATTCTCGCCTTTATCTTCATCTCCTGCGGATTGTCTTGTGCCTGCCAGAAGCGCATGGTTTGTGCTTCGTCAGGCAGGAACTGTTGCCGCACGTAATGTCCAGGATAGTCATGTGCGTATTTATAGTCCTTTCCATACCCCAACTGTTCCATAAGTTTTGTCGGGGCATTACGCAAGTGTAGTGGCACTGGTAGGTTTCCACTCTCCCTGACATACTGCAAGGCACTGTTAACTGCCATGTATGCAGAATTACTCTTGGGACTGGTTGCTAGATACACTGTAGCCTCCGCCAACGGGATACGTCCTTCTGGCCATCCTATCTTATGCACTGCGTCAAATGCGGCATTGGCCATCAATAATGCGTTGGGATTGGCAAGACCGATGTCTTCGCTTGCCGATATTATCAACCGACGTGCTATAAATTCAGGTTCTTCACCGCCTTCAATCATACGTGCAAGATAATAGACCGCAGCATCGGGGTCACTGCCACGTATGCTCTTGATGAATGCGGAGATGAGGTCGTAGTGCATCTCGCCATCTTTGTCATATGCCAGCGGACTTTGTTGCACCAGGTCCATCACGGTCTTGTCGTCAATGACATCCGACTCGTTCGTTGCCAATTCGAGTATATTGAGCAGTTTTCTAGCATCGCCTCCTGAATAGCGTAACAAAGCATCCGTCTGCTTCAAGATTATATTACGCTGCTTCAGATAGATGTCTGTCATCAAGGCTCTGTCCACGAGCTTCAGCAAGTCGTCCTTATCCAAAGGTTGGAGCACATACACCTGACAGCGACTCAAGAGCGGTCTGATAACCTCGAAAGAGGGATTCTCTGTTGTCGCTCCTATGAGTGTCACCACCCCTTGTTCCACTGCTCCCAGCAGAGAGTCCTGCTGGCTCTTGGAGAAACGGTGAATCTCGTCTATGAAGAGGATGGGGTTGCCTGTCCCGAAAAAATGGGAAGACTTTGCACGTTCTATCACCTCCCTCACATCCTTCACACCACTGGTCACTGCACTCAACGTGAAGAACGGTACATCGAGCGTTTTGGCTATAATATTGGCGAGAGTGGTCTTGCCCACACCTGGGGCGCCCCACAAGATGAATGATGAGACGCGCTTCGTCTCTATCATCTTCCTTATCACAGCATCCTCACCTACTAAATGGGACTGCCCGATGTAGTCGTCCAGTTTCTGAGGACGCATTCTTTCTGCCAACGGTTGCATGTGCAAATTCTTTGTGATTGAAAGTATGTGAATAAAAGCACTCTCTGCAATCATTATCGAAGCGGAGAGTGCTTGTAAATGTCATTCTGAGTAATAAGTTCTATTATTCCTTGTGGTCAAGAATCTTTATCTTATCCTTGATTTCCAAAAGGTCGGAACGCAGCTTCTCTACTTTGCGGTTTAATTCATCAACGAGATTGCTGCCCTTGTTTGATTTAGACAGGTTGAGGAAACCAAGGTTGTTCTCGTATGTCTTTATCTCCTGCTGAAGGATCTCAGCCTGCCTTACTAAACGGTCTCTAACCCGGTCGTTGCCAACATCACTGAGCGTGTTCTTGAAATTCTCCACCCTTCGTTTTGACGCCGATTCACCAAGGTAGTTGTACAAGCGGTCCATCTGAGTCCTCAACGCCTTAAACACCTTGTCTTTCTCTTTGAACGGCACATGACCAATCTCGTTCCATTCGGTCTGTGCATCTTTCAGTATCTGGCGAAGCCCTTCTGTCTCCTCTGGCACGATAGCCTCCAGTCTTGCGACAATTTCATTCTTCTTCCTTAGGTTATCCGCCTGTTCTGAGTTCTGACTAGTGGTGTTGGCTTTTCTAGCATTGAAGAACGTATCACACGCAGCACGGAAACGAGTCCACAGCGCATCGCTGTGTTTCCTCGGAACAGCACCAATCTCGGTCCATTCCTTTTGTAGAGCTATCAACTCGTCCCCGGTTTTTTTCCAGTCCTGACTATCTTTCAGTGCCTCTGCTTTTTCCACAAGTTCCAGTTTCTTCTTCAGGTTGTCGCTCATGTTATCGCGAAGGACTTTGAAGAATTCGGACTTCTTGACGAAAAACTTGTCACACGCAGCACGGAAACGGTCGTAGATTTTCTGGTTCATCTTCTGTGGTGCAAAACCAATAGTTTTCCACTTTGCCTGCAACGTAATTATCTGCTCGCTGGCATTATTCCAGTCTGCGATGGACTTGAACGACTCTGTGTCAAACCCTTCTATGATTTCGCAGATGGCAGTCTTCTGATCCAGGTTTTGGTTTTCCTGTTCCTTACGTGCCTCAAAATATTCCTGATGACGTTTGTTTATCACCGTTGATGCTGCCTTGAAGCGTTCCCACACCTGTTCCCTCAGTTCACGACTCACTGGTCCTATCTCACGGAATTGTTGGTGTAGTGTCTGCAACTGACGGAATGCGGAAACGACATCCTTCTCGTCAGCCAACTTCTCCGCTGCCTCACATAGAGCTGTTTTCATGTCTAGATTCTTCTTGAAGTCGTAGGCACGGAGTTCGTTGTTCAACTTAAGTGTGTCATAGAACTTCTCAACATACGTCTGATAAGTCTTCCACAATTCTGTAGCTTTCTCCGCCGGAACCTCTTTGGCTGAATTCCAGTCGTTCTGAAGCTGACGGAACTCATTATATGACTTGTTTACCTCGTCTGGAGTTTCGAGTATGGCCTTTATTTTCTCAATGACCTGCATCTTCTTCAGGTAGTTCTCCTCCTTCAAGCGTTCTTCTGCCTCATGCTGCGCAGCACGCCTCTCACGCACTATTGTCAACAAGTCTTTGAACACTTGTTCCTGTGGATCAAGTACCGGTTCAAAAGCGTCTGGAGTACCTCCTTCATCAAGATACTTCTTGTGTGCTGCCTCGCTTTCCGCCCTCAAGATGCGATAGAAACGGCTCTTCAGGGAGTCGACCTCCTGCCTGCTGATATCTTCGTCTGCATCCGTAATCTGTTTAAGACGTTCTATTATACCATCTTTCGTGATATTGTCATCCACTGTATTGGCTGGAGCAGAATCCGGCTCCGCACTGGTTGTGTCAAGTGCAGGCACGACTGTCTCCTCATTTTCCTGTGGCTCAAGAACAGGTTCTTTTACAGGTTCATTATTAACTATTTCCTCCATAATATATCTATTTTATTTGTTAGCCGTATTATTCTATGCCAGGAGCTCATTTACCGTATAGATGTACACTACCGCCATCGGAATGGCCAGCAACGAGCTGTCAAAGCGGTCAAGCATTCCTCCGTGTCCAGGAAGAATATTCCCAGAGTCCTTTATTCCCAACTTACGTTTGATGAGCGACTCCACAAGGTCACCCCATGTACCAAACACGGAGACGACTGCAGCAAGTCCCGCCCAAGCAAAACGGTTGAAGAGTTCATTACCCGAGAACCCGTTACTCCAACACGCTATTGCCTGTGAAACGACAAGGCACGCCACAAGGTCGGCGATGCAACCTTCCCATGATTTCTTTGGGGATATTCTAGGGAACAGTCTGTTTTTGCCAAACATACTGCCAAAAGCATATGCAGCCGAGTCTCCGAACCAAATAAACACAAAGACTGCAAGCACATACATTGGGTCATAGGCAACACCGACTCTCCCCATACCATAGTTGACAGCAACGAGGCTCATTGTACTGAGCAGGGCGAAAGGCAAGGCCACATACAATTGTGCCATCAGGGAGAATGCCCAATTCATCAACACGTTATTCTCCTTGAAATACAATTCGGATATAAGCAGATAAACGATTGTTATGAGATAAGGGATAAACACCTCCGAACCTGTAATATTTGCGTTGAACACCATTACCGCTCCAAACAGATAGACGGATGCCAACGTAACTATGAAGCGGTTCACTTGGCAGTTCATGTGTCTATTAATCAATGAGCAAAACTCCCACGTGGTCAGTCCTGATATCACTGCAAACAAAACTGCAAAAGACATGGGATTCCACAAAATACAGGTCACCATCACAAGTACAAAAGCTATGCCTGTAACTGAACGTATCAACAATTCCTTATTCAACTTTTTCAACTGCATATATCCAATAGTATACTTATCACCACCCAAAGAGAGTGTTCTCATGTGGGGTTACAGGTTGTGTTTTCACTTCGTTACGTTTCGTCTTCACCTCGTCATCCGTCATCAACTCTGGCAATTCAATCGGTCTCATTCCGTCCAACGTGCCATCTACCTTACCATCGGTCTCTGTTTTAACTGACAATTCATCGGCAACAGTAACATCAGCTGAACCTTCCACGTGCTCTAGCTTGATAGAAGTTTCTTGTACTGGTACAGGTTCTGTTTTTACTTCAACTTCTGACTCGTGTACAGTCTCACCCTCCGAAGCTGGATCGAATGTGGTCACCTTCAACTCCCGAAAAGCTTTCACATCTGACTTCACCGCAGAATCTTTTCCGCGCTTATTCTCGTCAGTAGCACCGTTCTGTCCGTTCTTGGCCTTCTCAATCACCGCTTCAACCACTTTCTTGCGTATGATTTCCTCATTCTCAGCTGCATGGTCATCCACGGACTCGTCTGTTCCTTTGTTCTTATCCGCCTCATTGGCTGCAAGAAGCTCTTCGGTGCGCGACATCCACGGACGTTTTCCGAAGATATTCTCAACATCCTCCGCATAAATGACCTCACGTTCAATCAACAGTTGGGCAAGCTGTGCGTGTCCCTCTTTATGCTCTTCAAGAATCCGCTTTGCTCTGTCGTACTGTTCGGCTATCAGTTTCTTGACCTCAAGGTCAATCAACTCTGCAGTATGTTCACTGTAAGGTCTGCTGAACTGATACTCCTCATTATTATAATAGCATAAGTTGGGCAATGACTCACTCATGCCTGCATACGCAATCATTCCATATGAACGCTTGGTAACCTTCTCCAGGTCATTCATGGCACCTGTAGATATACGTCCTACACACAACTCCTCTGCAGCCCGTCCACCGAGTGTCGCACATATCTCATCGAGGATCTCCTCTTTGGTAGTGATCTGCCGTTCCTCCGGCATGTACCACGCTGCCCCAAGGGCTTGACCACGAGGCACTATGGTAACTTTCACCAACGGATTGGCATACTGACAGAACCAGCTGACGGTTGCGTGACCCGCCTCATGCAATGCGATAGAGCGTTTTTCGGAGTCGGTCATGACCTTTGTCTTTTTCTCCAGTCCACCTATAATTCTGTCTACCGCATCGAGGAAACACTGTTTATTGACCCATGTACTATTCTTTCTCGCTGCAATAAGAGCAGCCTCATTACATACATTGGCTATGTCTGCCCCTGAGAATCCTGGTGTCTGACGTGCCAAAGTGTCCACATCCACAGTCTCGTCTATCTTGATTGGACGCAGGTGTACATTGAATATTGCCTTTCTTTCACTTAGGTCAGGCAGTTCCACATGAATCTGGCGGTCGAAACGTCCTGCACGGAGCAACGCCTTGTCAAGGATGTCAGCACGGTTGGTTGCGGCAAGAATTATTATTCCGCTGTTGGTACCGAAACCGTCCATCTCGGTAAGCAACTGGTTGAGGGTATTCTCTCGCTCGTCATTGCCTCCCATACTTGCCTTGTTACCACGAGCACGCCCGATTGCGTCAATCTCATCGATGAACACAATGCACGGAGCCTTTTCCTTTGCCTGCTGGAACAAATCGCGCACACGACTTGCGCCTACACCGACGAACATCTCCACAAAGTCAGAACCGGAGAGTGAGAAGAACGGAACATCCGCCTCACCTGCCACTGCCTTTGCCAGCAGGGTCTTTCCTGTTCCAGGAGGTCCTATGAGCAACGCTCCCTTGGGAATCTTGCCTCCCAACTCCGTGTATTTCTGGGAGTTCTTAAGGAAGTCTACAATCTCGTGCACTTCCCGTTTGGCTTCGGTCTGACCAGCCACATCCTTGAAGGTTATCCGGCTATCGGGATTACTCTGTTCAAACAGTTTTGCCTTTGATTTTCCAAAACTGAATATGCCGCCCCCGGCACCTCCACCACCCATACGTTTCATGATGAAGAACCAAAAGGCAACCAACAGAATCAACGGGCCGACTTGTATCAGTATATTCCACAAGGTGTTGTTTTCACGTTCGTAGCTTACCTTTCCTGTAAACTTGCCATGAGCCCTTGCCGAGTCCACCTTGTTCTCAAGATTATCGACAGAGCCGAACTCCACCTCAGGAATTCTTTTTGCCGACTGATTTTTTGCTACATCACCATAGATAAATTTCTCTCCAGTCTTCGAGATGGCAAACCTCAACGACAACTCGTCCTTGTTGACCAGTATCTCATTCACGTAACCACTGTCCAGACAATTCTCGAAATCTGTATAGGAGAGTTGTTTGGAAGATGTACCTCCCGACTTGGACAACAGCACAAACGCTACACCAAACAACAACAGCATATAAATCCAGTTCAGATTGAACTTTGGTTTACGCATCCTCTTATAGGTGTTATCTCTATTGATATTATTGTTGCTCATAAATATTAGTCAAGATTGGGTATGTCAGTACAGTCTGCGTCTTCCCACAGATGATCCAAATCATAGAAGTGGCGATATTCGGGAACGAACACGTGCACAACGATGTCCGCATAGTCCATGGCTATCCACTGGCTATTGTTCTGTCCGTCTACAGCTAGAGGGCGCAAACCTCTCTTCTCTCTCAGGCTGTCACCGACGGACTCCGCTATGGCATACACTTGAGTAGGAGTGTTACCCTCACAGATGACAAGGTAATTGCAAATCGTATCGTCGATTTTCTTTAAATCCACAACACGTATGTTCACTCCTTTCTTGTCTTGAATGCCATCGACGATTGTCTTCAAATCCTTTGTAAGTCTCTTCATTCTTAAGAAATAAATTTTCGACAAAGTTAATACAAACAATGCGAAGCGCAAAATAAATTCTGATTTATTTTTGTCTATCATCACCGTTAAAACACCAAGACGCTCAAAATGACAACATAAGGACGTTATAACTGCATAAACAGTGCAGTTGCGAGTGTTTTACATGCCGCACAGCCATACTGCGCAGAATGATGAAGACATCTGGCTTTCGCACGTCCGTCAGTCATACAAATTGAGACGGGCGGAAACGGGAGAGGAACCCTCAACATGGAAAAACTCGAAAAATTATTCTTTTTTCTAGAGATAATTTTGTCAGTTCAACAAAAACATCTAACTTTGCAGCCGCAAAAGGAGGGGAACGTGTCCCTTGTCCCGCGCCAGTGTAATTGGGATATGGTGTAATTGGCAACACAACAGATTCTGGTCCTGTTATTTTGGGTTCGAGTCCCGATATCCCAACAATGGAAACGTCAACTGTCAAGTTGGCGTTTTTTATTATGCAACTTCCTTGTTCAAACAAAAATTATCACTACATTTGCACTCAATTAGTAGACCTATAAAGTAAAGTATGGAACAAGTGAAAAAGCGTCCGCTCATCTTCATCTCCAACGATGACGGCTATCAAGCTAAAGGCATAAAGACTTTGACGGACATCGCAAGGGAATTTGGGGACGTGGTTGTAGTTGGTCCAGACGGACCACGTTCAGGATCCGCCCTATGCGTCACATTCAACAATATCATAACCACCAACGTAATCAGGACGGAACCAGGACTAACAGTCTATTCGTGCAGCGGCACCCCGTGCGACTGCACAAAGATGGGAATAACCAATATATGTGACCGCACTCCAGATTTGGTATTAGGCGGCATCAATCACGGAGACAACTCGTCAGTCAATGTTCATTATTCTGGCACAATGGGCATTGTAATCGAGGGATGCATGAAAGGAATCCCCTCTATAGGGTTCTCCCACTGTTCACACCTTGCAGACACCGACTTCACTCCAATGTACCCCTATATACGTAAAATAATCGGTACTATTCTAGAGAAAGGATTACCGAAGGGGGTATGTCTGAATGTCAACGCTCCTGATATGAATGAATATAAAGGATTGAAGGTGTGTGCCATGGGCAACGGAATATGGGAAAACGAATGGGAGAAAAGACTCAGCCCCAGAGGGTTCGATTACTACTGGCTCGTAGGCAGCTACAACAACATAGACCCACTTGACGCTGAAACCGACTGTGCACTGCTACGCAAGGGATATGTAACAGTCACACCTACTAAAATTGACATTACGGCATACGAGATGTTTGACAATTTGAGACAAAGTCTGGAACTGGGATGAAGTACTACCTGATAGCAGGCGAGGCATCTGGTGACTTGCACGCCTCCAACCTAATGAAATCACTTAAAAGGTATGATTCCCATGCCGAATTTCGGTTCTATGGGGGCGACTTGATGCGCAATGCCGATGGAACACTTGTGAAGCATTACAAGGAACTCGCTTATATGGGGTTTATTCCTGTCATACTTCATCTTGGAACCATACTATCGAACATGCGCAAGTGTAAAGCAGATATCATTAGGTGGAATCCAAACGTACTTATCTTGGTGGATTATCCAGGATTCAATTTGGACATCGCAAAATATATTAAGAAGCACACTAATATTCCAGTCTATTACTACATCTCCCCCAAAATATGGGCATGGAAAGAATACAGGATAAAAAACATAAGAAGGGATGTGGACGAACTGTTTTCCATTCTCCCGTTTGAAGTGGACTTCTACAAAAAGCACGACTACCCCATCCACTACGTAGGCAATCCTTGTGTCGATGCGGTAGCGGAATTCAAAGCATCCATCTTCGGAAACGAGACAGTCAAAGAATTTACCAGCGCATTCGGTCTATCATCCAAACCGATTATCGCTGTCTTGGCAGGAAGCAGAAAGCAGGAGATAAAGGACAATCTGACCATAATGCTCAATGTGGCGACGCGGTACAAGGAATACCAATTCATCATAGCTGGAGTGCAAAGCATCGGTGAGGAGTACTACAATAAATTTGTTCCAGAAAATTCTGATGTAAAAATCATCTTCGGCAACACATACAGGCTCTTGCAACAAGCAGAAGCCGCAGTGGTCACTTCGGGCACAGCAACACTTGAGACGGCAATACTGAAAGTGCCGCAAGTGGTGTGTTACCATATTGTCTGCGGAAAAGTCTTTTCTTGGTTACGCAAACATATACTGAAGGTCAAATACATTTCCCTAGTCAATCTAATAGTGGGACGGGAGGCTGTCACAGAATTGGTTGCCGACCAAATGAATGTTGAGAACCTTGCAAAGGAACTGGGCGTGATTCTTAAGGGAGGAAGCAAGAGACAAGCTATATTGGATGACTACGACAATCTACACACCATTCTTGGTAACAAGGGAGCGTCCAAGAGAACCGCCAATCTGATAATCAAGCTATTGAACAACACCCAAAAGCATATACAAACCAAAGCAAACGAATAACCAAACGATGGAATACAAGAGAGAATACAGTCAAGAAGAGGCACGTGAACTGTTCGAATGGTTTAACGGTCTCAAGTACGAGGGTCCGATTGACATTGGGCATGGTATCGTACTACAAAACACAAAGTACACTGTCAACCGTATGATCATACAGACCGAAAACCACACGGACAATCCCACCTATTCAGGGATGATCCATCAACTTGGAATCATTAAAGAAGAACTTATCCGACAGGGACTTGTAGACAAGTTGTAACCTTGTTAGTGAGGGTTACAAACTCCTCCACAGACAGTTGCTCCGGTCGTTTATTGAGAACCTCATCAACAAGCAATGGTGAGTCCTTACCTACTATCTGCTTCAATCCGTTGCGCATCATCTTCCTGCGCATGGCAAAAACCGTTTTCACCACTCGCCGGAACATATTCTCGTCACATCCCAAAGAAGTCTTGCCATTACGCGTAAGACGTACGACAGCACTCTTCACCTTGGGTGGAGGATTGAACACATTTTCATTGACAGTAAAGAGATAATCTACGTCATACCACGCTTGCACAAATACGCTCAACACCCCATACGCCTTAGTACCTGGAGTCGCAGCCATACGTTCTGCTACCTCCTTCTGTATCATACCGGTGCAACACGGAATCAAGTCTTTGTACTCAAGCATCTTGAAGAATATCTGACTCGATATGTTGTATGGATAATTTCCCGTGAGTACGAAGGGGCTGTTGCCGAACACCGACTGCAAGTCCATCTTCAGAAAATCAGCCTCAATTACATTTTCGCCCAACTGCGGGAAGTGCTCATGAAGATAAGGCACAGATTCCCTGTCAATCTCCACGACTTTCAGTTCACGTCCCTTGGCAAGCAGAAACTGTGTAAGCACCCCCGTGCCCGGTCCCACTTCGAGCACTGGAATGTCGGGACACGCATCCACTGTATCCGCGATTCTCTGTGCAACACCCATATCAGTCAGGAAGTGTTGTCCCAAGAACTTCTTAGGCCTCACTTTTGAAATTTCTCCACTCATCCTATCCTCTCATTCGTATTTATTTCATAAATTTGCATTGGCAAAGGTAAGTAAAAAAAATCACACCACATTGAACTCGCAGAAGATTATCAAAAACACACTGAACATTTTGTTGCCGATACTACTTGGCACTGCCATTTTGTGGTGGATGTACCGCGGATTCGACTTCAATCAAGTGGCAGACACGCTCAAGAATGGGACTAACTGGTGGTGGATGGCACTTTCCCTTGTGTTCGGTGTTACAGCGCAGATATTCCGTGGGCTGCGTTGGAAGCAGACCTTAGCTCCGCTGGGCGAGTACCCCAACACGTCCGACTGCATCCACGCAATATTCATCTCATACACCACAAGCCTCATCATACCCCGCTCTGGAGAAATGGTCAGATGTGGTGTCTTGTCCAAGTACGACGGCACGTCTTTCCCGAAATCTCTAGGCACGGTCGTTGCAGAGCGTGTGGTCGATTCACTGTTGCTGTTGCTCATGGCAGTCATTGTGTTTATACTGCACATAGATATGTTCACACGGTTCTTTGATGTCACGGGAACAAGTTGTAGTGATGTGATAAACCACATGAACACTCTTGGCTACATCATCATGACTGTCTGTGTTCTGATTCTCGTTGGACTGTTTTGGATACTTGTACGTCGTTTTGAGATATTCGCTAGACTTGTCAGGTTCGCCAAAGGCATCAAAGAGGGTGTATTCTCTTTGAAGGATGTCAGCAATAAATGGCTGTTCACTGTATACACAATAGGTATATGGGGCAGTTATTTCCTACATTTCTACACCACTTTCTACTGCTTCGAATTTACAAGAGACCTTGGTATAGATGTCGCAATGGTGGCATTCACAGTAGGTAGTTTCGCTGTTATCGTACCGACACCCAACGGGATGGGTTCATGGCATTTTGCGGTGAAGACCGTTCTGTTGCTTTCAGGTGTCAGAGTAGATGCCGATGCTGAGACGTTCGTGCTTATAGTCCATGCAATCCAGACTGCACTAATGCCCATACTCGGCATTTATTCCGTTATGATGCTCCTACAAAAAGGCACGAAACGCACACAGACAATAATCAATAACTAATTAATAAACACAGACTATGGAAATAACAGACTTGAAACCTCAGAACGTATGGCATTGTTTCTATGCGCTTACACAAATCCCACGTCCGTCTGGACATACAGAGGCTGTTGCCAATTACCTGCTTGAGTTCGGCAAACAGCATTGCGACGAAGCATTCATTGACAACGCTGGCAATGTAGTAATGCGCAAGAAAGCCACTCCAGGCTATGAGAACCGTGAGACAGTCATCCTGCAGGCGCACATGGACATGGTACCACAGAAGACCAATGACAGCACGCATAATTTCGAGACAGACCCCATACAGACATGGATTGACGGTGACTGGGTACGTGCCAAAGGTACTACTCTCGGAGCTGACGATGGTATGGGTGTAGCAATAGCCATGGCTATTATCGAAGACAATACCCTCGAACACGGGGCTATAGAAGTACTCATAACCAGAGACGAGGAGACTGGCATGTATGGTGCTTTCGACCTCTCTCCCGAAACGCTCAAGGGCAAATATCTTCTCAATATAGACAGTGAGACTGAAGGAGAAATAACCATAGGATGCGCTGGTGGACTTGACGTTGTCTGCACGCTCGATTATAAGGAACAGCCCGTGGACACACAAGAGTCTGTAGCCTACCGCATCACCATCAAAGGTCTATTGGGAGGTCATTCTGGACTTGAAATCAACGAAGGTCGCGCCAATGCAAACAAGTTGATGGCACGTGTCCTCTTTGCGACAGTGAACACAGGTATAGCACAGTTGTGTAGCTGGCACGGAGGTAATATGCGCAATGCCATTCCACGTGACGGAGAGGCTGTGGTAATCGTATCTAAGGCTTGTGAAGAAGAATTCAAGCAATTGGTCGGACAATGCGCCAAGACCTTCAATCACGAATACCACGACATTGAAAAGGAGGAGATTATTGTTTCTGCCATACCGTGCGACATGCCTGCGACAAAAATTCCTGCAGATATTCAGTCAAACCTCATCGATGCTGTTCTTGCCGCCCATGACGGAGTGCTTCGCAACATACCCACCATTCCCGAAATTGTGGAGACATCAAGCAATCTCGCCATCATTTCCATCACAGGCGGTCACGCCAGTGTACAGATTCTGGCACGAAGCAGCATGGACAGCATGAAACTGTATCTCTGCAACAGCCTACGCACGTGCTTCGCAATGGCTGGAATGAAGGTGGAGTTCGAGGGCGGCTACAACGGATGGTTGCCTAACACCAAGAGTCCGTTCGTAAAGGAGATGTCTGATGTCTACGAAAGAATGTATGGCGAGAGACCAAAGATACTGGTTGTCCATGCTGGTCTTGAGTGCGGAATCATCGGACCAAAATACCCAGAGATGGACATGGCATCCATCGGTCCTACACTCCGCTCACCTCACACGCCAAACGAACGCTGTTACATACCGTCGGTAAGCAAGTCGTATGACTATGTTGTGGAAGTGATAAAGAACATCCCTGTCAAGGCATGATATGCTGAACACTAACAAAGACCTAAAACTGTATTACTCAATACGCGAGGTAGCAGAGCTTCTGGGAGTCACAGAAACTCTGCTACGCTATTGGGAGAAGGAATTTCCATCCATACACCCTAAGAAGGCAGGCAGAGGTATCCGCCAGTATACCAAAGAAGACATCGACGCTGTACGCACTGTGTATCACTACGTCAAGGAATGCAAAATGACTCTGGACGGTGCGCGCGAGGCCATCAAGCGTGACAAGGGACAACCCAATAAAAAACTTGAAATCATTGAACGTCTCAAATTCGTCAGCAATGAGTTGCAGTCCATCGGAAAAGAATTGAGCGGACTCCAATAGGCAACACTAATGAGTTCATATCAACACCTTATTATATTATACTATGGATATTACACAAACAAAGACAAACAACATGACAAGAACAATTAAAGCTGCACTATTCGACCTCGACGGCACATTGTTCGACACTGAAGGACAATACACTCAGTTCTGGGGCAGTATGGCACGTAAATACCGACCTGATATCAAAGATCTGGAATACAAGATAAAAGGTACTACACTCGTGCAGATATTCGACAACTATTTCCCAGACAGACAGGTAAGGGAAGAACTTACCAGGGAACTCGACAAGTGGGAACAGCATATGACCTACACGTTTGTTCCTGGAGCTCTGGACTTCATCACCGACCTAAAAACCCATGGGGTGAAGTGTGCGGTGGTCACCAGCTCCAACATGAAGAAGATGGACAGCGTGGCACTGCAGATGCCCCACTTCCACGACCTGTTCGACCGTGTCCTCACGTCTGAAGACTTCAGTGCCTCCAAACCCGATCCTGACTGTTACCTCAAGGGAGCTTCCGTTTTTGGAGTGCAGCCCGATGAGTGTGTGGTGTTTGAAGACGCATTCACTGGGCTACAGGCAGGCATGTCTGCCGGGATATTCACGATAGGACTTTCCACAAGCAATCCTGCCGAGGCAATCAAAGACAAGTGTGACTACGTCATACCCGACTTCAGCGGATTCACCTACAACAAACTCTTGGACATCATTAACAACACAAGAAAAGCCTCAATGTGACCTACAGCACAAGTCACGTACCTGCCTTTGTCACATTTGAACCAAAAATTTACACTTATGTTTAATTGTTTCTGTGTGTGCGGATTAAAATATACCTTTGCAAGGTAAAATCACGCACACAACATACAATACATTTAGACATAATATGAAAAAGACAGAGAGTAGAAGCAGTAGGGCATTCAGACAGTTCGGTCTGGCATTTGCCCTCGTGGCTATGGGCGGAGTGTCGGCAGACAAAGCCGCAGCCCAGACACCACCTGAGGAGAGGTACGTGTTCGAGAGTACAGCTAATCCTTATCTTCCGTTATGGGAACATTTGCCAGACGGTGAGCCGAGAGTATTCGAAGATCCAGACAACCCAGGCAAGTATCGCATTTACATTATCGGTTCCCACGACGTAAGACTCGACAGCTATTGTGGACCAGACATACGCGCGTGGTCTGCTCCAGTAGAAAACCTGAGTCAATGGCGTGACGAGGGGAGTCTGTTCAAATACCATATATCTGGACAGTGGGACGTGATGTACGCCCCCGATCTGGTGGAGGTGAAAGGTAAGGACGGCAAAAAAGCATATTACCTCTATCCGCACAGCCGTGGTTGGAGACGAGTCGGCATGGTCTGCAAGAGCGACCGTCCTGACGGACCGTTCACACCTGTCAACCTCAATGCAGACGGTACGGCTCTGCTCGAAGGCAGCATTATCGACTTCGACCCATCGGTGTTCGTGGAGCAGATAACCGACAAGAAAGACCCTGACTATAATATAGGATTCCGTGCCTACGCTTTTTGGGGTTACCAGCGTTCAACCGCTATGGAGCTCGACCAAAACACCATGTACTCTATACGTCCTGGCACCCCACTGCGCGACTATTTCCTGCCAGCCAGCGCACGCTACGGAGTGGTGCGTGACCCGGAAGGCACTACCTACCCGGCTCTCTATGAAGGACAGAACCCCGGTGAATTCAATTTCTATGAGGCATCGTCCATCCGTAAGGTGGGCAACAAGTACGTGATGGTGTTCTCCGGCTACTCTGGTCCTGACTACGGGCTGGGTAGCACCAACTCTGCTCTTCGTTACGCTTACGGTGACTCACCACTCGGACCGTGGCGCAGTGGAGGCGTACTTGTCGACTCACGTGGTGTAGTGCCCAACGAAGACGGAACGAAACTCATAACTACCAATTCGGCACACAACACGCACGGAAGTCTACAGGAAATCAATGGTCAGTGGTACGTTTTCTATCACCGTCCGCCCAGAGGGTTCGGCAATGCCCGTCAATCTGTGGTAGCTCCTGTTACCATCGAATGGGAGAAGAAGAAGGTAGCAGACGGGGGTACGGTACGAATCACTGCATACGATCCATACGCCAAGGATGGAAAGTGGACAGCCAAGGCAAGCGACGGCACTGAGTACACTGGTGCGGAAGTCACCTCTGAGGGATTCCACATCTTCGGCCTCGACCCTTATCGCTACTACTCTGCCGGATACGCTTGCTACATGTCCAACCCTGGTTGGATGCAGGACTCATGGGATGTGTGGGACAACAACATGGACCTCGTTGGTGTGACCAACGGTGGCATCATCGGGTTCAAGTACTTCGGCTTCGGGGGACTAAAGAAGGGCAGCAAAGGAATCAAGGCGTTTGAGGGTGCGAAAAAGGGCAACGGAACAATACTCAACCTCTTCCTCACACCGTGTACAGACAAGGCATTCACCGTCAAGGTGATGCTCGACGGCCCTTATGCCAACAGCACGTGGAACGGCAAGCAGATTGCCACAATCAGTGTCCCTGCCAATTCTAGCAAGGTTTCCACCCGTTTCACTGCGGATGTTGCATCAGCAGTGGAAGGTCTGAAAGGCAAGCACGCCATCTATCTGATTGCCGAAGGCCAGGGAAACTCGCCTCTGTTCAATCTGCACGGCATCGGGTTCAGCAGCAACACCAAGACCGTCTCACGTAGTGTGTCTCCAACAGTAAGCATAAAGGTGAACGGCAAGGACATGAGCGTGCCGACCATTCCGATGCATTCTACTGAAAAGAACGGCTTCTGTGAGCCTACACGTTACGAAATATCTTGTACCCTCTTACCAAGTGAGGTGTTGCAGGTGAAAGCCTCCGCTTCCGACCCAAGCGTGAAGGTGGAGTTAAAGCAACCTGCTGAAAACCATGCAGCAGCTGTTGTCTGCACCTACAAGGGATTCACCAAGACCTATTACATCGCACGTGTAGACTCCATAGACGAGAGTTATGGCTACAAGGATACCTACAAAGACTATTTCAGCATGGGTGTCGCCATAAATATCGGTAATCTGAACGACCCAGTGCAAACTGCACTAATCCTGCGCAACTTCAACAGCATCACAGCAGAGAACGACATGAAACCAGGAGAAATTCATCCTGCCGAAGGAGTATGGAACTGGGAGAACGCAGACCGCATAGCTGACTTCTGTCGCAAGAACGGCATCAAACTGCGTGGACACACCCTGTGCTGGCACAACCAGTTCGCCAACTGGATGTTCACGGACAAGGACGGTAAGGATGTCAGCAAGGCTGTCTTCTACAAGCGGTTGCGCGAACATATCCATACGGTGGTGAACCGCTACAAGGACATCGTGTACGCATGGGATGTGGTGAACGAAGCGATATCCGACGGAGGCGACAACCCTTACCGCAATTCACGCCTCTACAAACTGTGCGGTGACGAGTTCATTGCCAAGTCGTTCAAGTTCGCCCGTGAGGCAGACCCGAAAGCGCTGTTGTTCTACAACGACTACAATGCCGCTGACCCTGTAAAGCGCGACAAGTTGTTCAACATGGTGAAGAAGATGAAGGCGGCAGGTGTACCGATTGACGGCATCGGAATGCAGGGACACTACAACATCTACGGGCCGTCAGCCCAGGACATTGACGCTGCCATCACCAAATACTCGACCATCGTCAGGCACATCCATATGACAGAACTTGACATCCGCGTCAACCGAGAGATGGGCGGACAACTGGAATTCTCGCGCGGTGAAGGCAACATGATTACTGACGAGCAGAAGGCAATGCAGGAAAAGGCGTACGCCAACCTGTTCGAAATCCTGCGTAAGCATAAGGATGTGGTCGAGTGTGTCACCTTCTGGAACCTAAGCGACAAAGACACGTGGTTGGGCACCAACAACTACCCGTTGCCCTTCGGTGCTGACCTCAAGCCCAAGAAGGTCTACTCCATCATACGTGACTTCAAATAACCATACCGTATAAAGTCAGATTCAGTCCCTTTGGAGTGCAACAGCCTCCAAAGGGACTGTTTTTGTATATTCCACAGACCACCGTCCGTTATTTTTGGTTACCTTTGCACCCCGTAACAGAAAATGATAAATAACATTAGCATGAAAATTGACATTGGGAAGGTGTACCAGCCCAAGTTTTTCCACATCTTCAACAAAGGGTACTACAACAAAGATAAATTTGTTTCCGACATCATAGCTGGAATAATAGTTGGAATAATAGCGTTGCCACTCGCCATCGCCTTTGGTATTGCCAGTGGCGTGTCACCACAGCAAGGACTCATCACAGCCATCGTAGCTGGTTTCATGATTTCCTTTCTCGGTGGAACACGCTTCCTCATCGGTGGTCCTACAGGAGCGTTCATTGTTATCGTAGCAGGCATCATCGGTGAATATGGAATCCAGGGATTGACCATAGCCACCATCATGGCAGGAGTGTTCCTCGTAGTCATGGGTGTGTGCCGTATGGGAGTAGTTTTCAAGTTCATACCATACCCCATCGTCGTCGGCTTCACGAGTGGTATTGCCGTCACCATCTTTTCCACTCAGGTGAAGGATTTCCTCGGCATCAGTGCAGACATCCCCTCTGGCTTCATCCCCGAGTGGGTAGCCTATTTCAGCAACCTGTCACACATCAACTGGACGGAGGCTGGCATGAGTACCGTCTGTCTGCTTGTCATCATCGTCTGGGGACGGTTCGTCAAGAAGATCCCAGGCTCGCTCATTGCCTTGATCGTGGGCACAGCCGTCTCAGTACTGCTCGACAAGTACGCTGACATCCACCTTGCGACCATCGGAAGCAAGTTCCCTGAACTGGCTCAGGGCTTGCCCATGCCGTCACCAGTAGCTCCAACTATGGACTATGAGACCATCATGAGCCTCGTGTCCCCTGCCTTCACCATCGCTGTCCTATGCGCCATAGAGTCATTGCTTGCAGCCATGGTAACGGACGGAGTGACAGGCAAGCACCACGACTCCAACACCGAACTGATAGGAGAAGGATTCGCCAACATCGTCACGCCTCTTTTCGGAGGAATCCCTGCCACCGGTGCTATCGCACGCACCATGGCGAACATCAACAACGGAGGCAAATCGCCCTTGGCTGGAGTGGTACATGCGGCAGTTCTGCTTCTCATCTACCTGTTCCTCATGCCCTACGCCATCTACATCCCACTGTCTTGCCTTGCAGCAATACTAGTGATGGTGGCTTACAACATGAGTGAGTGGCGCACCTTCAAATACCTCATGCGTGGCGATAAGTCCGACGTAGCAGTGCTCCTCATCACCTTCTTCCTAACCGTCATCGTTGACCTGACCGTCGCCATCGAGGTGGGCATCGTCCTTGCCATCGCCCTCTTCGTCCGCCGTGTCATGGAGACCTCGTCTATTAATGTAGTGGAGGAGGATAGGCTGGCTGCCACAGACACTGGTGAGAGTGTCAATCCAGATGACATCGAATATCTCGATATCCCCAAAGGAGTTGAGGTGTATGAGATCAACGGTCCTTATTTCTTTGGTCTCGCCAGCAAGTTCGAGGAACTGGGCAACGTGAGCAATCAGGATGTAAAGGTACGTATCATCCGAATGCGTAGGGTTCCGTTCATGGACTCCACTGGAATCAACAACCTGAAGAACCTCTGTGAGAGGACACAGAAACGAGGTATACATGTGGTGCTGTCAGGCGTGAACGATAAAGTGCGGCACACTTTGGAGAAGTATGGGATGGACCAGCTTATCGGTTCCGACTGCATCCAGCCCCACATCAGTTTGGCACTGAAGAAAGCCAAAGAGCTATTGTAGTGAGACAACCGCTATCATTTATGTAACAAAGTGCACCAAATCCGTTCTTGGATTTGGTGCACTCGTATTTTGTGCGTACATTTGCACCATACTTCAATAAACCAATAGAGCAAAACAATGAAAAAATTATTCCTATCACTTTTCATCGGAGTCATGGCCATGGGAGCTACAGCGCAGACATCTCGTGACCTCGGAAACGGGACATTCCAGAACCCAGTCATTTGGGCGGATGTACCAGACGTATGTGTCATCCGTGTCGATGACACCTTCTATATGGTGAGCACCACTATGCACATGTCTCCTGGGTGCACTATCATGAAGTCTAAGGACCTTGTCAACTGGTCGGTGGCCGGGTACGCCCACGACCAACTCGAAGAGACGGATGCCTTTGCCCTGAAGAACGGCAAGAACGACTATGCCAAGGGTTCGTGGGCTGCCAACATCAGGTACGACAAGTACGAAAAGATGTTCTACCTCATCGTAACCTGCAACACCACACAGAAGTCCTACATATTCACTACACGTGACATCGAACATGGACCGTGGCACAGGAACGAAGTGAGCATGTGCTATGACCCAGGCTTCCTCTTTGAGGACACAGGTACGGAGTGTAAGAAATATGTGGTGCACCCCAATGCTAGCCTTGACGAGCACCAAGCTTACCTGTGTGAGATTATATCGGATGGCAACGGAGGCGTGACCCTCGGTGATCGCAAGAAGTTCCTCGACTACACCCAGGCTGACAATCCGTCACAGGGACTGCGCGCGGAGGGTTACCACGGATACAAGATAGGCGACTATTATTACATCTTCATGATCCAGGGCGGACACGGAGAGGCGTGGAGACAGCAGATATGTTGGCGCAGCAAGAGCCTCTTCGGTGACAAGTGGGAATGCAGGAAGGTGTTCACCGGCCACATGAAGAACAGCGACGGCTCATTCTTCCAGCGCAACAACGGTGTGGCACAGGGCAACATCGTGGACACCCCAGACGGGAAGTGGTACGCCATGCTCTTTCAGGACCAGGGTGCACTGGGCAGAATGCCGGTGCTGGTTGCCATGGAATGGGGCAAGGACGGATGGCCGGTCATCGGTGGCGACGGACACACTGCCGCTGTCGTTATGGACATGCCGGTGAAGAACAAGGCTACTGGCAAGAAACCGTCCATCGTGGTCAACGATGAGTTTGACAACGGCAAGGAAGCCGACCGATACATCATCTCCGACAAGTACGCAAACTCACTCGGCAAGGGTGGCGAATACGACCTCACATCCTCCATCCTGAAGAAGGAATGGCAGTGGAACCATAACCCCGACAACCGTTACTGGTCGCTCACTGACCGTAAGGGGTGGCTACGTCTGAAAGGGGGCAACATGGCGCACAACATACGCGATGCTCGCAACACCCTGACGCAGCGTACCTTCGGTCCCGAGTGCACAGCAGAGACTCTGCTCGATATTCGTGGGATGAAAGACGGAGACTGTGCAGGAATCACACTCTTCCAGAACCAGTACGGATACGTTGGAGTCGAGTTTATCGATGGAACCAAGTACATTGTAATGCGACGTGCCGCTAAGAAAGATGACTCGAACGGTATCATCATCGAGAAAGTCCCACTGAAAGCAAGCAAGGTGTATCTCCGTGCCCATGGTGACTTCACCGACAGAAAAGACCTAGGTGATTTCGCTTACAGTCTCGACGGCAAACGTTGGGTCAAGATAGGCGACGCCCTCCACATGAAGTTCGATTGGCCCGACTTCTGCGGCCAGCGTTTCGGACTCTTTTACTTCCCGACCAAGTCACTTGGCGGACACGCTGACTTTGACTTCTTCCATGTACATTAAAGCCACCGTTTTCCTGTTGTCCACATGTCTCCTGTATAACATCATGTTATTCACCCTTTCTCTCAAGGCAGGGTCATGTGGATAACTGAGTAGTTACGGCTTACGGTGTAACACATAAAAAAAGGCAACAAGCCAACTTTTGTGAGCCAAACACTTTTTTATTGAGGAAATACCTTTACCTCTGCATCGTAAAAAGTGCCGGAATGCACAAGCTGTACTCCTCGCACTATAATAAGGAACGTCAGGGACACCCTTTGCGGTGTCCCTTTTCTTAATTGAAAGACAAGTTAATGAAAACCGCGACCACCATAGAAGAACAGATACAGTTGCTCCGTAGCAGGGGCATGGAATTCCCCAATGAGGAAAAGGCAAAAGAAATCTTGCTGGATATTGGTTATTACCGATTGGGCTTCTACTGGTTTCGGATAGAAGTGAACTTCCGCACATTTCTCACCTACACGGCATCCAACAAATACAAGAACAATCCCACATAGTTTGCCAACCCACGGATTGTAAACAGTGACTTCGTAGCCTATCTGCCTAATTGCTATAAGACTATATGCAAGAATGAGACCTATAGGTCACATTTTCACCAGCAACACGGATTGATATCCTATTGTCTCCTTGATTAACTTTTAGACGTTAACGGCTATAAAGACAGCGTATCGCCATATATACAATGTTCTATGGAGCAACGCAAAATCCCCATAGAGAACTATCGTTTGTGCGATTCTGAGTAGATTTCGGCACAAGCTGACTACTCTTTTGAAAAAACGCAGTAACTTCGTGCCGAATTAAAGATGCAAATCATGAGTCCACCTGTAGAAGTGGGTTCAATATACCATAAGAAGCAAATGAACAGTCAGGCAGACAAGAGACGGATACGCCCCGTCACGTTGGATGACGCAAAGGACATTGCGGACATCTACAATTATTTCATCACGGAAACGACAGTGTCGTTTGAGACGCAGCCGCTCACCGTGAAGGAGATGGCAGCACGCATACGAGATATCTCTGCTGTCTTCCCCTATTTTGTATACGAGGAAGACGGCAAGATACTGGGCTACTGCTACGCTCATCTGTGGAAGGAACGTGCCGCATACTCGAAGACGCTTGAAACAACTATCTACCTCCATAAGGATGCCACGCACCGCGGCATCGGCAGCATGATGGTAAACCACCTCGTTGTCCTCTGTCGCACACAGGGCTTCCACGCCCTCATCGCCTGCATCACAGAAGGAAACGAGGCGAGCATAAAGATGCATGAGAAAATAGGGTTTCGCAAAGTGTCGGAATACCAACAGGTGGGCAGGAAATTCGGCAAGTGGCTCGACGTGGTGGACATGGAACTTCTACTGGATTAGTCATCCAATATGCCAGATTCTATTCATTGCCCAAGACTGACTGGCTTCATTCAAGGCTATGTCCGCACTGGCGATTCTCATCACAGTCCAACTACTCCGGACCATAAGCTTTTAGAATCATGCAAATACTCTTGCAACTGTATGATAATTCAACCGGCATATCAAGTATCTTGCCTCGCAGTTCATCACAAAGCGTAGCCAACTGCAGTTTGTCGGCAAAATACAAATCCCCTTCTTGCGCAAACTTGGTGAGCAGGGTGACGTTAGCCATAGTGTTGTAGTTTTGAAATTCACTACAAAGTTAAGTCTTTTATCTGAAATATATTTACTTTTGAGTGAACTTTTAGGAAGGTTTCACACAAAAAAAAACGAACCAAACTGACTACTTTGCAGGAGCAATCTGTTTGGTTCGCCATTTTATGGTCGTTACCGAATGAATAGTATTGTCACATATCACGGTATCAAGAATTCAGAGATTGGGGCAAACAAAAAGATGGCACTACTTGCCACAATAACATACGATTTTGAGGACTTCCCCTTAAACCCTTGAAAATACCCTCAAAAGCACCCTTTTTGGTTCACTCGAGTGAAATGATCGATTGAGCCGAGTGAAACGATCAATTCACTCGACTCAAATTAGCCCCACTCGAGGCCCCCCTTTTTTAGGGTGTCAGAAACAGCGTCCACGAACCCTCTAATTTAACACGGTTTTACCACTACATTTAACATATAGACCATTCAGCACAACTTCTCAGTTAAACACATGGCTCTGCCCTCAGATATTACTCAGTAATTCATGCCGAAATGCCAGAGTGGGATGACAATACCGTGACCAGTACAGGGGCAAAGGTTCGAAAAATCCCTCAATGAGGGATGAAAAATAGGGATTCAACTATTCACGCATTGTGTACGCAACCATAATAAAAAAAGCAGTTACGATCGTAACTGCTTTTCCATTGACGTGGACCAGCCAGGGCTTGAACCTGGGACCTCCAGATTATGAGTCTGTTGCTCTAACCGACTGAGCTACAAGTCCAGTGTACTACGCATGTTAAGCGTTGTTCTACCAAGATTCGAACTTGGACTGAGGGAACCAAAAACCCTAGTGCTGCCATTACACCATAGAACAGTACCTTGGTAGCATTCATCTTAAATGCGAGTGCAAAGGTAGGAGTTTTTTTTGGTCTAACCGCAACTGTCGGGCTTTTTTTTCAAAAAAAAGTTACATATAGCGTTCTCACACCCCTTTTTTATATCCGCCACAAGGGTTGTCCGGTATTTTTTTTATACCTTTGCAGAATGAAAGTACAATCGACAATACATAACAAGCGAAGAAACAAAATTCGCATCCACGACGAGGGCAAGTACACATTACTGTTTGCAGGGGCATTTTTGGCGTTGAGCCTTTGGGGGTGCTTCTACATGATTGAACACGGCATCGGTCCGTGTTGGATATACTATCTGATAGGAGCGTGCCTCCTCACCGCGTATGGTATCATGCTCAACTTCTTCCGCTGTCCAATTCGCATGTTCCAGGGACCTACTACAAAGACTGTGGTTGCCCCGTGCGATGGTCATGTGGTGGTGATAGAGGAGGTGGACGAGTGTGACTACTTCCACGACAGGCGCAAGATGGTGTCTATCTTCATGAGTCTAACCAACGTCCACGCCAACTGGATTCCATGCGAGGGAGTGGTGGTCAAAGTCGACCATCAAGACGGCAATTTCCACAAGGCATACTTGCCAAAGGCAAGCGAAGAGAATGAGCGGTCGATGGTGGTCATACGCACACCGCATGGGGTGGAAGTCATGGCAAGACAGATTGCGGGAGCCATGGCACGACGCATCGTGACCTATCCAGAAGAAGGACAGGAGTATTTCATCGATGACTATATGGGATTCATCAAGTTCGGTTCAAGAGTAGACCTCTACCTGCCGCTTGACGCCGAGATAAAGGTAAAGATGGGACAAGCCACCGTGGGCGATGAGACCATCATAGCCAAACTGAAGTGAAAATTACAAAGAACGACTGACAAGTGAAAAAACATATCCCCAACATCATCACATGCTGCAATTTGATCTGCGGTTGCATAGCCACAGCGGCAGCATGTCACCATCTATTTTATACAGCCCTATTGTTCATCCTCTTGGGAGCTATCTTCGACTTCTTCGACGGGATGACGGCCAGGATGCTCGGAGTGTCGGGCAGGATGGGAGTAGAACTGGACTCACTGGCTGACGTGGTCACCTTCGGGGTCGCTCCGGGTGCCATGCTTTTCACCCTTTATACAGTAGTACGCTACCCAGAGATGATGTACAACGAGTTTTGGTTCAAGGTGATGCCGTTCACCGGTTTCCTCATAGCAGCCTTCTCGGCACTACGTCTCGCCAAGTTCAACATCGATGAGCGTCAACACACCACATTCATTGGACTCCCAACACCAGCCAACGCCATATTTTGGGCATCGCTGATTGCTGGATGCGAGGGTTACCTCACCTCCCCGATGTTCAACGCACCGTTCCTTCTGGCGTTCGAGATTCTCTCGTGCTGGTTGCTCGTGTGCGAAATCCCGATGTTCTCCCTTAAGTTCAAGAGCAGGTCGTGGACTGACAACAAGCTAAAATATATCTTCCTCGCTATCTGCGCACTTATCATACTCTTCGCCATAATCGACGGGCTGGTTGGAAGTGGAGACATGAGGCAGACCATCGCACGTGCCCTTGCCGCTTGCATCGGGGTTTACCTTGTACTCGGCATATCTACAGGACTGAGGGCATCGTAACCTTTAACAAAAACGAAGCAGTCCACAAACTCTCATCAACAAACCATCACAGTGATGCTGAGGTTCATCAAGTTCATATTCGCCACCATACGGTTCTTCATACGTATGCGCCAGTTCTGGCAGCAAACCAAGGCACGTGTACGCAGACTCTTCACATGGACTCAAGGGAGCGAGGAGAAGATTACCGTAGACACTTCCAGAGCGAAGTACAACAGCAACGGTGGCAAACGGAAGGTGTTTGAATCCGATGAGGGCACATACGTGGATTTCGTGGAAGAGAAAGACTGATGCACGGAGGGTGAACGGACAAGTACAGAGACAACAGAAGCATTAGCGCATGACAGACGACGAGAGATACATGAAAGCGGCACTGGCGGAAGCACGCCAGTCGGCAGAAGCCGACGAGGTGCCTGTAGGGGCTGTTATTGTGGCTGACGGCAAGATTATCGGACGCGGACACAACCTAACGGAAACGCTGCACGACGTAACGGCACATGCAGAGATGCTTGCCATTACCTCAGCAGAAGAGCACTTAGGAGCCAAATACCTAAATAACTGCACACTTTACGTGACATTGGAACCATGCCCTATGTGCGCAGGAGCGTTGGGCTGGACACAGATAGGAAGGATTGTGTATGGAGCGTCTGACAGCAAGCGCGGCTTTACGGTACATGCGCCAGGTGTACTACATCCCAAGACTACTGTCAGCAGCGGAGTAATGGCGGATAAATGCCTCAAACTACTGCAAGATTTTTTCCGTTCAAAACGCTGACGATCATGTTGAGAATGCACTTATACCAGGTGGACTCGACAAACACCTACATGAAAGAGTTACTAAATGACGGAGACACACTCGCAGACTTCACCGTTGTGGACACTGAATTCCAAACCGGAGGACGTGGACAACAAGGAAACTCTTGGGAGAGCGAGCATGGGAAGAATCTACTGTTCTCAATGTTGTGCCACCCCACATTCATGGATGCTTGTAGACAATTTATCCTATCCGAAGCTATAGCACTGGCAATAGAACGCACACTAACCCACAGGATCAGCCTTGCAGGACAACAAAGCAACGGACAGATAAGGGTTAAATGGCCAAACGACATCTATTGGAACGACAGCAAAATCAGTGGCACACTGATTGAATGTAATCTAATGGGTGCACAGATAAGAGACTGCATAGTAGGCTCAGGCATCAACGTCAACCAGACCCTCTTCACCAGCGATGCACCCAACCCCATATCACTGAAACAAATAACGGGGATGGAGGACAACAAAGAAGAGATTCTCGGAGAAGTGGCAGAACAATTCCGAAGTCTGTATGAGGAACTCCGCACTGAGAACTATAGCCGCATAGAAGATGAATACAAGAGCAAACTCTACTGGAAAGACGGATTCCACTGGTTCACTGAGCCTGGAGGAACACCGTTCGAGGCACAGATAACGAACGTGGAGCAGTCCGGACACCTTGTGCTCGACACAACAGACGGCACGAGGAAACGTTATGAATTCAAGGAAGTGAGATTTCTTATAGACAGATGACAAAAGCATGAAAACGGATTGGAAGAAAGAAGAGATTATGACTGACACAAAAAAGATACGCATCGCAGACTACAACTATCCACTGCCCGACGACAGGATTGCCAAGTTCCCGTTGCCGCAACGCGACAGCAGCAAGTTGCTTATATATAATAAAGGTGTAGTCAGTGAGGACGTATTCACCTCACTGACTCATTACCTCCCCCAAGGAGCACTCATGGTGTTCAACAATACCAAGGTGATTCAGGCACGGCTACATTTCAAGAAATCTACAGGAGCGCAGGTAGAGGTATTCTGTCTCGAACCAGCCACGCCCAATGATTATGTGCTGAATTTCCAGTCCACAGAACACTGCGACTGGTACTGCATGGTAGGCAACCTGAAACGATGGAAAGAAGGGCAACTGACACGCCAGGTGGAAGTGAAAGGCAAACAAGTTCTCTTGACCGCCACCAGAGGAGAGGCACATGGGACAAGCCACAAAGTGACATTTGACTGGGGAGATACAGACATCACATTCGCAGACATTCTAGAGGCGGTAGGCGAACTGCCTATCCCACCGTACCTCAACAGAGCAACACAAGAGAGCGACAAGCGCACATACCAAACAGTCTATTCAAAGATAAAAGGTTCTGTCGCAGCACCAACAGCAGGTCTCCATTTCACGGAGAACGTACTGAAAGGCATTGATGAGGCTGGCATCGACCGTGAGGAACTGACTCTGCACGTGGGTGCAGGGACATTCAAACCGGTAAAAAGCGAGGAGATAGAAGGACACGAGATGCATTCCGAATATATCGTGGTGAGACGGCAGACTATAGAGAAACTCATACGTCATGAAGGCCATGCCATCGCAGTGGGCACAACATCGGTACGCACATTGGAAAGCCTATATTATATCGGGTGTAAGTTACAGACCCATCCTGACGCCACGGAAGACGAACTGCACGTAAACCAATGGGAACCTTACGGACCGACACAGACTAATTGTCTTAGTACCATAGACTCCTTGCGCAACATACTCGAATATCTCGACCGCCACAACCTGCCGGCACTCCACACAAGTACACAGATCATCATCGCACCAGGCTACGAGTACCACATCGTGCGCATGATGGTCACCAATTTCCATCAGCCTCAGAGCACACTACTACTGCTTGTGTCTGCATTTGTCAAGGGCGACTGGAGAAAGATTTACGACTATGCGCTAAGTCACGGATTCCGTTTCCTCAGCTACGGTGACAGTTCACTGTTGATTCCGTAGGGATTACTTCGTCACCCAGTACCACCACATTCCATCATCCAGTTACAAGATACTATTTCAAGTATTTTGCCAGAGGACTCTTGTCTTTCTTCAGTCCTTTAGCAACACTGTGAGCGTTCAGCATCGCACCTTTCTTCGAAGTGTGAGTATGGTCATGGTTGTAGTAAGCCTTAGTCGTCTCCTGTCCCTTCTTGTCGAGTGCATCCGCAGTAATATTGTGTACATCAATAAACTCCACTCCTGTCTCCTCTGCCACCTGTCTGTACCATTTACCGTAAGTGTCATTTCGCCTTTCAATCTTTCCGTCATGCCACTCGTTACGTGGAGTGAGCGAGAGCAAGATTGGAGTGGCCCCCTTCTCACGAACATCCTGAATGAATTTCTTCAGATACCAACCAAAGGAGTAGATGACACGGTACTGACCGTTGGACTGCATCTTGTAAACATGACAGGTGTCGTCAGCCGATGCAATAACTCCCCGTTCCTTATCACGGTCGATGCCACCAATGTCATTGTGTCCGAA
Source organism: Alistipes ihumii (assembly GCA_963626085.1). GTDB lineage: Bacteria > Bacteroidota > Bacteroidia > Bacteroidales > Bacteroidaceae > Colivivens. The sequence goes on along the minus strand of CAVFVJ010000042.1, from coordinate 18,906 downwards.
CTGAATGAGCACGAAGTCACCAGGTTCGAGCGAGTTGTAGACTTTGTCCCAATGTCCTTCATAGAGGAACGTTCGCGTGCTTCTACCGGCTTTCCCTGCATTGACCACCGTACATTTCTTCTCGTTGAAGACCGTACCTGCTACAGCTCCCCAGCCCCACATGCCATCCTCGTCCTTGTCGTTGTTCTTCATTGTGGAGTCACCTGTTGTAAACACCACTGGCTTACCCTTGCGCCTCGCCTGGTCAATCCGCTGAGGATGCACCTTGTCACTGATAAGACAGGTCTTCAACCATGCTACATCTGGATGGGTACAAGTATCTATTCCCTCAGCACACGACGCAGCGTTCATCCTTGCGCCAAACTCACTTGAATGAATCTTGTCACCAAAGAAATGGTAATTAGTTTTCCACTTGCCGTACTTCTCCAGTTTCAGTGCAGAGATGTCATTAAGGTCAACAAAAGGAGTATTGAGTTCGTCAGCCAGGGACTTTATCCACGGAGTGAATGTAGTGCTCTTTCGTTGAATCCTATTGGTGTCCGTCGGCTCATAGTCATTGCGCGGTGTGAGCGTAAGAAGAATCGGGATAGCGTGTCGGCTACGGATGTCACCGACAAACTTACGGATGTATCCACCAAAGGTGTACACCGTCTCCTGTCGACCTGTCTCCTTGACAGTAACAGTAAGCGAGTCATGAGAGACACCGCCCTTAAGACTGGCGCGCGCCCTACCGGAATCGACCGGCCCGTTGTCATTGTGTCCCAGTTCGAGCACCACGTAGTCGCCCGGCCTTATCCCTTTCAGCACAGCAGGCCATAGGTCACGGTAGAAGGTGCGCGGACTCATTCCGCCCAAGGCGTGGTTCTCCACCGTTATCTTGTCAGCATCAAAGAACTCATGCTCGTAATATCCCCATCCCCACTGTCCGTTACTGCCATTGCCAAGTGTACCGTTGCGCATCGTCGAATTACCCACGAGAAACAGCACTGGGTTGTTGCCCTTGCGCGATGAGCCGCTCACTGGACGTGCGGTATTTGCTTTTTCAAGACTGTCTGCAGTGAGGTCACGCACACCATTGACATCACTCAGTCCCTCCAAACGGGAGTTGTCCTGCGCAGTCACGCCACTTGCAGCCGCAAAAAGAATGGAAACGAATAGAATTGATAATTTTGACATTGTATTCGGATTTTGAATTGTGATACAAAGGTAAGACAAATAATGCTAAACACGCTACTATTATCGGATTTTTTTGTACCTTTGCAGCGACAAAACAGTGGAATGCTAACAAATAAGTATTAAAGGAAATGGTTAAGATTACAAAAGAGGCAGCCCTCAAGTACCATGAGGGAGGACGCCCAGGCAAGATTGAAGTTATTCCAACCAAAGCACACAGCACACAGACTGACCTGTCACTGGCATACTCTCCTGGTGTCGCTTACCCCTGTCAGGAAATCCAGGAAAATCCAGACGACGCTTATAAGTATACAGACAAGGGCAACCTGGTGGCTGTCATATCCAACGGAACTGCCGTGCTTGGACTTGGCGACATTGGAGCCATGAGTGGCAAACCAGTAATGGAAGGCAAGGGACTGTTGTTCAAGATATACGGAGGCATTGACGTGTTCGACATCGAGGTCGACGAAAAAGATCCGGAGAAGTTCTGCGAGGCAGTGGAGAAAATTGCCCCCACGTTCGGAGGAATCAACCTTGAGGACATCAAGGCCCCAGAGTGTTTCTACATAGAGAACCGTCTGAAGAAAACGCTCGACATACCCGTGATGCATGACGACCAACACGGAACTGCCATCATCTCCGCAGCAGGCTTGAAGAACGCACTCGAAGTGGCAGGGAAAGACATCAGCAAGGTACGTATCGTGGTCAACGGAGCGGGAGCGGCAGCCATATCATGTACCAAGATGTACATTGCCATCGGTGCAAAGAAGGAAAATATCGTAATGCTCGACTCAAAGGGTGTAATCACATCCGACAGAGAAAACCTCACAGAGGAGAAACGTCTTTTTGCGACAGACCGTCGTGATGTACACACACTGGAAGACGCTGTCAAGGGAGCTGACGTGTTCGTGGGACTGTCCAAAGGCAATGTACTGAGCAAGGACATGGTACGGTCTATGGCAGACCAGCCAGTAGTGTTCGCACTCGCCAACCCAGTGCCTGAGATTTCCTTTGAGGATGCCATGGAGAGCCGCCCCGATGTACTCATGTCGACAGGACGTTCAGATTACCCCAACCAGATAAACAATGTCATTGGCTTCCCCTACATCTTCCGTGGAGCACTCGACGTGAACGCATCCGCCATCAACGAAGAGATGAAAATGGCTGCCGTGCATGCCATCGCAGACCTGGCAAAACAACCAGTTCCAGATGTGGTGAATGAAGTGTATCACGTGAATGACCTTACCTTCGGACCTAAATACTTCATCCCGAAACCTGTAGACCCACGACTCATAACCGAGGTGAGCGCAGCAGTGGCAAAGGCTGCTATGGAGAGCGGAGTGGCACGCAAGCCAATTGAGGACTGGGATGCCTACAAGAAGAAACTGCGCCAGATGTTAGGACAGGAGTCAAAGCTCACGCAAAAGCTCTACGACACTGCACGCAAGCATCCACAGCGCATTGTATTTGCGGAAGGACTACATCCGACGATGATCAAAGCTGCTGTTACAGCACGTGCCGAGGGCATCTGCCATCCGATACTGCTTGGTAACACTGAAATGATAACCAAAAAGGCGAAGGAGATGGATCTGTCGCTCGATGGAGTGGAGATTGTGAACCTCAGACACGACCGTGAAGCACCACGCAGGGAACGCTACGCACATATCCTGGCAGAGAAACGCCAGCGCGAGGGTTATACCTTCGAGGAGGCCAACGACAAGATGTTCGAGCGCAACTATTTCGGAATGATGATGGTGGAGACAGGTGATGCTGACGCTTTCATAGGCGGTCTCTATACCAAGTACAGCAACACTATCAAGGTGGCGAAGGAGGTAATCGGCATACGCCCCGAATACACCCATTTCGGTACGATGCAAATCCTCAACACAAAGAGGGGCACGTATTACCTTGCCGACACCCTTATCAACCGTCATCCCGACGAGTCCGCACTCATCGACATAGCCAAGCTCAGTTACCACACAGTGAAATTCTTCAACGACGAGCCTGTAATGGCAATGGTCAGTTACTCCAACTTCGGGACTGACGAGGCAGGTTCGCCACTGGCAGTACACCATGCAGTGAAAACCCTTCAGGAGACTTATCCCGACATGATGGTAGACGGTGAGATGCAGATGAACTTCGCGCTCAACAAGGAACTGCGTGACGCAAAATACCCGTTCACTCGACTGAAAGGACTGGAGGTAAATACACTGGTTATGCCAAACCTGTCGGCTGCAAACGGCAGTTACAAGTTGCTTCAGGCACTTGCACCAGAGGTGGAGGTCATCGGTCCTATACAGATGGGACTCAACAAACCAATCCACTTCACCGACTTCGAGTCATCGGTACACGACATAGTCAACGTGACAGCAGTAGCTGCCATCGATGCATACGTAGAGAAGGTGAAGAACAAGCTAAACGAAGTAAAGTAACGTAGCATCAGTCAATCCAAGAATACGCCCGACCTTGTGCATAAAGCCTAAGGTCGGGCGTTGGTTTATATGAGTCTTTCCAATAACACGAAGTCTACCCCTCTTCACGAACCATATAATTGGGACGGCCCTTGGTTTCAATGTATATTCTTCCGATATATTCGCCCAGTATCCCTATCGACAGCAACTGGACTCCACCAAGAAACAAAATGATGCTGACAAGAGTCGTGAATCCCTGAACTGGATCACCGTAAATGAGAGTCTTGCTTATGTAGAAAATGAGGAAACAGAATGAGCCTAAGGCTATGATTGACCCTACAATCGTCGCAAGACGCAACGGGGCGGTAGTGAACGACGTTATACCATCTAAAGCGAGGTTCAACAAGCTCATGAAATTCCATTTGCTAGTTCCCGACCTACGGTCGCCACGGTCAAATGTTATCTCTTTCTTGTTAAAGCCAATCCAGCAGAACAGTCCCTTATTATAACGTTCTGTCTCACGCAACTGCCTCATGGCATTGATACATACCCGGTCGAGCAAGCGGAAATCTCCAACGTTCTGAAGGATGTGGAAACGTGTGGCACGATCCATTATCTTATAGAACATCACCGAAAACACCTTTCTCAACCATGGCTCTCTCCCACGGTCTTTTCTGCGCGCATAAACATCCTGATAGCCAGCTTCCCAACACTGAACCATCTGTGGTATAAGGTCTGGTGGGTCTTGCAAGTCTGCGTCCATAATAACCACACAATCGCCCGAGACCTTGTCCAGTCCTGCCAGCAGAGCCTTTTCCTTCCCGAAATTGCGGGAGAGGCTGACAAAATGGACACGCTCGTCTGTCTGTCTCAATGCCTTTATATATGGAAGCGTTGCGTCTGTACTTCCGTCATCCACAAACAGGAAGTTCCATTCATAGCCATTCAATGAATCTATCACATTTTTGACTGACGAATAAAGTAACGGCAGTGCCGCCTCCTCATTGTAGCAAGGGATGAGTATTGAAATCCTCTTCATAACCGGAATAATTTATTGATGGTCCGTTGGTAGGAGAATCTGGTAGTGTCTGTCCTGCCAGACAATACGGTAGCCATGACGATGTATGAAATCATGTATAAGCCTCACTTTTGCATTCTTATGGCTGAAATCGTCTGTCGCATCTGTACTGTCCCAATAGAGATCTGCCTGAGTGAAGTCTATCATCTGTGTTTTCTCACGCAACAGTACTGGCAAAGTCCCAATTCTCGCTTCCGCTCTCCGCATGTGAAGTTCCATTGAGGCAGTGTCAAAAGACCATGGCCACGGGTTGTACATGTATGGGCGTGTACGGGTCATGTAATGTATCATCGGACTGCTCTGGAAGCAAAACAAATAGTCGTCAGGACCGACATACTTTTTCAACGCATCAAGCACAGCATCAGTAGTCTCCACATACGATTTTTTCGTGAATGTATTTGCCAAGTCATTATGTATTCTGTAACGTTTCTCAAGACGCGTACCCTCATCAAAATACGCATTGTTCATTATGTGCCAACCATCCTTCAGGAGAAAGACTAACATGAAGGCAGACATCGAGGCAATCAGCACAGAACGACGTCTCATCTCAATCCTTCGCAAGCCGTCCGCTGCAAGTCCGACACTTAATGGGGTTGCCATCCATATTGCATTCTCACCCATGTTGTTGATACCGAAATCGCTGCCGTAGGGCAAAGTATATAGAACGAGAAGAACGATCAGGATAAGATAAGTGCGTTCCCTGTCCCTGCGCACGAAATACAGAGAGGGGAAGAGAATCATACTGATGAATGAATAGAGGAACAGCATGTTGTCAAAAGTGACGCTTAGAATCACAGTTTGTACTACAAACAGTATAATCCCGGAAAGAATCGTCAACGCCCTCGATTTCATCCGCACAACACCTGACACGAAGAATGCGACAAGCGGGAGCAGTCCAATCTTAAGCATGTCCTTGATGATTTGCACATACGACAGCAGATAAGAACAGAACATACTACCGAGGTTGTGGGAACTGTCGGACGATGAGGCGGCTGACACTCCTGTACTCAAGTTGTCGATGAATATCGACAGATGACCAAATGCAGACATCAACGCCAACTCTACCGCCACGCCTATAGCCAAACCCAGCATTGCGGCACCAAGCAGTTTGAATGTCTGTCTGCTGTCATGTATATATATATAATAAGGTACAAGTAAAACGAGAAGTATGAGCTGGGACAAATTGGGTATTCGGGTGAATATGTTGAAAGCGACCGTCATACCTGCCAACAGCATATATCCGCACGAGCCCTTACACAGTGCACGGAACAGGAAGAAAGCCCCTGACACCGACAATAGTACAGTCACGCTACTGTGGTCAAAGACCATCACACCGTAGTCATGAGCCAACGCCACAAGAAGCGCACCAACTAACAGGGCCTTCATACAGACATAGCCGCGCAACAAATGATAAATCACTGCCCATGAACAGAGCATGAACAACACATTAAGCAATCTGAAGCCAAGCATACCCATCCAGCCGAACAACAGTTCCCACGTCCCTCCTATCCATAATGAATTATAGAAGAGAAACATGTATTTCACGCTTTCTGGTTCATTGAATATCTGCTGATAGCCAGTAAGCGACCATCCCTCGTCTGCCATACAAAACCCCTGCAAAGCGAGTAGGGATTCTATGACAAACAAAACTGCCAACATTACATACAACCCTGATGTTCTCACTTAATTTTCGGTTTTAGTCCAGTCTGGTATCTCATATATCCACCAGTTATTTACTACAGTCTGCCATGTCCAAAGTCTGGAGAGCGGCTTCCAGCTCACGTATGTACTGACGTTTTTTCTTCTCAGGGGCATACACGAACCCCTCGGTCACGATTACACGGTTGGTGAGTGTATCCACCTGAGTGTACGACACGAACGGACCGCCCATCATGTCGTTCTCCATCCTCCAGAGTCCCCGGACCTCCTGCACGAAATGTCCGTTGCATGTGATATTGCGCGAGAACACCAAGTTGCGGTTCATGCTCATGTACTGGTCGAACTCCCCTCCACGTATATTCCTCTGCATAAAAGTATCTCTGTGTGCAATGAAACGCTCTACGGAAAAATCCTCCTCGGCAGTGAATGGATAGGAATACACACAGATGTTCAGCCGGTTGTCCTCTGTATTTGATGATGCCCACATGAAGTCTGCCCCAGTCTTCACAGCGTTTATCTCCTCTGGTACATACAGCGAACATCCAAATTGCGTCTTCACCTGGTTCAAGACGGTTGAACTGTGTCTCTTCTCAAGATATCCACGCTCGCGCTTCAGTTCGGAGCGCACGAAGACATCCGTGATGTGATAGCCCTTGTCCTCTGCCAAGTCCGCCATCGCACGTCCGTCAGGAGCCGTTAGATACATTACCGTCTGCGGTCGCGCATAGACATCATAGGCTGTCTTCATCTCTGCCTTCTTGTATTTGCTGTCAATCTCAAACACTATGATGTTGGCAAACGAACGGTAGGATTTCTTGAATGCGTGCGGATTGATGCTCAACACCTTGAAGCACGGCTCGCTCTGCGGCAGACCTTGCATCTCCGGATTTATATTCTCCATAAATACAGTTCCGTTGGTTGTGTCCAGCCATCCTTTGTCGCCCACAATCAACAGTTCATACGGTGCGCTGCGGACAGTGGCCTTTACAACAGACTGTCTCTTCTCGCCTGTGGTACATGAAGCCAAGACCATCAGTGCGGACAACGCTATTGTTATGATTGAGAGTTTCATACTATAGGATGCTTTGTGTTAGTCACGCGCCAACTGATAAACCTCACTTCCGGCAAGCAAGAAACAGCCCAAGCCGAAGTCATCAAAATCGGGTTCTTCATCATAACCCACAGGCTGCGAGTCGCTCGGTTGCTTTCCCGTACCCTGCACATAACCGAGGAAGCCGTCCTTATGCAGACACTCCTTCACCATAGCGTTCCATGTGTTGACTACTATAGGCTGGTATGTCGCACTGTCGAGGAGTCCGTTGCGCACGCCCCACGCCATTCCATATACAAACAAAGCCGTTCCCGTCAGTTCCTTGCCTCCGTAATTACTCTCATCCAACAGGCTCACGTTCCAGAAGAGGTCCTTACGCTGACACTTCACGAGTGCTTTTGTCATCAGCATGTAATCCTTTCTGTACTCATCCAGATAGTCATCATAACCATCTATATCCATTATGTCCTGCATGGCTCTCACCAAAGCAGCGTACACCCATCCGTTGCCTCTACTCCAGTAACAGTTCTCGCCGTTGGGTTCCTTGTACGGTGGCACAAAATCCTTGTCACGCCACCAGAGCCCCTCCTTCTGGTTGAACAGACCACCAGCTAGTTTGTCGCGCGTGAACGAATACATCTTCCACCCATGCTGAGCGTAACGACTGAACGCTTCGTCACCTTCCATCTGTTTTATCAGAGACATCTTCGTCAAGACAGGCAAACCCATTTGTATTGCGTCAATCCATGTCCAGTCACCGACACTTGCTGGTGTTGCCAACAGATTGTCCATGCACTGCACGGTCGGTTCATAGAACTTCACCTGTCCCCTTAGGTACATGTCAAGATATGCCTGACAGCAACAGTAGTCATCTGCGTCACGTGTCTTCACCCCATTGCGCGGTACCCACTCATGATATGATGCCCAGTCGTACAGGTACTTGTCGTTCTGCTCGTACTTGTCGGACTGTACATCCTTTTCAATGGCGGTAAGTGCTACCAGTCCTTCAAAGTAGACACCACGTGTCCATAGGTTACTCGGGCGCATCTTCTTCACATAAGTAGGAGCACCCGCATCAGGGTACTTGTGTATGAAGTAATCATTAGCCAGTTCCATAGACTCCAACACTTTGGCCTTTGTCGGTACTTTCACCTTACCTGCACTCACCGATAAGGCAAACAGGCAACTGAGGGTCAACAATAATGTTCGCATATCTTTAGTCTTAAATTATTTCCGCTATCTGACTTTCAAGTTCTTCATTGGTGACACGATGCTTCAGTTCTCCTCTGCGTGCGATTGACACTGCACCAGTCTCCTCTGAAACGACTATCGCCAAGGCATCACTCTGTTGTGAAATGCCAAGTGCTGCACGATGGCGTAGTCCAAGTTCCTTAGGTATATTCATGTCGTGGGAGACTGGCAATATACAGCCTGCTGCCTCAATGCGGTTATGGCTGATTATCATCGCCCCATCATGAAGTGGACTGTTCTTAAAGAATATATTCTGGATGAGTTGGCTACTTATGATGGCATCGATGGTTTCACCCGACTTCACGATATCGTTCAGTGACATGCCGTTCTCGATGATGATTAAAGCACCCACCTTATTCTTGCTCATCTGCTCACACGCCCACACTATCTTCATGACAGACGGGCTCTCTTCCTCCTTTACGCCCTTCTTCTTAGTGAAAAGTCGATAAAGGAATTGTAGGCGACTGTGCGAACCCAGCGTAAGGAAGAATCGTCTAATCTCTTCCTGAAAGAGTATTATCAATGCGAGCACGCCCACACTCACCAACTTGTCGAAGATGGAACCCAAGAGCCTCATCCCAAACACCTGTGACACCAATATCCAAACCACTATGAATAGCAGTATGCCGTAGAAGATGTTCAGAGAACCCGACTCCTTCATCAACTTGTACACATAGTATAGCAGGAGTGCTACGCACAGGATGTCTATTATGTCCTTTATTCCAAATTCAAGCAACATGACCTTCGTTTATTTTTTGTTGTTATGAATTATGTGTAGGTGTCATCCTCGCCTCCAAGAGTTTCTTGTTAATGGCGATACATTCAACCGCCTCTCTCACCTCATGCACACGCAGTATGCTTGCACCCTTGGCAAGAGCTACTGTATTTAGGATTGTCGTTCCATTGAGAGCCTCCGCAGGTGTAGCACCGAACAACTTGAATATCATACTCTTGTGCGAAACGCCCACAAGAACAGGCAGCTCCAGTATGGACAGGTTCTCCAAATTCGAGAGGATAGCGTAATTATCGTCAAGCGATTTGTTGAATCCGAAACCAGGGTCGAGTATAATGTCCTTCGCCCCCTTGCCTCTCAGCCGTTGTACCCTCTCAGAGAAGAACTGTAGTTCCCGAATGCATATATTCTCGTCACCGTTGCTCGGCTCATTGAACGTGAGGATGTACGGAACTCCATACCGAGCCACCACGTCGAACATCTCTTCGTTTCCCCCATTCACGTCATTTATAATCTGCACTCCGTATTCCTTGATACACCGTTCTGCTATGTAGGGACGGAATGTATCCACCGACACGATGGTATCAGGATACTGCCGTCTGATGATGTCGAGACTCACGGACAACCGATCCCATTCTTCTTCCTCGCTTGCCGCCTCACTGCCCGGTCTGGTGGAACAACCACCTACATCTATTATGGCTGCACCGTCAGCGAGATGTTTGCCTACCAACTGGCTGATGTCATCAACGGAAGAAGTCCCGTAGGGTTTCACACTGGTGTAGAACGAGTCTGGAGTCACGTTTAGGATTCCCATTACACACGGACGGGAAAGGTCAAGCAACCGACCTCCCACATTTATAGTATATCCAACACTTCTGTTATCATTCATATTCAACTGATATATTGCTGCAAAGTTAGACAAAAAAATCCGAATCTTGCTTCTGGTTCATCAATTAATTACTACCTTTGTAACCACTAATTGGCTCAACTATGACAAATATAGAAGAACTCTACAGTATATTCCTCCAACACCCCGAGATAACCACCGACAGCCGCAACTGCCCAGAAGGGGCTATTTTCTTTGCACTCAAGGGCGACACCTTCGACGGCAATGCATACGCCAAGACCGCACTCAGCCAAGGTTGCAGTTACGCTGTGGTGGATGAAGCCGAGTACTATGACAGCAACAATCCACACTTACTGCTTGTGGACAATGCGCTAACTGCCCTTCAACAACTTGCCAGACACCACCGCCGCCAGTTGTCCATCCCTGTCATTGGCATCACGGGAACCAACGGCAAAACCACAACTAAAGAGCTGGTATCCGCTGTCTTGTCGAAGAAATACAATGTGCTTTACACTCAAGGGAACTTCAACAACCATATCGGTGTACCAAAGACATTACTGCGACTGACCCCACAACATGAGATTGCAGTCATCGAGATGGGTGCGAACCACCCTGGAGAGATTAAGACACTCGTCAATATTGCAGAACCCGACAATGGACTTATTACGAACGTAGGAAGGGCACACCTACAGGGATTCGGTTCGTTCGAAGGAGTCATACGTACTAAGGGCGAACTCTATGACTACCTGCGCAACACATCGGGCAAGGTCTTCATCAACGAAAACAACCCCTATTTGGAGGGGATTTCCAATGGACTGGAGCTGATTAAGTATGGGAATAACGGACATCTCGTTGGTTGTACCCCCTACCTCAGTTTTGGATACAACGGTCACATCGTCAACACAAAACTCGTTGGAGCCTACAATCTCGACAACGCACTGGCAGCAGCATGCGTAGGCAACTACTTCGGAGTGTCTGACGACGACATCTGTTCTGCCATTGCGAATTATGAACCATCGAACAACCGCTCACAACTGGTAAAGACAACCAGCAACACCTTAATCGTAGATGCCTATAACGCAAACCCCACGAGCATGAAAGCAGCATTAGACAATTTTCACATGATGGAAGGCGATGGCAAGATGGTCATACTGGGTGACATGAAGGAACTGGGAGACGTCAGTTTAGAGGAGCACATGAAAATCATTAATCTGATTGGTGAGTACCAGATTCCATACGCTTGGTTTGTCGGTGACGAGTTCAGAAAAGCAGCGACACAGATGCCTGAACAAACTGTTCAATATAGATTCTTCGACAATGTAGAGGCAGTAAAAGAAGCAATAGAAACAGAGTCCCCAACAGACAAGATGATACTAATCAAGGGTTCAAACTCCACACGGCTGTTCACACTGCCAACATTGCTTTGAACTACCGTTGACATCGCATCTCTATCGAACGGCAGAATATCCATTAAAGGCAAAAAGACAAAAAAGAGTCCATTTGTTTGGTCGGCTCACAATTAATGTCTAAATTTGCATCCGCTAACAAAGAAGTCATGCGCTTGTGGTGAAATTGGTAGACACGCTAGACTTAGGATCTAGTGCTTCACGGCGTGTAGGTTCGAGTCCTATCAGGCGCACACGAAGAATCCCCAACCATTTGAAGTTCAATGGGCGGGGATTCTTGATTAGCAGCGTGGCGATGGCGGAGCAGACTGCCACGGTGATGTAGCGTAGAACGCCTTTAGTTTCTGTGCCGTTTTCTGAGTCATTGTCGAATCCTCCCTGTTGTCTGTTTTTTGGGTTCTTCCGCCTTTCTCTTACAGACTGACAGTTAGTAGGTGCGGTGTCCCACCGCACACTCAACGGAATGTGTCCCACCGCACACTCAATAATCTGTGACGTGGGACACGTCACCTACTAAAAAAAAGCAAGTTTCTGACGTCTGCATCCCTCAACTGGCAGAAAAAGCGTATATTTGCACATTGGAAGGTGCATCTTCACCGCATATCTGCACCCTGGAAGGTGCAAACGAAAGGGAAACGGTACAGGAAAACATAAAAGAAACGGAAATATGGACATCACTCTTGTCGGTTTCATGAACGAGCAACTGAGTCTGGTGACACTGGACTTCAAGCGCTACATATACGGGAAACTGCCGTGGGAGGCACGCATGGTCGGACTGACGGGGCCAAGGTGAGCCGCAACGATGTACCCACTTACCTGCTGTACATGGAAAAAGCTGGCATGATAGGCCAGCTGAGGAACGAGACAGGAGGGATGAGGGGACTGGGAAAGGTCGACGAGGTGTACCTCGACAACACCAACCTCATATACGCCATCTCCGCAGGAAACGCCAATGTGGGCAACGTGAGGGAGACCTTCTTCTACTACCAGACAAGGGTCACACAAGACGTGACATCGTCCAAGACTGCCGACTTCACCATAGGCCGCTACACCTTCGAAGTGGGAGGGGCGAAGAAGAGCCACCGGCAGGTGAAGGATGTGGAAAACGCCTTCGTAGTCAGAGACGACACCGAATACGCCAGCGGAGACATCATCCCCCTGTGGGGCTTCGGACTGATGTATTAGGAGCTGTTTAGTAGGTGCGGTGTCCCACCGCACACTCAACGGAATATGTCCCACCGCACTTTCAATAATCTGTGACGTGGGACACGTCACCTACTATTGCTCTTTGGTGGGGCGGATGGACAAGCCGTAGCCTCTCTGGCAACCCGTTGCCGTAACAATGGAATATGCACTAAACCGCAAATATCCACCTTGTTGTATAGCACTCGGGTCATAAGTTACCGTCGGAACAGCAGTCCAATAACGACCGTCATTTGAGTACCATGTACCGTCATAGTTACGGTATCCCAAATAACCCAAGAAGATAGTACTGCTCGATGTAGAAGTACCACTGGTACCAAAATCCGTGCCGTAGTGATTTGCGGACGAACTCCATGTTCCGTAGATGGCATCACCTGAAGCAGAGATTGTCCATCCGTCTTTTGTGAATCCAGTGAAAGCTCTGCCTGGCGGCACGGTGAAGCCTACGGGACAGGGGTCATAGACGGTCTTTACAACTTTCGTATCGTGAGAAGCAAGAAGATAAGTAGTATTGTCCGCACTCCACAGGTTATAGTATGTATTGTCGCCACCATTATTTAAAGTATATGTTCCGGGATTGAGGATGTAGTTCTTTATGGCATCAGTTCCAGTACCAAGGTTGCTTTTAGTCAAACTTGTGGAAGATGTACCGCTCTTGTCATACCAAGTCTTGTTGTTTGCCGTTAATTCCTTTTGGTCCATATAACACAGTGCCGGCAGGAACGGATCCTTGCGTCCCCACTGGTAAAAGGGACTGTTTGCCCAAGTAGCGTCCGTTCCAGCACTTTGGGTAATGGTGATTTCTTTACTTTCGCTTCCTGCTGTAATCCTCACCATACAGCTGCGCTCCTCATAGATCGTACCCTCGAAGTCGCACCAACCGAGGTTGACCGGCATGAAGTAGTTGAGCTCACTATCGTGGTTGGTAACAGCTATGGTCTTGGTAAGGTCTTCGTCCGTCACCCAGATATGCCAACTCCAGAGAACGTTGCTGCTTGCATCCTTGACTGCAATGACAGCGTTGCCCTGCCGGATGGTTGACTTGTCAACATAGAACGAGACGTTGCCACCGTTTGTTCCGGAGTTGTACTTTATGTTCTTCACCAAGTCCTTCGCATCCTGCCACACCAGTTCTGCTGAATTGGGTGTGCAGTTACTGTTCTCCGAGATGTACGGGTTAGTGATTGCGTTACCAAGATGGTTGACGAATTTCTGCAGTGTAGTCGTTTCCGTTTTTGTGGACGTGTACGCAGAACTGTTAGTTTGGGAGTCCTTTATTGCATTGCCATAAACAAGAGGGAAGGAGTAGTAGCCCGGAGCACTCACCACGTAGCAGTTGGCAGTATTCTGTACCCCCGAAGCACCAGTCGAGTTGGACAGGTTATAAGGAGTAGATGACGAACCTTTTACCGTAGCCTTCTGCAGGTTTTCCGTGTGCTCCGCACCTATTTTTACACCAGTCTGGGCAGCGACAGTCACCGTCACCTCATCATAACAATCGTTTTCGGAAGTCACAAATCCAGTCAGCCAGTCAGGCTTTGTCGGGCTCCATGTAGTTCCACCATCCGTGGAGAATTCAGCCGTCCAGGAGGCTTTATCAGGTTGCGTCCCATCATCTTTCTTTGTTCTGTAACTTCTGACATAAAAGGGATTGGAACCGCCTTTATACGTGAAAGGACCAGGGGCATTTACATACAGTACATATTCCCAATTAATAGACAAGGAACTTGTGGAGAGCTTGAATGTGACGGTAGTGCCCTTGGTCCACTCCGTTCCGCTGATGCTCGCCGTCAGGGTGTGCTGCGTATTGCTGCTGTCGGTGAACTTCACCTCAATCTGTGCATCAGCCGGCAGTGTCTGCGGTATCATCATGAACGTCTGCGCATCCGTGGTTATGGCTTCTCCGCTTGTTCCATTGGTTGCCTTACTCAGTGTCTGCGTAAATGACGTAGCTGAACCGCTCGTAGTCCATGAGTCAGTCCCCATGTTGTACGTGCCTTGACCGTACACGTTCTTCAGGGTGACGCTGTTGACAGTCCCTGCCTTCATATTGTCCCCACACACGAACTTCACGGCAGTGAGGATATGTTTGAACGAGAGTGACACGTCACTGCGGTAGTCGCCATCCAGTTCGTCAGACTTTGCCGCAAGCAAGTCCTGTTGCTTCGACACGTCAGTGGGCACATTGACGGTGATGGTCGGAGACCCTGTCTTCGTGCTTGCTGAAAGCACATAGGCATCGTTGCCTGTAGGCGCATAGGCAAAGAACTTCATCTTGTACGCGCTTCCCGGCCAGTAGTAGACGGACGGCAGTGAGTAACCACCGGTCGATTCAGTGGCAGTGACCCCATGGAACCAGTTCGGCTTGAGGCTTTCACTCCACTCCTTGTAGCTATAGGCAGATACGGCAAATGAACTGTACATACTTGTCGCCACAGCGGCACGGGTACGCTTACCCTCCGCTGACCCGTCCGACAGGCTGTCCGATCCTTCCCAGGCAATGCCGCCCTCATGGAGCGTGTGCAGGTAAAGGGGTTCACTGTATCCCTCGACGACTGCTACCGTATCCTGCGGCAAGCCGTTACCTCTGTCCGAACGTGTGGAAAGTCCCGTCGTATCACTCACCGTGGCAGTGAAGGAGAAACGGGAGGAACGGGCAAGACCCTCATCACTGTCCGTACAGGAGGTGAGGCAGAGCGTGCAGGGTATGAGTACCGACAACAGCAGACGCACTGCGGTGCGTCTGTCGGGTTGCATTGCAAGGCGGATATGTTTCATTTGTCGTAAGTCTTGTTATAAAGAGTCTGCACAAGGGACTACCAGTCTGTCGGCAGGTTGTGCAGACTGCGGTTGAGAGTTACATATCTGTGTTTACAGAACTGTCAGTCCAACTGTCTACAGCAGCACTAAGTTTGATAGCACCCAAGATAGTGTATCCGGCAGTCTTGCCATCTACAGGAGTAGTGTCTATGTCTGTAGCTAAAGTATTTGTCGGGTCAGTCAAATCCGGTGCAATCTGGCCGCAACCACCGTCTACACCGTTACAGAAGTCGAGCGTGTAAGTGTACTTCTTACCCGGTTCCCAGTTGATGTCGATACCCACTGCAGTGAAGGCGTACTTGCCAGTCTTGTCGTCACTCGCTGTAGGCTGCGGATAGAGCAGGGTCAGTTCATTACCGTTCTTGCTGGATACACGGCAGAGTACTGCGAGGTAAGCTCCAGTGCTTGTAGTGCTTGTAGTAGCAGTTGCGTTCCATTTGGTCAGTTGCTGCGGAATGAGCATGAAGCTCCCTTCACTGAACATGATGGACTGTGCTGTGCTTGTCAGGGTAACAGGATTTGTTCCCTTCACCATGTAAGCCTTGGAGTGGTCATCCTTGCCCGACAGGTTGCTCCACAGGTTCTGCGCCAAGGTAGATCCACTGGAAGTCACCTCTGTAGGAAATGTGAAGTCAGCCGTAGTCGCCATGTTCACCAGTTTCACTCCGAGGACCTCTATCTTCATGTTGTCGTTGGAGCACTTTGCCTGGACTGCAATCTGTGAGAGGGCGTGCTTGAAGTTCATGGTGACACCACTGCCGTTGTTGCCTACCTTCGTGCCTGTGTTGCAAGACACCACGAAGTCCTTCTGGGAGCCCACGGTCTGGTTCGGTGAGAATCCGGTCACCTTCTGACCTTCGTGGGACACACTTACAGTAGCACCGTCCGCTGCATGAGACCATGCGTAGAAGGTAAGCTGGTAGCTTGGCCAGTAGTAGATTTTGTCAGTCGTCCAACTGTTGCCGCTGTCAGTGGAAGTGGCAGTCACCCCAGAGAAGTAAGTCTTGTTGTTGCCGACTGCAGTTACGTTGAACGACTGCATGTTGCCCACATTAACCTCACTGGCACGCGTCTGTTTGTCAACAGAGGCACGGAAAGAGATGGGGTAAACGGACTTGTTCGCATCGAGCGTGTCGTCGCCCGAGCATGAAGCCAGGGCAACAGCGGCTACAGCCGCGAATAGGAGTTCCTTTTTCATGAGATTTGAGTTTTGATTGTTACTATGATTGTTTCGTTTCCTGTCATTCAGTGTTATTCAGTGTCACATGGAGACATCCACGTCGATGTTCTGCCAGCCGTCCACATCCGGGTGGAAGCCGCCTCCGTTGACGATAGGTTTGGGCAGCGGCAGACTGTCCAATTCTACCGTTCCTCCCGACCCGCTGTCGCCTCCGGCACCACTGCCACCACTGCTGGTGCTGAGCGGCACGTTGAAGACAAAGCTTTTGACACCGTCAGTCGTAGCCACATAGACCGCCATCTTGTGTATAGTCGGAGGAGTGACATCATCATCGTCCTCATCATCGTCCTCTCCCTCATCGGGCGTGCTGCCACCCCCCTTTCTGCTGTTGCTGAAGCAGACGAAGTCAGCCGTCAGCGTGGACACACCGTCGGAGGTCAGTCCGAACACCACGGTCACCGTCTCTGTGGAGGTCTTTCCCTTGCCCACAAGCAGTCCACCCGGCACGCCGGCTACTGTACACGCCAGATTGTCGGAGGAGATGTACTGCAGGTTGGCCACCCCGTTTATAGTCACCTTGTGGCGGCTCATGGAGAGTTCGGGACAGAGGGTCAGTGTCTGACCCTCCTCAAGGGCCGCTATGGTGAATGCGCTGAGCCGTGCCGTATACAGGAGGTCGGGCGACTGCACCACACGTTCCTTCCCTTCCGGCTGCACAGCGGTCGAACCGACCGTCAGTGCCCCGTCGGAGACGTATGCCTCAAAGGTGTCGTAGGAATTGATGTTGCGGTATAAAATAGATTCGGTGTCGGAATTGACGCAGATGACCCTGTAACGTCCGGCAGGCACCTCGATGTTTCCTCCATGGTAGTCCGAGAACTCGTACACGAACGGTTTGCTGCCGTCCGACGGATAGAGGTAGAGGCGCATGGACTCGGGAGCCGCGTCGGGAGCGTTCCTCCAGTCGAAGACCACCTGTATGACCGTGTTGTGGAAATGGTAGGTACAGAGTTCCTTGTGCTCGCACGATACCGTCACAAGGAGAAGGAGCGCAAGCAGTGCGCGCCACAGTGCTGAATTAAGTCTGTTGCTTCTCATCGGCGGCCTCCTTTCCTCAGTCCGAAGAAGGACGTGTCAAAAAGCCACACGACGGACACCTCTGCCTTCGTGGGGCCGAACCAGTGGCGCGACTTGGTGGAGTCCCACACGTAGTGACCGTTCATGGGCGTGTATTCGTAATATGTTCCACCGAGGTAACCCACACCCAGGGAGAAGTCGAAGTTGACCGATTTGGAGGCAGGGAGCGAGAAACCATACTCGATGCCGAAGCCGTAGTTCGCCTTGTCCCACAGCGAACCGCCGGGACAGCCGGCTATATACCCCTTGCCACCAAACTCCACATCGTAGGTGAGCAACTGTGCATAGACACCCACATGATGACCCGTCAGAGGTCTGTCCGCCTTCTGAGGACCGAGATACCTGCGCAGTGAGGCGTAACCGCCGTATGCACGCCAGTAGTGGTGGTTGCCGTCCCTCTTCCACCAGCCGTACATCCAACCGCCGCTGACGGACCAGCCGTCACCGAAGCCATACTCCACGCTCACCTCGGGGATGAGGAAGAGACTGTAGAGCATATTTATCTTAAACGCTAAGGGATTAAAGGAGGAGTCTTTTGCTTCTCCTACAAGGCGAGCACTATTAGAATTACCTGACAGACAGTTGTTTAGAGGCAGATAAAGGGGGGGGTATTCTGTTGCATTCCTACATTATCATTGACCGCACCCGCATCAGTAAAACTGTCGCCCAATCCATCCGGACAGCTGTATGAGATACCGCTGCCACAAAGGACCTGACCGACAAACGCTGCAGTGCAAGCCACCAATCTGAATATGTGTCCTCTCCGCTCCATTAATGAATCACACAGGGTTAAAGAATTATGCCAGACCGTCATCAGGTCGGCATTAACTCAGTGTGGCAGCAAAGTTACATATTATTTTTGGTTCTGCAAGAAAATTCAAGGAAATAAATTCGTTTATACATATTTTTTACTCAATCACCGCAACAATTGGAACCAGAGCCAGAAGAAGGCGAACG
>CAVFVJ010000041.1:0-48645 GCA_963626085.1 Alistipes ihumii | reverse complement strand
CAAAATTTTTCGCTTCATTTTCTTGTTTGTATTGTTTTTGTTCGTAAATTTGCACCGGTCAAGGACCACCAGTCTCTAGGTCGTGATGCCATACGCATGAGATGGATGTTAAGCCAAGGAGACACAAGTAGGAGGGGGTAACCTCTCCTTTCTTTGTGTGTTAAAAGAAGCCTTTTAATAAACCTCGATACTTTTCTCTTTTTATTTCTTCTTTTGTGATATTCTTGCATTTACCGAATTTGTTTACGAAAGTGAATCCATTCATCTTAATGTTTTTGCGTTTCAGGTAATCAAGCACATCACAGATTATGCCTTTATCTGCGTTTGTTACTTTAAGTATACAAATTTCTGCTTGTTCAAAAGCATGTTTGACGTCTGTTGCTATTGTGTTTGATTTGACAGACTGAGAACATTTAAAGTCTGCCAATCTCCAAGAGCCTTCAACCTTAACGATGGCATCTGCGGAAATCTTATCTTCATACTCCGGCAAGAAGCAGACAGATATTCCTCCGTTATTAAGGTCTATCGCCATCTGCTTTGTGTTCTTCCATGCGTTTCCTTTCATTGAGCGGTGCTTTTGGTAGTACGCTGTGAAAGCCTTTCCGTTATCGTTTATAGTTGTCGCATTCTTTCCATGTGCCACACTTTCGAGAAGATTGTTTCTCTGTGCCTTTGTCTTGCAGTCTTTCAGACGCTTGAGAATCTCGTCCGAATATGGTTCAAAGTCGCCCATGAACGACGAAGCCCCTTGAGCGTTTTCCAGCCACCGCGATATTTGCTCCATCGTCATTTTTGGTGCTTTCGCTTTTGACTTGGCAGCTTTCACGATGCCGTTCATCAGGTTTTCGTTGGGTCTGAGTCCGTCCATCTTCAAGATGCACACGCCCTCAGCTGTGTCCAGTCGGGCAAAATCAAACAGAAAATCGGATGCAGACTTTCCGCTTTGGGCATCGTAATAGCGGAGAGAACCATCGGCAAGCCTTTCGGCAGTGATGACATGTCCTTTGTTCTGCCCATTCCAGTTGAACCATAACTGATAGCGTCCTTCTTCCTTCATCGAATCTCCGAGCGATGCTGCATTTATCTTGTCCTTTACTATCTTCGGAGTCGGGATTGTTCCCTCTTTTGTGACCCATGCAGCCTCCGGCCGTTTGCCAAGTTCGTATGGCATATACCATTCCGTCTTATTGTTGCCGAAGGCTTCTACAGGAAGCCCCCGTCTGCGCAGCTCGTATGCGACCGCTGTACTTTGGCAGTTGGAGGCGTACATTCCGCCTTTATTGTAATGTGGATTCGGGTGCTTCATGTCAGCCTCCTCAAACGTCATCGGCTTTCCGACCTCCACACCGACCGCCTTTGCCACGGTCTCAAGACCGTCCTCCTTGCCGCTGGCCTTCTTCCCTTCCCAGAACTTCCTGTTGTCGTCGAGGAAGGACGGCATGGCCTTGGCGTTCTCTATCCGCTCCCTGTTGTCCGCCACCCACTTGTCGAAAGCTTCGGGCGTGTCCGTCACCTCGTCGGGAAAGCCGCTCTCTCCGTCCCAGTCCCCGAACTCCTCCACGGACGGAAGCACGGGGACTGCATAGCACCTGCACCACGGATGCCACCCGGTGAACTTGAAGTCCTTCGGGTAGACTCCCTTGAGGTCGTCACAGATGTCGGGGACGTGCCGTGAATCCGTGAGCCTTATCTCCACGCCCTTGACGAACGGCAGGGTCTTCCATCTGAGGTGGTCCGCCTCCCGGTATGCAGCGTTTATCTCCGTGACGGTCATCCTCCGTGCGTTCTTGTAGCTGCTGCGGTAGATGCCGGCGCCGGGATGGTACGCCTTTGCCGCCTTGGACAGGCGCAAAACCCCGGACTTGTCCCTCACCCTGCGGAACAGACGCTCCGGCTCCTTGAGGTACTTGCGAACTACCATTGACAGGTCGTCCGCGCTCATGCCCTCCTCCATTGCCGCCTCCACGGACAGCTCTATCTCCTGCCGGAATTGCTCCGACAAGTCCCACACCCTCGGGGAGAGCTTCTTTGCCCTCTTCGTACTGTAGGAGTCAAGGCTGTCGGACAGTGCGTCCGTCCACTTCTCCATCTTGGAATCGGGAATGGATGCATAGCTGCTGACCCATTCCATGAGGGCTGACATCTTCTTTGCGGAGATGTTCCACGAATACCTGTCACCGTTCTTGATGTTGGCGGTGAGAAGGTCTGCCATTTCCTGCTGGAGCGACTCCATCTGGACGGATGCCATGCCGTAGTCGTCGAAGAAGAAGCTGTCGTCACCTTCGTAGCAGCTTTTGTCTCGTTTCGTAACTCACTGAAAACACTGGTGTAAACACGTGTAAACATGCCCCTTTGAGGTGTCAAACATAGTGTAAACATTTTCCGTTTATTCTGCCTGTTCTGCATGTTGGAGTGTACGTGAATCAAGTGCAAATGAAAAGCGGTAAAGCCTTAATCTGTAAGACTTTACCGCTTAACTCGTTTATATTCAACGTTCTGTTCACTTTTCCTCAATCTCGGCCTGTGCCGCTGCAAGACGTGCTATTGGCACTCGGAATGGCGAACATGATGCATAGTTCATGCCAATCTTGGCGCAGAACTTGACGGATGAAGGCTCGCCTCCGTGCTCACCGCAGATACCTGTGCGGAGGTTTGCACGAACCTTGCGGCCATTCTCTACTGCCATCTTTATCAACTGACCGACACCGTTGCGGTCAAGAACCTGGAACGGGTCTACCTTCAGAATCTTCTTCTCTAGGTAAGCTGGGAGGAATGATGCGATGTCGTCACGTGAATAACCGAATGTCATCTGTGTGAGGTCGTTGGTTCCGAATGAGAAGTACTCTGCCTCAGTGGCAATCCTGCCTGCGGTGAGGGCAGCGCGTGGAGTCTCAATCATTGTGCCAATCTCGAACTCTACCTCGATGCCTTCCTCAGCGA
Organism: Alistipes ihumii; assembly: GCA_963626085.1. Lineage (GTDB taxonomy): Bacteria > Bacteroidota > Bacteroidia > Bacteroidales > Bacteroidaceae > Colivivens. Next base: position 45,705 of record CAVFVJ010000041.1, on the reverse strand, counting down.
ACACTTCCTTGGCAGTCTTCAAGATGACTTCCTTCTGTTGCTTCAACTCGTAGAGGATACCTACAAGAGGAACCATGATCTCCGGATGTGGGTTGTAGCCTTCCTTCTTCAACTGACATGCTGCACCGAGGATGGCGCGAGTCTGCATAGCTGTGATTTCCGGGAAGGTGATGCCGAGGCGACAACCACGGTGGCCGAGCATCGGATTGTTCTCTGCAAGGGAGTTCACGCGCTTCTGGATTTCCTCAACGCTGACACCCATTTCCTTTGCCATGGTCTTCTGACCCTCAAGGTCGTGTGGAACGAACTCGTGGAGTGGTGGGTCGAGCAGACGTATGTTCACTGGCAGACCGTCCATAGTCTTCAGTATGCCGTAGAAATCGTCCTTCTGATATGGGAGAAGTTTGGCAAGTGCCTTCTCACGTCCCTTCACGTCACTGGCAAGAATCATCTCGCGCATTGCCACAATCTTCTTGTCCTCGAAGAACATGTGCTCTGTACGTGTGAGTCCGATTCCCTTAGCTCCGAATGCACGGGCAACCTCTGCATCATGTGGGGTATCGGCATTGGTGCGCACTTCCATCTTAGTGTACTTGTCGCACAAATCCATCAGTTCCTTGAAGTCTCCGCTCAGTTCTGCAGCCTTGGTAGGCACTTCACCAGCGTATACCTGTCCGGTAGATCCGTTCAGTGAGAGATAGTCGCCTTCCTTATATGTGACACCTTCAATCTCTACAGTCTTGTTCTTGTAGTTTACATTGATGGCTCCGGCTCCAGATACACAGCACTTACCCATACCACGGGCAACGACAGCAGCGTGTGAAGTCATACCTCCGCGAGCGGTGAGGATACCTTCAGCACTTGCCATACCTGCGAGGTCTTCAGGAGAAGTCTCTATACGTACCATAATCACTTTATGTCCGTCCTTGTGCCATGCTTCAGCATCGTCTGCATGGAACACAATCTGTCCACATGCTGCACCTGGAGATGCAGGCAGACCCTGGGTGATGACCTTTGCCTGCTTCAGAGCCTTCTGGTCGAATACTGGGTGGAGCAACTCATCGAGTTTTTGTGGCTCGCAACGGAGGAGGGCGGTCTTCTCGTCAATCTGACCTTCCTTGAGCAAGTCCATTGCAATTTTCACCATCGCAGTACCAGTACGCTTTCCGTTACGGGTTTGGAGGAACCACAACTTGCCTTCCTGTACAGTGAATTCCATGTCCTGCATGTCATGGTAGTGGTTTTCCAATTTGGTCTGTAACTCATCCAACTGCTTGTAGAGTTCAGGCATCGCTTCCTCCATAGAAGGATATTTGCTTGCGCGCTCGTTCTCAGGGATGCCAGCACGTTCAGCCCAACGCTGTGAACCGATTTTGGTAATCTGCTGAGGTGTGCGTATACCTGCCACGACATCCTCTCCCTGTGCGTTGATGAGGTATTCACCACTGAACAGGTTCTCGCCAGTTGCGGCATCGCGTGAGAAGCAAACGCCAGTTGCAGATGTATCACCCATGTTTCCGAACACCATTGCCATGACAGACACTGCTGTTCCCCATTCGTCTGGAATCCCTTCCATCTTACGGTAAAGGATAGCACGCTCATTCATCCAACTGCGGAACACGGCACAGATGGCTCCCCAGAGCTGCTCGATTGGGTCGTCGGGGAAGTCGGTGCCTGTCTGCTTCTTGATGGCTTCCTTGAACAGTTTTACCAGTTTTTGCAGTGACTCAACAGAGAGGTCCTTGTCGAGCTCCACACCCTGTTCCTTCTTAACCTCTTCGATAATAGCCTCGAACGGGTCGATATCTTCCTTGTTTACTGGTTTCATTCCAAGAACCACATCACCGTACATCTGTACGAAACGACGGTATGAATCGTATACGAAGTGTGGATTGTTGGTTTTCGCTACCATTCCTTCAGCTACGGTATCGTTTAGTCCGAGGTTGAGGATGGTGTCCATCATGCCAGGCATAGAAGCGCGGGCTCCAGAGCGTACTGATACAAGAAGTGGGTTTTTTGCATCTCCGAACTTGCAGTTCATGAGGTCTTCGATGTGTTTAACCGCTTTCTCAACATCATCATTGAGTTGTTTTACAATCTCTTCCTGACCTACTTTGTAATACTCGTTACAAGTATCTGTTGTGATGGTGAAACCAGGAGGAACTGGTACGCCAATCAGGTTCATCTCAGCAAGGTTGGCACCTTTGCCACCTAGCAACTCACGCATGTTCGCATTACCTTCAGCCTGTCCGTTACCAAAAGTATAAACTCTTTTTTGACTCATAATTTATAATTAATTGTATTACTTAAATTGTGAATATTCGTTTACCCAAATGTCTGTCTCGCTCAAGAACTCAAGTTTTCATCCCTTCGCCAAATCAGTTGTAGTGCAAAGATAACGGATAAAAAATGAAACAACAAATTTTAAATCGTTTTTTTTTGATTTATGTCCTTCTATACGTCTGATTATAAAAAAAAGTAGTGGCGTGAGGGTATAATTGAAGTAAACTTCCTAACTTTGTAATCCAAAACCAATAACACAAACTTGTTGATGAAAAAGAATATCAGCCTAGCTTTTATGCTCATGTTAGGTTTGGGTACAGAAGCTTATGCGCAAACATGGATAGATGTGACGGATGTTTACATCGTGAACCCTCGGTTTGACAACGATGATGTCTCTACCGGATGGCAGGGCACAGCCTTGAGTCAGGCTCAAAGGCATGAAAATGCAGAACACTATGCAAAGAACTATAGGACATACCAAACAGTGAGTGGTTTGACTGCTGGACATTACCGTTTGTCGTTGAGTGCGTTCTACCGTTCTGGATTTTCATCGGAAGACTATGAGCATGTAAAGAGTGCTACCCCTTCGGACTATCAGTATGCTTTCCTTTTCGCTGAAACCAAGAGCGGTACGGTGGAGTCTCCGCTCAGACTACTCTGCCAAGACACCTTGTCCACAAGCCTCGGTGGCGGTACGACTACCCTCGGCAATTGGTGGCAACCGGGAGCAAAGGTCGTTCCGAACGACATGGAATCCGCTGGCAAATGGTTTGACGCAGGGTATTACAAAAACTCACTTGAGGTGACCCTCGGTGAGGACGAGAGTGAGCTGACAATCGGAATATACAAGAATACACTGCTCAATGGCGACTGGACTTGTCTTGACAACTGGAAACTGGAGTACTACGGCACAGTGACAAAGGTTACCGGGATTACCCTCAGTAAGTCGTTAGCTCGGGTGAACATCGACGAGAGCCTACAACTGACCGCAACTGTCAAACCGTCCAATGCAACGTATAAGAAAGTGGAATGGACCAGTTCAGACGAGAGTGTGGCTACGGTTGACAGCAAGGGTGTGGTGACTGGTGTCAGCAAGGGTAGTGCGAAAATCACAGCCACGGCAACTGACGGAAGTGGAGTTACTGCCTCTTGTACCGTCACTGTCATCAATAATTACGCTACAGCATCATCGCTCATTATAAATGAGATTATGGCTGCCAATACAGATGTCTTCGTTGACCCTTCATGGAACTACGGAGGATGGGTGGAACTGTACAACCCGACCAACACCTCTGCCAACATCGGACGTTTCTGGGTTAGTGACGATCCCAACAACCTGAAGCAAGCAATGCTGCCGGCACGTATCGGTAGTATCCCTGCCCATGGTTTCCTCACCTTGTGGTTCGACCATGCGGAGACAAGCAAGGATATAGGCGAGAATTGGCTCAACACCAATGTTAACATGAAACTGAATGCCAAGGGTGGAACGGTGTACATATCTGATGTCGACGGGAATCTCATAGCACAGCAGACTTATCCAGCTGCTTTCATGAGGACTTCGTATGCAAGGACAATCGATGGTGGAGACACATGGAGATTCACTGCAGACCCAACTCCGACAGCTACCAATATCACTAGTACGTTTGCAAACGAACAGATTGACGACCCTGTGGTTGACAAGTCTGGACAATTGTTTGAAGGAACCTTGCAGGTTTGTGTCAATATACCAGATGGGGCGCAATTGAGATACACTACAGACGGTACGGCTCCTACAGCGTCGTCTGCAGAGAGTAAAGACGGACTCTTTAACGTAAGTAACACCACAGTGTTCCGCTTCCGTCTCTTCAAGGATGGTTTCCTCCCGAGCAATGTCGTGACGCGCTCCTATATATATAAGGATAGGGATTATTATCTGCCAGTGATCTCCCTTGTAACAGACCCCGCCAATCTCTACGACAACGAAATCGGAATCTATGTGACTGGAACGAACGGAAAGACTGCCAATCAGGACAACACAAAGCGTAACTTCAATATGGACTGGGACCGTCCTGCCAACTTTGAGTTCATGGAGACTGATGAGGTGACGTTCAGTCAGGAGGTCGACATATCCATTGCCGGAGGATGGAGCCGCAAGTATGAACCGCGGTCGTTCAAGGTGAAGAGTGCCAAGGAGTATGGCATCAACGAGCTTGCCTATCCGTTCTTTCAGGACAAGCCTTACACGAAGAATAAGTCGCTGCTGCTGCGTAACGGTGGAAACGACAACTACAACAAGTACCGCCTGAAGGACGCGTCCTTGCAGGCAATAGCACGACAGTCGCTCTTTCGTCTAAACCTGCAGTCGTACCGTCCGGTACATGTGTTCCTCAACGGTGATTATCTGGCAATGCTCAACTTGCGTGAACCGAGCAACAAACATTATGGCTATTCCAACTACGGCATCGACATGGACGAGATAGACGCTTTTGAGATGAGTGTCGACTCTGGTTATGTACAGAAGGAAGGTACGAAGGACGCTTTTAACCTTTGGTATTCGCTTGCAGCCAATGCAGCCGACCCAATGGCGTATGCACAGATAGGCGATTTGGTTGATCTCGACGACTATGTGAACTATATGGCTTTCAAGTTTTACTTGTACGACTGGGACTGGCCGCACAACAATACGAAGGCGTTTAAGGATAGAATTGATGGGAAGTTCCATTTCGTTACCTTTGACCTTGACAACTGTGTCGACTGGAGTAACGGAGCTACCAATAACAACATATTCGCATCGTTCGCAGCTAAGAAGATGCACACATTCTATGCCCGCCCTGAGTACAACTGGACAAGCATCACGGCAGAGGTTGAGATGGTGACGATTTTCCTCAACATGTTGCAGAACGAGGACTTCATGAAGAAGTTCATAGACACATACTGTCTGGTCGGTGGTTCGGTGTTTGGTGACGAGCAGGAGATTACGTCTCTTGTCACCGAAATGGCAGAACGCATCAAACCGGCTCTGTCGTGGGAAGGGAATGACCCTACAGGAACATACAAGGAACAGGCCAAGGGCATCATCAGTGCCGTTACAGGTGGCTACCGTTACAAGATGGCAGGTGTGATGCAGAATTATTCAACGTTCGGACTTACCGGCACCAGCATACAGGGATTGCAGTTGGGTTCCAATGTGGACGGAGGTGAAATCACATATAACGGAATGGAAGTACCTCGATCCAAGTTCAATGGCTATGTGTTTGCACCGGTAACACTGAAGGCAGCAGCTCCTGCTGGCTATAAGTTCGCTGGTTGGAAACTACTGGAGGGTAGTGGAGTACAGGAAACTACGGCTCTCTTCGGTTACAAGTCCGACTGGAAGTATTACACTTCGTCGCTCGATGGCACAGACTGGAAGTCTGCTGATTACGACGACAGCAAGTGGACTACTGCCGGTGCCCCCTTCGGCTATTCCAATGCAGGGAAGTACATGGGCACGAATGCCAAGACAACACTTAGTCGTACGAATGCCTTCTACGTGAGGAAGACCTTCACGCTTGACGAAGCTCCGGCTGCTCATCAGACATTCTACTTCGGCTACAGTGTGGATGACGGACTGCTGGTATATGTCAACGGTAAGGAAGTGGGAGGCTACCACCTCAATTCGGGTTCTTCGTTTAACGACCTTACACAGTCGCAGAACAGCAGTTGGTACGAGGCTGACACTCCTGCCAGTGGGACTATACAGATAAGCAACGACCTGCTCAAGAAGGGCGAGAACACCATTGCCGTGGAAATCCACAACTGTACGGCAACATCTTCTGACATCTGGTTCGACGGTTCTGTGTTGATGGTGGAAACGGTCATGCCAACTGCCGACTCTTCTGCCTATGTATGTACCGACGAGGAGTACGAACTCCCGGAGACGGGCAATTTCAACTTGCAGGCTGTCTACACGCAGCTTAGTGAGGCAGAGCGGAAAGCGCAAGGCATCACGCCTGTACGTATCAATGAGGTGAGTGCCGCCAACAGTATTTATGTGAATGACCTCTACAAGAGGAACGACTGGGTGGAACTATACAATACTACAGACAGTCCTGTGGACATTGCCGGGATGTACTTGAGCGACAACGCCGACAAGCCGAAGAAGTATCAGATAACAGCCGCTGAAGGCATCAGTACTGTCATACCCGCATTCGGTTACACTATTGTGTGGTGCGACAAACTGACCCCGGTCAGTCAACTGCATGCTTCGTTCAAACTGGCAGCGGACGGCGGACTCGTGATGATTACGGCTGAGGACGGTGCGTGGGCTGACACACTTGCCTATGGACCTCATAGCGGAACGGAGTCCTTCGGACGCTACCCGGATGGAAGCAACAGTGTGTATGCGATGAGTAGTCCTACTATAGGCAAGACCAACCATTTCTCCAGCTGTGACACCCTTTACAGCAGAAAGACAGACGGTGGTGCGACAGGTATAGGTACACTTATAGCAAGGAACGGCGACATGAGCATCATGTCAGCCGACGGATTCGTGACCGTAACGGCTGAGACAACGGAGACAGTTGTTCTCTCAGTCTATAACATGATGGGAGTTGAGTGTGTCACGAAGTCACTTGACCTCAGTGACGGCAGTGCGTCATTCTATGTAGGCAACCTCCCGGCTGGAGTCTATGTGGCTCGTGCCAAGAATGCTGACGGTGAGTATTGCTCATGCAAGTTCATAGTAAAGTAAACGTAACAATGCAAAATCAATAGAACAATGAAAGACATAAGAAAGTATTTAGCGGAGATGGCCGGCACCATGGTGCTTGTGCTTGTGGGATGTGGAGTGGCGGCCAGTGTCGGTTGCGGTGAACCTGCCGGTGTGGCAGCGACAGCCTTGGCCTTTGGCTTGGCAGTGGTGGCCATGGCATACACCATCGGTGGAGTCAGCGGTTGCCACGTTAATCCGGCAGTTACCCTCGGTTGCCTGCTCGCAAAGCGGATTAGTGGCAAGGAAGCCATCATGTATATAGTCTCACAGATAGTAGGAGCCTTCATCGGGTCTGCAATACTCTTTGCCCTTACATCTGCGACGGCAATTCAAGGTACGGGAGCCAACATGTGTCAGCCCGGTGTTACAATTATCGGAGGACTGACTGCCGAGATTGTGTTTACCTGTGTGTTCGTGCTCGTCGTGCTCGGCACCACAGACCCTGAGAAAGGTGCAGGACAGTTTGCTGGACTTGCCATCGGTCTTTCTCTCGTCATGGTACACTTGGTATGCATCCGTTACACAGGCACTTCCGTCAATCCTGCCCGTTCCATAGCTCCAGCGGTGTTCCAAGGCGGACAGGCCATTGCCGACCTTTGGATTTTCATCGTTGGCCCATTCGTGGGTGCTGTGCTTGCCGCTGGTCTGTGGAAAGTCATAGGGGGTGATGCTGGAAAATAACAGGTGAAATGAACACTATCTGAAAAAGAATTGCTAACTTTGCATCCAAGTATGGTTAGAACTAAATATTCATTCAACTAAAAAGATTTATTATGGTTTATTCAAAAGAAGTACAAGAGATGTGCTGCGTTGCCAAAGGACCAAACCATGGTCCAGCTCCGATACCGGAAGAGGGTAAGTGGATACAGGCAAAAGAGATAAAAGATATCTCAGGCATGACACATGGAATTGGCTGGTGCGCACCTCAACAGGGTTGCTGCAAGCTCTCACTTAATGTGAAAGATGGTATAATCGAAGAATGCCTCGTGGAGACTATCGGTTGCTCTGGAATGACACACTCTGCAGCCATGGCATCAGAAATACTTCCTGGCAAGACTATCTTGGAAGCTCTCAACACGGACTTGGTTTGTGATGCTATCAACACAGCAATGCGTGAGTTGTTCCTTCAGATCGTGTACGGCCGCACACAGTCTGCTTTCTCTGAAGGTGGACTCGTTATTGGAGCCGGACTGGAAGACCTCGGCAAGGGACTGGTGTCACAGTGTGGTACACTCTACGGTACAAAAGCCAAGGGCACACGTTACCTCCAGTTGACAGAGGGATACATTACCAAGATGTATCTTGACAGCGACAATCAGGTGTGTGGCTATGAGTTCGTACACATGGGCAAGTTTATGGATGCTATAAAGAAAGGCGTTCCAGCAGATGAGGCTCTCAAGAGCGTTACAGGTACTTATGGACGTACAAAACCGGAACAGGGAGCAGTGAAATCAATTGACCCACGTAAAGAATAATAAGGAGGAAGCGAAATATGATAAGAGAAGTAAAATTTGAATCACAAGACCGTCGAATAAAGCAGATACTCGCTGCTCTCAATGAAAACGGCATCGCTTCAATAGAAGAAGCTAACGAGATTTGTGACAAAGCGGGTCTTGATCCGTACAAGACATGTGAGGATACTCAGATGATTTGCTTTGAGAATGCTAAGTGGGCATACGTGTGCGGTTGCGCAATAGCAATCAAGAAAGGTTGCAAGAACGCTGCCGACGCAGCTGAGGCCATCGGTATCGGACTGCAGTCTTTCTGTATCCCTGGTTCAGTGGCAGATGACCGTAAGGTCGGTCTTGGTCACGGAAACTTGGCTGCACGTCTTCTCCGTGAAGAGACACAGTGTTTCGCTTTCTTGGCAGGACACGAGTCTTTTGCTGCTGCAGAAGGTGCCATCAAGATTGCAGAGATGGCAAACAAGGTTCGTAAGAACCCTCTGCGTGTAATTCTTAACGGACTGGGCAAGGACGCTGCGATGATTATCAGCCGTATCAACGGTTTCACATACTGCCAGACAAAGTTCGACTACTACACAGGCAAAGTTGAAGTGGTGAAGCGTATCGCTTATAGCGACGGCCCTCGCGCTAAGGTCAATTGCTATGGAGCAGACGATGTCCGCGAAGGTGTTGCCATCATGTGGCTTGAGGATGTTGACGTGTCCATTACAGGTAACTCAACCAACCCGACTCGTTTCCAACACCCAGTAGCTGGAACTTATAAGAAGGAACGTGTCCTTGCAGGCAAGCCTTATTTCTCAGTAGCATCAGGTGGTGGTACAGGACGTACTCTTCATCCAGACAATATGGCTGCAGGACCAGCGTCATATGGCATGACAGACACTATGGGTAGAATGCACTCTGACGCTCAGTTTGCTGGTTCTTCATCTGTGCCTGCTCACGTTGAGATGATGGGATTCCTCGGCATAGGAAACAATCCGATGGTAGGTTGTACAGTTGCTTGTGCTGTGAATGTGGCATTGGCATTGAACAAATAATGAATTGCTTGTCCTCTGAAAGGACACAAGATGCAGGACTGCTTAATCACCTCAAGCAGTCCTGTTTTTTTTGCGTCATGAATAGAAAAACACCATGCATTTGGGATGCATGGTGCAAAAAAGTTATCATGAAAACAAACGGTACACCACCTTCTGTTGAATGTGCCGTTATGGGAATTATCGGTTCTTGTACATACTGTCATAGTATTTCTCGTACTCTCCCGAAGTGATGTTGTCCATCCACTCCTGATTGTCGAGATACCAGCGTACGGTCTTTTCGATTCCCTCCTCGAACTGGAGTGAAGGCTCCCATCCCAATTCTTGCTGGAGCTTGGTGGAGTCGATGGCATAGCGTGCGTCGTGTCCAGGACGGTCGGTGACGTATGTGATGAGATCCAAATCTTCGCCTTCCTTGCGTCCAAGCAAGCGGTCAACAGTATTTATTACGACCTTGATAATGTCGATGTTTTTCCATTCGTTGAAGCCTCCGATATTGTATGTTTCAGCAATCTTTCCGTTGTGGAAGATAACATCGATGGCACGTGCGTGGTCTACCACATAAAGCCAGTCGCGCACATTCTCGCCCTTGCCGTAGACTGGTAGTGGTTTGCGGTGATGTATGTTGTTGATGAACAACGGTATCAGTTTTTCGGGGAACTGGTACGGACCGTAGTTGTTGGAGCAGTTGGTTACTATAGTAGGCATTCCGTATGTGTCGTGGAAGGCACGGACGAAATGGTCGCTGCTGGCTTTCGATGCAGAATAGGGTGAATGTGGGTTGTACTTAGTTGTCTCATAGAAGAAGTCTGTCCCGTAAGCCAAATGGTGTTTGTTGCTTGATGCTGTTGTGGAGAACGGAGGTTCCACACCTTCTGGATTGGTCATCTTCAGTGCACCGTACACTTCGTCTGTAGAGATATGATAGAAACGGCAAGGAACTCCTTCGTCTGTTCCCTCGTGCTTCATGACATAAGGATCGGGTTGCGCTTCCCAGTATATCTTGGCAGCCTGAAGCAGACTCAATGTACCGATGACGTTGGTGCGTGCGAAAGTGAAAGGGTCTTTGATACTACGGTCCACATGGCTTTCTGCCGCTAGATGGATAATGCCGTCGACTTGCTCGTCTCGAAGTAGCGTTAAGAAAGCTTCAAAGTCACAGATGTCCATCTTTACAAACTTATAGTTTGGTTTGTCCTCTACATCCTTCAGGTTGGCGAGGTTTCCAGCGTATGTCAACTTGTCGAGATTGATGATGTTGTATTCTGGATACTTGTTCACAAAGAGGCGTACTACATGACTTCCGATGAAGCCGGCACCGCCAGTTATTACAATATTTCGTTTCATACCTTATTGGTTGTTTTGTTTGTCATCAGATAGTGAATGGAGAATCAAAATCCTTCAGACACGAATGCTTGGTGTCCTTCTCGCTGAGCAGTGCGTGTTCCACAGGAATCTGCCAGTCTATGCCCAGTGACTTGTCGAGGATGGAGATACCACCGTCGGCTTCCGGGTGGTAGAACTCGTCACATTTGTATTGGAACACGGCTGTATCCGACAATACGGCAAAACCATGTGCGAATCCTTTGGAGATGAGGAATTGACGGTGGTTGTCTTCTGTTAGTTCCACAGCCACGTGCTGTCCGTATGTGGGACTGCCTTTGCGGATGTCTACGGCTACATCGAGTACCCGTCCCCTAACACATCTTACTAGTTTCGACTGTGTAAATGGTGGGCGTTGGAAATGCAGACCGCGCATTACGCCATAGCTCGACATGCTTTCATTGTCCTGCACGAACTGAATCTTATGGCCGAGTAGGGGAGTTACCTTTTCGTTAAATTCTCTCTCCGAGAAACTTTCGAAGAAATAGCCTCTTGCATCGCCAAATACCTTAGGCTCAATAATCAACAGTCCTTCTATTTCTGTCTTTATTACGTTCATATCTTCAGTATATACCTTATTTATATATGTGGCACAATCATTGTATGCGACCAATATTGGTGAGACACTTCTTTAGTGAGTCGGTCCAGTAGGGGATTTTCAGTCCGAATATCTCTTTGATTTTAGTCTTGTCGAGCACAGAGAACGATGGACGTGTCACAGGAGACGGATATTCATTAGAGTGGCACGGTTGGATATCACAGTCAGTATTGCCTGCATACTCAGCAATCATCTTGGTGAAATCAAACCAGCTACATACCCCTTCGTTGCTGTAATGATAGACTCCAGTCTTCGTATAAGGTTTAGCATCGGCTGTTTTGTAGTCTTCAATCACGGCTGAAATAGCCTTTGCCAAGTCCAACGCATAAGTGGGTGTGCCCACTTGATCGAACACTACCTTCAGTTGCGGTTTGGTGGCGGTGAGATTAAGCATTGTCTTGCAGAAATTCTTGCCATATTCCGAGTACAGCCACGCTGTACGTATGATGACATGGTCACAGCCTGTTTCCATGATTTTCTGTTCCCCGTGCAGTTTTGTCATACCGTATACTCCTGTAGGTGTCCCCTTCTGGTCTTCCCTGCACGGTACATTGTATGGCTCTTTGCCAAACACATAGTCCGTACTGATTTGTATGAGCAGTCCTCCTATCGCTTTCATAGCCTTTGCAAGGTTTTCCGGTGCGGTGGCGTTTAATTTTTCAGCCAGTTCTTCTGCAGACTCTGCCGCATCCACGTTTGTAAAAGCTGCACAGTTGATAATTACCTTGATATCATTGTCCTGAACAATCTTCGTTATAGCGTCCAAGTCTGTTATGTCGAGGTAAATGGTCTCTACTCCTTCCACTTGATTCACGTCGGTGAACACATATTTGTCTGTTGAGTCCTTGGAAATGACACGCATTTCATTGCCCAACTGTCCGTTTGCTCCTGTAATAAGAATATTCATTCTGTAATTGCATTTATATATTAGAACGATGTCACGCTCAACTGAGGTTTGCCGTTCCCGTCTCTTTTACTTCGTCGATCACTTTCAGTAGGTATTGTCCATACTGGTTCTTGAGCATTGGCTTTGCGAGTTCACGCATGCGAATCTCGTCAATCCAACCCTGACGGTAGGCAATGCCTTCAAGACAAGCCACCTTCAGTCCCTGGCGTTTTTCCAATACTTCTATATACGTGGAAGCTTCAGCCAGTGAGTCGTGTGTTCCTGTGTCTAGCCATGCGAAACCGCGTCCGAAGGTCTTTACCTTCAACTCCCCATCGTTGAGGAACTGTTGGTTGACAGACGTTATTTCATATTCACCGCGTGCTGACGGTTTGATGTTTCTTGCGACTTCAACCACTTTATTTGGGTAGAAGTATAGTCCCACAACGGCATAGTTGCTCTTTGGATGTTCTGGTTTCTCTTCGATTGATAGGCAATTACCTTGTTTGTCGAACGAAGCCACACCGTAACGTTCAGGATCGCTTACCCAGTAACCGAACACAGTCGCCTTGTTCTCTTGTTCCGCTGTCTGTACAGCTTCGTTCAGTAGTTTGGTCAGACCTGGTCCCTGAAATATGTTGTCGCCTAACACGAGGCATACGCTGTCGTCCCCGATGAAGTCCGCACCGATGGTGAACGCCTGTGCCAGTCCGTCCGGTGATGGCTGTTCCGCAAAGGTGAAGCGTACACCATAATCGCTACCGTCCCCCAAAAGTCGTTTGAATCCGGGTAGGTCATATGGTGTGGATATGATCAGTATGTCTCGTATTCCAGCCAACATGAGCACACTTATAGGGTAATACACCATTGGTTTGTCATAGATGGGCATGAGCTGTTTGCTGATGGCCTTTGTGATTGGGTAAAGCCGGGTTCCACTGCCTCCGGCGAGTACAATTCCTTTCATGATATATTTTTTTTGCCGTTTTCGTTATTGTCAGAAGATTCGTTGTGTCACTCGTATCTCAAGCACAGGATAGACAGGAAACTTCTTGACGAAATTGATGGTCTTTTCCACGTCACCACCGGTCACTCCCACGCTGTGCATGATGTCCACCCCTTCATGGGTAACCAAACTTGGTCTACCGCCCCACAACAGAGTGCCGACATCAATAGATATAGAGGTGTATCCCCCCTTCCTCAGTAGGGTAGAATAGCCAATACCGATGTATGGCTTGAACTTGTTGACGATGGCGTCACACCTTATTTGGTTGTCAGCACTGGGACGCAAATAATAAGGGTCGCCTTTCTGATGTACCAGATTACCTTCTGAGTCGTACTCATCTCTAAGCCACGGTCCCATGAAAACCGACATGTACCCGTAACTCTTCACCTTGTCGACCAACTGGTCGGGTATGGTTATTGTTTCGCCTTCAAAGGATGCAATGTCTTCACCAGCCAAGACCTTGTCGACAATATTGTTGTAGAGATTTACCATGACGAGGTTTGTCATGTCCTCCGTTCGGTTAATTGCCCTTGCGAATACAGAGTTGCCCCAGTAGAAGCCTGCTGTCACGTGCCAGTTCTTGTTGCGCAGTGGGAAAATATCAACAAGAAACTTGAAGTTTTTGTTGTGGGGCTCCACCATCATGGAAATGTCGTTGTTGGCTTCCCTTCCGGTCAGTTGCATCAGCATTTCGGATGCCTTGGCGAACTTGTCGCGTCCTTCTTGTTTGTTGGCTGATTTTGACATCAGCAACTCGTAATTCACTCCGACACGGAAGTGGGGCATCCATGTGCCTCCTGCGCGGACCTTTACATATTCGCCCACAGGCATGGAGAAATCGACTCCGAGACCTGTTGAACCGGCTGTCAAGGATACATCCATGTGGTTGAATACACCTTTGTCCTTTTTGTTGTCCAGCATATGGGATATGTCAGGTTGTGCACTGACATACGCAGTGCAGACTGTTATTCCGAATAAAAACAAAAGTGCTCTAACCATCTTGAGTGTATTTTAATATGCTTGTTTGTCTCCGCTCACCACCTGCCAGATAGTTCTGAAGAATATCTCGATGTCGAGAGCAAGTGACCAATGTTCAATATACCAGATATCGTGCTCCACACGGTTTTCCATATCTTCCACCGTCTTTGTCTCTCCACGGCATCCGTTGATTTGTGCCCAGCCTGTGATTCCTGGTTTGACCAGATGGCGCACCATGTAGTCGCTTATCAAGCTGGAGTATATCTCTGTATGGTGGTTCATGTGAGGACGTGGACCTATTATAGACATGTCTCCTTTTAGAACGTTAAGGAACTGTGGAAGTTCGTCTATGCTGGTCTTGCGTATGAAATTGCCGAATGGAGTTTTGCGTGGGTCGTCTTTAGTAGCCTGCTTGAGGTCTGCGTCCGCACAAACCTTCATAGATCGGAATTTGAGACAGTCGAACGATGTGCCGTTGTATCCCGTTCTCTGCTGTTTGAAGAATATTGGTCCAGGTGATGTTTTTTTTATTATTACTCCCACTATAAGGTAAATCCACCAGAATGCCAGTACTACGAACAGTCCGGAGATGATGATGTCAAACGTGCGTTTGGCAGTGCGAGCTATCGGATTGTCGAGCGGTTCTTCGTGCAATTGTACCACTACGGTGCGTCCCACCTTGCTGAGTCTCATCCTGTGGCGCGGATACCCGTCCATGTTTGGCACATAGACAAACTTGATAAAGTTAGTCTCACACAGGTGAATAATGGGTTTTATAATCTCAAGCTCTTCTTGTCTGCCTGGTGAAAGTGAACAATAGACTTCCTTCACCGTCTTTTTGTGTGCCTCAAGGTAGGGCAGTGCGTCTTTGATCTTGCCCAGATATGGCAACCCATCGGGTATCTTGTCGGCATACAAGGACGAGAACATCCCTTTCGTCACATATCCGTTTACCCCAATGCCAAGTTTCATGTCTGCGTAGATGGCCCTATTGTTGTGGTCCGCTCCAACGAAGATTACAGGGATGGAGTCCCGTCCTCTCTTGCGCATATGGCGCAAGTGTAGGGTGAATAGGATGTGCACAGCTTCAATGCACAACACGTTAAGCCCGAGCATCTCGAAGAGGATGGTACGCGGTACAATCTTGTACACAAGTACAATCAAGATGAGGAAAATTGTTACGGTAGTGAGTGTCTGTACCAGCGCACGCATGATGATGCGCACTATGGATATACCACGATCCGTTATTCGTAGTGGCCAAATGATGATAGCCAGTGTGTGTGAAATGACAAGCAGTATGGTCGAGCCCAAAATATTACCTTCAGCTATGAAGTCGTTACTTGGTCGTACTACGGTTGCCAGTAGTAGAAACACACTACAATATACCAGCATGTCTATTAAGAAAATGGGTGCCTTGTAATAATAAAAAAACTTTGCATTGTTCTGTTCCATTGATGCTATTTTTACCCCCTATCGACATCGTCAGAAGCAACAGAAGAGATTAATTCTAACTATTATCGTATTCATACGAATGCAAAAGTACGTCTTATTGTTTAATAAACAAAATTTTCAGACATAAATGTTGTGATGGAAGGGTGTTTTTCATTCAGAGTCACCATTGGATGTGCTCCGTACATGGCTCGATTGGCAGGTATCTCTGGAAAAATATATGATAATTGTCGGTTTGGTTGTGGCGGATGAAAAAGTTTTCGTACCTTTGTATCCCGTATTCCAAGGACTAAAAAATATAGATTAATGAAATACGGATTCGACAACGACAAGTATTTAAGAATTCAATCCGAACATATCAAGGAACGTATTGCCAAGTTCGGTAACAAGCTATACCTAGAACTGGGTGGCAAACTTTTTGACGATTATCATGCCAGCAGGGTGTTGCCTGGATTCCTACCAGACAGTAAGCTGAAAATGTTGAGTCAGTTGAGTGACAGTGCAGAAATCGTTATAGTCATCAGTGCTGTGGATATAGAGAAGCAGAAGGTACGTGCCGACCTCGGTATAACCTATGATATGGATGTGCTTCGCCTGCGAACAGAGTTCCAGCAGCGCGGTTTTCTAGTGGGCAGTGTGGTCATTACGCACTACAATGGACAAAGCTCTGCGGATGTGTACAGGGAGAAACTTACTCGTATGGGCATAAAGGCATACTGTCACTATACCATAGAGGGATACCCTTCGAACGTTACTCTTATCGATTCCGATGAGGGCTTCGGAAAGAACGATTATGTGGAGACAACGCGTCCGCTTGTGATTGTTACGGCTCCAGGTCCTGGAAGTGGAAAGATGGCTGTATGCCTCAGTCAACTCTATCATGAACAGAAACGTGGTCTTAGGGCTGGTTATGCTAAGTTCGAAACGTTCCCTGTATGGAACTTACCGTTGAAGCATCCAGTCAATATAGCCTATGAGGCAGCCACAGCTGACTTGAACGATATCAATATGATTGACCCGTTCCACTATGAAGCATACAGCAAGATTGCCATTAACTATAATCGTGATATAGAGATATTCCCTGTTCTCAACGCCTTGTTCGAGAGTATTTATGGAGAAAACCCATACAAGTCGCCTACTGATATGGGGGTGAATATGGTAGGGTTTTGTATCAGTGATGACGATGTGTGTCAAGAAGCGTCAAAGAACGAGATTATCCGTCGCTATTACGCTGCGCTTAATAGACTTGCTGACGGTGAGGGCAATGACAGTGAGGTAAGTAAAATAGCGTTGCTGTTCAAGCAGGCGGACATCAATAGTGCCTATAGGCGGACTACTGTGGCGGCAAAAGAACGCAAGGAACAGTCGCTCGGTAAGGCGTGTGCCGCTATTGAACTGTTCGATGGTACGATTGTGACATCAGAGGAGAGTGCGTTGCTCGGTCCTAGTGCAGCTCTCATATTGAACGCCACTAAATATCTAGCAGGCATTGATCATTCGGTGAGACTAATTCCACAGGATTTGATTGAACCTGTGCAGAAAACAAAGATAGAGTATCTTGGAGGCAATAATCCACGTCTGCATACAGACGAGGTTCTTGTGGCATTGTCTGTACTTAGTACTCACCACGATGACTGTAGAAAGGCGTTGGAAAAATTGCCGGAGTTGCGTGGTTGTCAGGCACATTGCACAGTAATGCTCAGTGAGGTGGACAAGAAGATTTTTAAAAAACTGGGTGTCGGGCTGACGTGTGACCCGGTGAAGAAACGTAAACCAGTATAGTCTCATTGTTCGATTGTAATAAACATATGTTCCGTTATTCAATCATAGTGCGACTGTTGTCGGTAGTGCTTTGTATTATTCTTGTCTGTCCTGGTATTGAGGCTCGTGACAAGAAGAAAAAGAAGCACGAGGAGCAGGCGGAGTATGGGCTCTTCCAGCCAGACAAGGAATCAAACCTTTACAAATCCGTTCCTGATTCTCATCCGCGACAACCGAGATGCCCAGGGCTAGTGTCGGTCTTTCGTGTCAGTGGAATCCATAGATATGGTATAGACGTGAGCCATTATCAGGGACGCATAGACTGGAAGTCTGTTTCTGCTGACAATAAAGTGGGTTATGTGTATCTTAAGGCAACGGAGTCGAACAGCTTGGTTGACGATACCTATGACTATAATCTAATGGAGGCAAGACGGCACGGACTTAAAGTCGGGAGCTATCATTTCTTCCGCCCAAACGTGGATGCAAGTTCACAATTCGCTAATTTCAAACGTACAGTCGACCGTAGGAAACAGGACTTGTTGCCCCTTATTGATGTGGAGGTAACAGGAGGTGTACCCGTGGCGACGATGCACATGCGTCTGCAAGAGTTCCTGCGCCTTGTAACCCGAGAATATGGTAAACGTCCTGTGATATACACTGGACGTAATTTCTACGACAGGTATTTCGCAGGTTATTCATATTTTAAGCCCTATCTTTTCATGATTGCACAGTATACGTCCGACGAACCTTCATTGAGTGATGGACGAGATTTTGTGATGTGGCAATTCACGGCTAAAGGGCGTGTAAACGGTATTAGAGGAGATGTAGATCGAAGTCGCTTCGTTGGCAGACATTCCATCAGTGAGATTCTTTATTGAAAAAAAAGGTTGCACATGTGTGGGATATGTATGCAATATTTCTATGATTGATTGCATTCCTGGAGTCTTTATATTGCAATATTGTAACACATTGAAATGCAGGCTGTTAGCAGGGGGGGGGGGGCTAGGTTTTTACGGGTTGATGATGAAAAAAATCTGTTTGTGTCATGCTTTTTTCTTATGATTTATTCATTATTATGCGAAAAATCTTGTATACCTTTGCGTTTGGAAAAATGTGGGAGACATATCTTACGACATCCTTCCTCTTTCTGACAAACCAATAGAGCGATACTCTTCCCCCAAACAAACGGTATCGTGAACTATTAATTCTTTACGCACTTTGTCAGATTGGCAGACTCAAAGTGTCGGCGGGCATAATAAACAACTGAGGCTCTTTTTGGAAGGATGTCTTTTTATATATAGTAGAGGAACATCCAATTCCGTGTTCCAAAGCGTAAGAAACGAAGGAAGATGGCGTGATTAATTCGTTTTTATTTTGAGATTCCATTAATATGTGCTACCTTTGCACCGACAGTCTGTAATCAGATGTAAATGAACGGTTGTATAAGGAAAACTCTGACTTTTGTGATACTGGCTTTGGTTGCCAGTCTTGTTTTTGCTATACCTCCTGAGAAGGTGTGGCGTGAGGTGGTTATGGCTGACGGCTCCAAGGTCAAGGTGATGATGGTGGGAAACGAATGGGCACATTGTCTAGTGACAGACGACGGAAGGGCTGTAGACGAGTTAGACGATGGCTCGTACGTATATATAAATAAGGACTCAGTTATGGCTGAGATTCGTCAGCTGACACTACAACGCTCTCAGAGCATGATGCGCAAATGCGGCATCCAGAGGTCTTCCGTGCAATCTATGAGAAAGGTTGCAATGGAATCGTCCGACATATCCGAAGATTGTGAATATTTCCGTGGTGAAAGAAGGGGAATAGTGATTCTTGCAGAGTTTCCCGATAGGGCGTTCCTCTCTGATGACAGTGACCCCAACGCTTATTTTACTTGTATGCTCAATCAGGAGGGGTTCGGGGATAACTCGAACCAAGGGAGCGTGCATGATTATTTCAGCGATATGAGCGGTGGACTGTTTGACCTTACGTTCGATGTGTACGGTCCGGTGACAGTCAGTAAGAAATCAACATATTACGGTGGCAAGGACGGGACAGCGAATGCAGGCGAGTTTGTATCTGAAGCGGTGAAACTGGCAAACAAGGCATACGACATCAATTGGAATATGTATGACTGGAACGGTGACGGACAAATTGAGGAGGTGTTCGTGCTGTATGCCGGTTACGGACAGGCTACAGGAGGTGGTAGTAATACTCTATGGCCACACATGGCCACACTTAGTGAAATGAGGATGATGGGAAACGATATACGCGGTGCTCTGACATTTGACGGAATTATTGTGGATGTGTATGCCTGCTCCAACGAACTTTACGGCAAGAGTGGTACGCAAAGGATGGGGATTGGGGCGTTCTGTCATGAGTTTTCCCACTGCATGGGGTTGCCTGACATGTATGATACAGAGTACGGTGGCAACAGAGGTATGAATGATTGGGATTTGATGGATCAAGGAACCTATAATGGAACTCGTTGCGGCTCGTGTCCAGCTCCATGGACTCCTTGGGAACGTCATTATGCCGGATGGCTCGAATACACAGTCCTGCAGGAGAACGACAGTGTGAAGGACCTCAAGCCTCTGCTGGATGAGGCGAAGGCATACGTCATATACAACGATGGTAATTCCAACGAATACTATACACTGCACAATGTGGGGACGAGCAAATGGGATGCATCGTTGCCAAGTAGCGGACTTTTCGTTACCCATGTGGACTATGATGAGGATTTGTTCTACAACAATATAGTGAATACTACGGGTAGGGTGCAACTGTCAGACGGTTCGATGGTCAACAACGATCATGAACGTATGACTCCGGTAGGGACAAGGTTCGGATGGACATACTACGAGACTTATCCAATCAATTACGGTGTATTGTGTGTCGACAGCCTGACCGACAACAGTAGCCCTGTCGCAAGTGTGTGGAATCAGAATGCCGATGGTTCACTGTTCATGCACAAGCCGTTGTACGATATCACATGCGATGCGACGACTGGTTACGTGTCCTTTAACTATATGCCGAAAGCGACAGCAACAGCGATACGGAATATGATAATAGAGTCTGGCGATAGTACTGCCGCTATATTCGATATGACAGGCAAGTATGTGAGTGACGATGAGGCTGAGCTGCGTCCAGGAATATATATACGTCAAGATGGGCATACGACTGAAAAGATACTCATTAGATAAAACGCTTATCAGACAACAAGTAATAAATAATATATTAATCAGACTATGGCAAAAATTATAACAATGGGCGAGATTATGCTTCGCCTAAGTCCGGAAGGAAACTCACGGTTCGTACAGGCAGACAAGTTCTGCATCATACCCGGAGGCGGTGAGGCGAACGTGGCTGTCAGTTGTGCCAACTATGGGCACGACTCATATTTCGTAAGTAAACTGCCGAAACATGAGATAGGGCAGATTGCGGTCAATGGACTTAGACGCTTTGGCGTCCACACAGATTTCATTGCACGTGGAGGCGACAGAGTAGGGCTTTATTATGCAGAGACAGGTGCATCTATGCGTCCGTCCAAGGTGATTTACGACCGTGCGCATTCGTCCATCGCTGAGGCAAAGCCAGAGGATTTTGATTTCGACAAGATCTTTGAGGGGGCAGATTGGTTTCACTGGAGCGGCATCACTCCTGCTGTCAGTGATGCCAGTGCAGAGTGTCTGCGCTTGGCTTGTGTCTGTGCCAAGAAACATGGTGTGACAGTCAGTTGCGACCTAAACTTCCGCAAGAAACTGTGGACAAGTGAGAAGGCAATATCTGTCATGCGCCCGTTGATGCAGTATGTTGACGTGTGCATCGGCAATGAGGAGGACGCAGAGTTGTGTCTTGGTTTTAAGCCTGACGCTGATGTCGAGGGTGGCAAGACTGATGCGGCAGGTTACGAAGGAATATTCGAGGCGATGGCAAAGGAATTCGGTTTCAAATATGTGGTGAGTACACTGCGCGAGAGTTTGAGCGCGAGTCACAACGGATGGAAGGCTCTCATCTATGACGGGAAGGAGTTCTACCAGTCTAAGCACTATGACATAGAACCAATCATCGACCGTGTGGGTGGAGGAGACTCGTTTTCGGGCGGTCTTATTCATGGACTTATTACCAAATCATCACAGGGTGAGGCTCTTGAGTTTGCTGTTGCTGCAAGTGCCTTGAAGCATACTATTCCAGGTGATTTCAATCACGTGTCTGTGGAGGAGGTCGAGTCGCTTGCTGGTGGCAATGCCAACGGTCGTGTTCAACGATAATATAAATTTAAAGGTAATATGGCTAAATTCGATAAGCTTGCCGTAATGGCAAAGATTGGGGAGACAGGAATGGTGCCTGTGTTCTACCATAAGGATGTGGAAGTGGCAAAGAAAGTTATCAAGGCGTGCTACGATGGTGGAGTGCGTGCGTTCGAGTTCACCAACCGAGGCGACTTTGCGCACGAGGTGTTCGCTGAGTGTGTTAAGTATGCAGCCAAGGAGTGCCCTCAGATGGCTATGGGTGTCGGCAGTGTGGTTGATGCGCCTACGGCGGCTCTCTACATCCAGTTGGGAGCTTGCTTCGTTGTAGGTCCACTGTTCAATCCCGATGTAGCACCTGTATGCAATAGACGACTTGTTCCTTACTGTCCTGGATGTGGCAGTGTGAGTGAGGTCGGTAAGGCTCAGGAAATGGGGTGCGACCTCACGAAAGTATTTCCAGGTGACGTGTACGGTCCGTCGTTCGTAGCAGGACTGAAAGCTCCGATGCCGTGGTCTAAGATAATGGTCACTGGTGGTGTGGCTCCCACGGAGGAGAACCTCAAAGGCTGGTTTAAGGCAGGAGTCTACTGCGTGGGTATGGGCAGCAAACTCTTCCCGAAGGACAGGGTAGCAGCAGAAGACTGGCAGTACATCACAGACAAATGCCGTGAGTGCCTTGACATCATACGTGATGCAAGGACTGCAGAAGGTCATTGATTATTTTTTCTTCGAACCTTTGTTCTCTGTATTCTAAACAGAAGGATATTATGAGACGTATGATATTGACCGCGCTGTTTTTAGCCGGAATGGCAACCTCATTGGTTGCACAGACATTCAAGGGTAGTTTCAGAAATGAGGAACTAAAGATAACTATGGTGTTGGATTTGTACAACGACTCCATACAAGTTCCTGGTATAGAAGACGAATACTGCTACGGTTACCTCAGAGGCAATATAAACGGGATGTGGGTCATATTGAAAGTGATTAGCCTCGATGACGACAAGGCTCTTGTCCGTGCTGTCTGCGACAATGGTAGTGATGCACAGAACCTGGAACTCAAACTTGTGGACGACAAGCTGCAGGTGAGGCAGGTGGACGACACTTTCATCAAAGGTATCTCGGGTAAAAAATATGTTAAGTTGCCTAAACCCTTCTTTGTGTATAAGTAAACTAAGTGTGTGACGGAGAACTGGTATTGAGGATGGACGAACAACTGACGAACTCTTTCAACGCACCCCAACTTGCGGCAATCGAGTACATGGATGGAGCGTCGTTGGTGGTGGCTGGAGCAGGGTCTGGAAAGACCCGTGTATTGACGTATAAGATTGCTTATCTGTTGGAACACGGCTACAAACCATGGAATATTTTGGCACTTACCTTCACCAACAAGGCTGCGGGTGAGATGAAGCAGCGCATAGCTGACATTGTAGGTGTGGAGGATGCCCGACGACTGTGGATGGGCACGTTCCACAGTATTTTTCTTCGTATCTTGCGTGCTGAATGTCACAACATAGGATTCGAACCAAACTTCACAATCTATGATGCGACAGACAGCAAGAGCCTTATTAAGTCCATCATCAAAGAGTTGGGTCTAGACGACAAGACATATAAGCCTGGGTTGGTAGCTGCAAGAATCAGTGATGCCAAGAACCACCTCATAGACGAGAATGAATATGCGCACAGTCATGATTGCTACGTTTGTGACCTGAGAGCGAAGATTCCAGAGGTGAGGAGGGTGTATACGCATTATCGTAACAGATGTAAGAGTGCCAACGCCATGGATTTCGATGATATACTTGTGTACACCTACCGTCTGTTCGATCAGCACCCAGAAATACTGCGTAAGTATGAACATCAGTTCCAGTATGTGCTCGTGGACGAGTATCAAGACACTAATTATGCGCAACATCAGATTATTCTGCAACTGACCCAACAGAATCAGCGCGTGTGTGTCGTGGGCGACGATGCCCAGAGCATCTATGCGTTCCGTGGGG
The DNA here is from genome assembly GCA_963626085.1 of Alistipes ihumii. Taxonomy (GTDB): domain Bacteria; phylum Bacteroidota; class Bacteroidia; order Bacteroidales; family Bacteroidaceae; genus Colivivens. Next base: position 21,888 of record CAVFVJ010000041.1, on the reverse strand, counting down.
CAGACATAAGGAATATCCTGTTGTTCAAGGATATGTACACCGCCACTAAGGTCTTTAAGTTGGAGCAGAACTATCGTTCAACACAGATGATTGTGAATGCCGCCAATAATCTCATTCATAAAAACAAGGGACAGATTGAGAAGACAGTCTTCTCCAAACAGGACAAGGGTGAGAGGATTCCTGTAGTAGAGGCTTATTCTGACATAGAGGAAGCACAGATTGTGGTGCGCAGGATTCAAGAAATGAGGAGACGGGAGAATTTGCAGTACTCGGATTTTGCAATCTTGTACCGTACCAATGCGCAAAGCCGACTGTTTGAGGAGAATTTGCGCAAGAATGGACTCCCTTACCGAATCTACGGAGGCTTGTCGTTCTATCAGCGTAAAGAAATAAAGGACATCATAGCTTATTTCCGTCTAGCTGTTAACCCTAATGATGAGGAGGCTTTGAAGAGGGTTATCAACTATCCCGTGAGGGGTATCGGAGCGACTACGCTAAATAAACTGGTGGATGTGGCAGGACAGTATGGCGTGAGCCTTTGGACTGTATTGAACAATCCAGTTTTTTATGGACTGAACGTGAATAGGGGGACATTAGTCAAACTGCAGGACTTCACATTACTCATACAATCGCTTATCGACAAGGCAGCAACGGAGACAGCAGAGGCAGTCGGACGGTTTATCATCACGGAGAGTGGAATCGCACGCGACCTCTATCAAGATCACTCCGCTGAGAACCTCAGCAGACAGGAAAACATGGAGGAACTGGTGAACGGACTGCATGATTTCTGTAGCTCCCGTCTTGAGGAGGACAACCCCAATGTGGGACTCAGCGACTATCTGTCAGAGGTGTCGCTGTTGAGCGATATGGATTCGGACAAGGACTCAGACGAGCCGAAGATAACCTTAATGACCATCCACTCAGCCAAAGGACTTGAGTTCAACACAGTGTTTGTGGTCGGACTGGAGGAAAACTTGTTTCCTAGTCAACAGGCAGCTGGCAATCCTCGTGAGATTGAGGAGGAACGTCGCCTCTTCTACGTGGCGGTTACACGTGCCGAACAGCATCTTATCATCACATACGCGAAGAGTCGTTTGCACTATGGTAAGATGGAGTTCGGTAATCCGAGCCGTTTCATCAACGATTTAGGTCGGGAATTTATAGTGCTTGGCACAAACCGTGCAATATACACAGGCGGACAAAAAGACATTGAACTGCCTTGGCACAAGCCTCGCATACCAGTCCAAACACCTAAGACTCCCACACAGCCTCTGTCTATCAGTGGCAGGCAAGCCAGTCCAGTATTTGGCATTTGTGCAGGTCAGCACGTGCAGCACGAACGTTTCGGGACAGGTGTGGTGCTTGCTGTAGAAGGGGTAGGGGACAACCAGAAAGCCACAGTGGAGTTTGTCAATGTCGGGGAGAAGCAACTGCTGCTGAAGTTCGCACGGCTTCGTGTTGTAGACTGACCCTTTTATCTTGAACCGATAAAGAGGAACAGCATTGACAGAAGGACGAGTAACAAGTCCAATGCCTTGGACTTCAAGTTTTTCTCTCTGAACAGTAATGCTCCGAAGAGGAAGGAAACCACAACGCTGCCTCTGCGTATCATGCTTACGATGCTGATCATTGCGTCGTCTTGACTCAGTGCGTAGAAATAAACGAAGTCGGCAGCTGACAGAAAAACCGAGATTAGTATGATGCACCAGTCCCAGTGGAACGGTGTGGTCTTCTTTCGTGTTGGATACCATAGTACCAGTAGCATGATGCCCATCATGAGGAACTGGTAGATGTTGTACCACGACTGTACTGCCATCTTGTCGAGTCCCACTCCCACTCCCACTGGTGCCATGAGATAACGGTCGTACAGTCCACTGATTGCTCCGAATACATTGGCAAGCAGCACCAATACAATCCATTTATTATGCTTGAAGTCAATGCCTTCCTTCTTGCCGCTCCTGCTCATGAGGAAGAAGGAGACGATGGCGATAGTTACGCCAGCCCATTGCCAGAGGTTCAGTTGTTCTCCGAGGAAAGTAAGTGCACCGACAAGCACCATCACCGGACGGGTGGCGTTGATAGGTCCGACGATTGTTATTGGCAGGTTCTTTATGCCCCAGTAGCCGCACAGCCATGAGCACAGAACGATGACAGATTTCAGAATGATGTACTTGTGTTCAGCCCACCCATAACTGTGAGTGTAGAACAGGCTTCCCTCGTCCAACCATCCGTTTGCCGAACTGACGATGAACGGCACGAATATAAGACTGGAGAAGAGAGTGTTGAGCAGCAACACTGGAATCACTGCATTGTCCTTCAGCGACTTCTTTTTGAATACATCATAGAAACCCAGCAGGAACGCTGAGAGAAAAGCCAATAACAACCACATAATCAAACAATTTGTTTTTTATCGTGTTTATCCTTTAAAGTATTATCTTCCACAGCACATCCTCTATAGTATTATTTTCCATTCCATGCTCATAGTCCAGCGGTCGGTGAACCAGTCGGAGAAGGTGTGGCTGTAGTCGCAGTTGACCCCGAAAGCGTATTTCTTTCTCTGCATTAGGTCAATGCCTATACCTGTGCCAATCTCAGGTCTTACCTCACTGTCGATTTCCTCTAGCCCGACATTCATGTACCTGCCGCCACCGAACACTCGGTAAGCCACACGCACAGTGGGGGTGAGTAGCCATGAATATTTGAAGGCTCCGTCCAAATGGTATCTGTCGATGTTTCCCGACACCAGGCGGTCGTTGTCGTAGAAAGAGGCGGTTGACAGTCTACCAAGCATCTCGACTGCCATGTGCTTGTTGAGGAAATGACTGTATTCAATGCCTGCTGTATAGGTGGTACTTGTGTGCAGCTTGTCTTCCTTGCCCCATTCCATACCAGAGAGCAATGCAAGAGAAGTGGGACGTGTGTTGAACTTGACTGTGCGTTCTATGTCACTTAAGGTCAGTCGTGGACGGTTGAGTCCCTCTTCTCCGAAAATCTTGTCCGTTACGAAGTATGCAAAGTTAGTGGCTATGGTTCCAATACCGGCTCCCATATAGATGTCCGTGACCCAGTGCTCGTTGTGCCTCAACCGCAGGTATTGAGTGGCTGTGGCAGTGGCGTAGCCTCCCACGCTTATCCACGGACTGATGTAACCGTACTCACGGTGCAGTATGGTGGCACTGGCAAACGCCATTGTAGTATGTCCCGATGGCATACTTTTTGTGTCCTTTCCGTTGGGACGACGTGAGCTGACGGTAGACTTCAGTCCAGTGCTGATGCCCGATGCCAGACCGATTGCAAGCAGGTTGGCAGTCACCATCCTGCGCGACTTGCTCATGGACTTTACTCCGAGTGCTTTGAGTCCCCATGTGGCAACCAGCGGTGTGAATGCCACTCCGTAATCCACTATGTCGCAGTCGTACTTCTTGAGTGGCGTAAGGTTACTGTTGCGGAAGGTCTTGTCTTTCGACGCACTCAAGACTCCGCGCACCAAATAGTTGAGTCCTTCCGTGTGGAACGACACCTCACGCCTGAGCATTGCTTCCTCATACTGTCTCACAACCTCTGCCGCTTGCTTTGCTTTCTCCTCTTCCAACATTTGTTCTATCTGTGCCATGTAGGCAGAGTCTATTGGCTGATAAGTCACAGAATCGTCTTGCGCACTGACAGTGGAGGAGAAACAAAACAACAGTAGGACTGGTATACATTTGTGGAGTACAGACTTCCACCATGCGGTGAGGAACAGCGCACGCACTGCCAAATGGATGAAATAACCTACGTACACCGCCTGTATCCCGATATATCCCTGGAGAAGGGTATAGCCTGCCACAAACCCGGCAGCCGCAAATATCATGCAGTTGCGCACGGCTTTGCCTGCAGTGGCTCCTATGTAGATACCGTCCCACATGAAGGCGGCACAACTGATGAGTGGCATCAAGATAAGCCAGAAAAGGTAGGGCTGTGATGTGCTGATGGTATGTGGGTCTGAAGTCATGATACGTATCATCCCGTCTCCTGCGACTGCATAGATGATGGTGAAGAGCACTCCGATGCCAAGGCTCCAGGCGAACAAGTATTTCACTGCCTTGTCGACTGACGGACGACTTTTCTCTCCGATGAATCTGCCGACGAGGGCTTCTCCTGCATAGCCAAAGCCGTCGACAAAATAACTGAACAGCATGAACAGCTTCATCATGATGGCTCCTACTGCCAGTTCCTCGTCTCCGTACTTCGACGTGATGGTAGTGAATCCCACGTAGACCACCATGAATCCGAGTGAGCGCAGGAACAGGTTGCCGTTGAGCGACAGCAGGTGTTTTAATTTAGCCCATCCTATGCTTGCCTTGAAATTCAATAGTTTCAAATAACTGCCGTACCCCTTGTACAGAAGGAAGACGGCAACTGCCAGTCCTGTGTATTGGGCGATAAGTGTGCCGTGCGCCACTCCAACAGTTCCCAACGGTGTGTACCTGGCGAGAGTGTAGCTCATAGCCATGTTCACTACGTTCACCGTAATGTCGCAAATCATAGGACTGACGGTGTTCTGTGTTCCGATGAACCATCCCTTGAACACCATAAGCGACAGGGTGGCAGGAGCAGCCCATATGCGTACGTTGAAGTACTGGCGTGCGAACGACTCGACTTCAGGAGAGCAGGGGATACACGACAGTACCACGTCCATGAAGAGCCAACCAATCATGAAGACGAACAGTGCTGCACCCAAAGCAAGTGACACACTCTGCAGGAATATGTCCATCATACCTTGGCGGTCTTTCCGTCCGAAGGCTTGCGCAGTCATTCCTCCAGTGCCGACACGCAGGAAACCGAAGTTCCAGTACAGCAGGTCGAACAACATGCTGCCGATGGCAATGCCTCCGATTGCCGATGCGTCTGAGATGTGGCCGGCAATGGCTACGTCCACGATGCCCACGAGCGGCACTGTGATGTTCGCGAAAATGCTTGGAATTGCCAAACGAAGTATCTCCTTGTTCATGCTCTCTGTTAAATTGACTGCAAAGTTACGAAAACTTTGTGCTCCAGTCCGTTGCTTGAAGAGTTTTTTCGTACATTTGTATCTAATTTAAACCATTAGGGAATGACAAAAGTTCTTATACTTACAGTATTGGCACTGACCGTACTGCCCTGCAAGGGACAGACGATGAGGGAGATATTCTCTGAATTGCCTGATTCCATCTTGCCGACTCTCACGAAAAACGACAGACTTGACTGCATCGATTTCATTGAAAACAACCTTACCAATGAAGTGAACAACGCGCTGGACGGTAAGACGCGCCTCACGTTCCTTTCTGACAGTCTGGCGAAGATTCAACTGTCTCTGATGACTGAGGTACAGATCTGCAAGTTGCCCGTTACTTCCGTGTCCGCAGGTCAGGCTGACGGCTTTGTTATTTGTCTTGTCCACTCTTCCGATGTGAAAGGATGGGACAGTGTGCTGCAATTCTATAACTCGGCTTGGCAACCGCTTGACGCCAACCGTATTATCTCTATGCCACAGACAGAGGACTTCATCGTGCATGCTGACAGTGTGGACATTGTTGGGTATGCCAATATCGTGGACAAGGCAGGACTGCCGCTTGTGCACGCAGACTTCAATGGTACAGAACTGACACTCACTTACACGTCGTCCAACAGTGCTGACCATGATTTTCGTGAGTTGGTTTTGCCTTATGTGCGTCCCGAAATACAGATGCGGTGGGATGCGGAACAAAGAAAATTCGTGAAACTATGAGTATTCTCGATGCATTACTGTACGTGGGACGTAAGACTCACACCTGCAGAGCCCTCTTTTGGTTCTTGAACGACTGTCTCGCTCATGAGCGTGTGAGGATGGACGTGGATGGGGCAGAGGAACTAATGTCTGCGCATCATGCCGATATGGGTGGAAGTTGTCTGCTCTGTAACCATGTGGAACAACATCCACACTCCGACCTTCTTATTGTCGTTCCTGCGTATAATGCTGAGAAATATATTGAGGACTGCGTCCTGTCCCTGCTCCGCCAACAGACGGACTATGCGTTCCGTGCTCTGATTGTGGACGATGGGAGTACGGACGGTACGTCTGCGATACTCCGACGGTTTGGCTCAGAGGAGCGGATAACAGTTGTGCGACAGGAGAACAGTGGCGTTTCTGCAGCCCGAAACAGGGCATTGCAACAGATTGACGCCCGTTACGTGATGTTTGTTGACGCTGACGATGTGTTGCCTTCAGATGCAGTCGAGTCGTTGTTGGAAAAGGCATATGAGTGCAACTCCGATATAGTGGAGGGTAGTATAGAGCGGATGGACGGAAGTAACGTAGTGTGTCACACCGACTGTGACGATGCAGACGACATTTCTGGATTCGCTTGTGGAAAACTGATTAAGGCATCTTTGTTCGAACGTGTAGGATTTCCTGTCGGATACCGATATGAGGATACGCTGATGAATTTCATTCTCTGTCCGTTGGCACCCAGGATGTCGACTGTGGAAAATACTGTGTATCTTTATCGGATGCACAGTGGGAATTTCACTTCACATGAACGCCACAACTATGCGTCCTTGGACGCTTATTGGGTAGTCCGTCGGTTGCTGAGTGACGCAGCAGCCCTCGGAATTCCGTTCGATGCGCAGCTCTACACAAGTTTCCTTCATGGCTTGAAACTGTCGGGTCAGCGCATGAACTCTCTCGACACAGACACTTCGCACGCTTACTTTGCGGCAATGTGTAGTATGGCTTCCCGGTATTTCCCGGACGTGTCGCCCATTTGCAGCACAGACAGAACAGGCAAGGCATATAGGGAACTCGACAAGGCTGTGAGGAGGAACGACTATACAAAGTATATGCTTGCAAGCTATTTCCTCTGATTCCGAAAATTCTCGCAAGCTATTCCCTATGATTTCAATAATCACCCCGTTCTATAACTCAGAGTCAACGCTCGGCAGATGCATTGAAAGTGTGTTGGCGCAGACCTACACCGACTTTGAGCTGTTGCTCGTGGACGATGGCAGTACCGATGGTAGTCTGTCTGTCTGTGAGTCGTATGCGTTGAGTGACAGTAGGTTGAGGGTGGTGCGTCAGCCACACGGTGGTGTGTGCGAGGCACGTAACAACGGACTGCGCCTATTGAGTGGTGATTATGTGTCGTTCATAGATGCAGACGATTGGGTGGATGCCGAATTCCTTCAGACTTTCATTGACGGACAAGACGGAGCGGAACTGTGCATTCAAGACATATGTATGCATCCGTGTGTCGGTAAGGCTAACATGTTGTCTAAGGCTAACACATTATCGGCAGACAATCCGGCAAGCTATTCGTTGGGAATAGAGCAGCGCACAAGTGTTGATGCGGCAGACATTGCCCGCAGCACCCGACTCTTTGGTTCTTGCTGCAATGCACTGTTCCTTTCATCGCTTATAAGGAAACATTCGCTACAGTTCGACAACAAGATGACCCGTTGGGAGGACACCGATTTCATTATGCGCTATGCGATGCATATAAATAAGGTGAGGACACTGTCTCGTGCAGCCTACCATTACATGATGCCTGCTGCAGACAAGGCGTATGCAACGTTCAATATGCTTTATGGTGCGGTGAAGCTCTACGAGAACATGTTAAGTCTTACTCAGATGGTTGACAGCGTGGAGAGAGCCGCTATTCTTCGCGAGGAGGCAGTGGAGGATGTCGACTGGGCAATGGAGGGCTTGTTCTATTATCCTGCCGCAAGCGGAGCGGACAGGCAAGAGCGTGACCGTCTGCTCGTGAAGTTCTCAGAGTACTTTTGTCCGCATGTACGCTGCGGCACACGTGCCTCGTTTCGCCACAGAGCGTTCCGCTTGTTGTGCCTGTCAAACAATACATCTTATGTGTGGTGGCTCAGCCGACTAATCATGTGCGTCCAGAAACTATACGGAAGAGGGTAGTGGGGTGATGTTTCCGCCCCGATGCGAATAATATGTGGGGTTTTATTCGTACCTTTGCAGTTGGTAAAAAGATTGTATCAAATGAAGGTAAACATATTGTCTCTTTTATGGCAGCACACTCTGTTGCTTGTGGCTTTGTATGTAATGACCCTTGGAGTGGCATTGTGCGTGCGCAGTATGCTTGGCTCAAGCGTCATCAGTGTGCTTCCCTACGTATTTCAAGAAGCAGGAGCTTGTGGAAAGTCCCTTCCCCTGACCATCGGTCAATACACCTATATCATGAACGCAGTACTGGTAGTGGGACAGATACTGGTTTTGCGTCGCAGGTTCATGTCAATTCAACTCCTGCAGTTGGTGGTGGGTTTTGTGTTCGGTAGCCTTCTCGACCTTAACATGTGGGTTACCTCTTGGCTTGTGCCTACCGCTCTGTGGGCGAAAATTCTGAGTCAGTTGGCAGGATGCAGCATCTTGGGCGCGGGCATTGCGATGGAGGTTAGGTGTGGAAGCATCACCATGCCAGGCGAAGGTTTTCCAGTAGCCATAAGCAGGGTCTTGAAAGTGGAGTTTCCCAAGGCTAAGATAGCCGTAGACATATCCCTTGTCGTACTGGGCATCATAGCCGGTTACGTCTTCTTCGGCAGCTGGATGTGGCACATCATCGGTGTCGGGACACTCTTTGCAATGTACTACGTCGGGTGGTTCGTGAAGCTTGTAACTCCACATCTTGGTTGGGTAGACCGACTGCTTGCACTCCGTCCAGACTTCCGCCGTTACATCTACGGACTGGCGAAATACATCTATCTGAGAGGTTCATCTCCTTGGCGGAATTGATGCCAGGGGCTCTGTCCCATGAAAGCCGTTTGTACTTAACAATAGTTAATCTGAACATTTTATCCGCAATATATTTGTTGCAGTCGTAGATAATGGCTAATTTAGCGCAACAATAACATAGCCTTGGAATACCGGGGCTTCAAACGTTGTCATTAGATAAACATACGACTATCATGGATACCAATAACTATTGCGTCATATTAGCAGGCGGCAAGGGAATGCGCTTGTGGCCGTGCAGCCAAGAGGAAAAACCCAAACAGTTCATCGATATTTTAGGTACAGGCGAGACCCTTCTCCAGGCAACCTTCAGACGTTATTCAAAGTTCATCGCCAAAGAAAACATACTGGTGCTTTCCAACGAGAAGTACGCAGACTTGTGTCGTGAGCAGTTGCCTCAGTTGCCCGAGGAGAACCTGTTGCTGGAGCCTATGCGCAGGAACACTGTCCCGAGTGTCACTTGGGCTGCCATTCACCTCATCAGGCGCAATCCGAACGCCCTCATGCTCGTTACTCCTGCCGACCAGCTTATCACCAACTATGCGGCTTTGGAGGAGGATATGGAGAAAGGGTTCAGTTATGTGAGCAAGCACAACCGTCTGCTCACCCTCGGAATCACTCCAACACGTCCGGAGACAGCCTTCGGGTATATACAGAAGGAGAAGGAGAGGGACGAGCACATCTATCAAGTCAAGTCGTTCACCGAAAAACCTGAAAAGGAGTTTGCACAGATGTTTATCGACAGCCATGAGTTCCTGTGGAACACCGGACTGTTCATGTGGAGTGCGTACGCCTTCCTCCATGCCATCAAGAATCTGTCTCCTGAAGTGACCGACATACTGCAGCACTTGCAGAATATCATTGAGTCAGAGGAGAACATTCCCCAACTGGTGGAGAACGCATTTGCCATCTGTCCCAACATTCCGCTTGAGACGGGTGTCCTGGAGAAAGTGAGCAATGTGGACGTGATGCTCTGCCATTTTGGCTGGAACGATGTGGGCACGTGGTCGCAGTTGTTCAACGTGATACCTCATGACGGGAACGACAATGTGGTGCTTACTCCCGAGGGACAGAAGCCTGGGACGGGGACGGCTTTGTTCTACGACACAACTAGCACTCTGGTGAGTCTGCCTCAAGGGAAGGTGGCAGTGATACAGGGACTACACGACTGTGCAGTGATAGACACAGGGCACATCATTATGATATGCAAGAAAGACGACCAGACATCCATCCGGAAGTTTGTGAACGACTATGAGATGCGTGTGATAAAGTAATCAATACGATTATGAAGAAGGAGGAATACATGAGGCAGTCGATTCGACTGGCGGTGGAGAACATCAGGGCGGGCGGAGGACCTTTCGGAGCCGTGATAGTAAAGGATGGTGAGGTCATTGCCATTGGGGTGAACCGTGTGACTGCGAACAACGACCCAACTGCACATGCGGAGGTTCAGGCTATAAGAGCTGCGTGCAGTAAACTAGGCACGTTCAGTCTCGACGGGTGTCAGATTTATTCTTCGTGCGAGCCGTGTCCCATGTGCCTGGGTGCAATCTACTGGGCACGCATAAGCCACCTCTATTATGGCGGTACACAGCATGATGCGGACAGCATTGGGTTTGGTGACGCATTCATCTACAAGGAACTGGCGAAGGACAAACGGCAACGTACGCTTGTGGCAGAGAACTTGCTGCACGATGAGGCTCTTGAACCATTCAAGGTATGGGCGGAGAAGACGGATAAGGTGGAGTATTAACCTTGGTATGTAACTACCAACAGCTGGATGTCGGACAACGTGAACAACGGACGTATTGCAAAGAACACGCTGATGCTCTATCTGCGTATGTTCGTGTCGTTGGCAATATCGCTCTACACCAGTAGGGTAGTCTTGCAGACGCTAGGAGTCGACGACTATGGCGTGTACAATGTCGTGGGCGGAATCATCGTCATGCTTGGGGCTTTCACCGACTCGCTTGCCGGGACATCCTCGCGCTTTATCACCTACGAACTGGGAGCAGGCGACAAGGTGCGTATGGGGAAGGTGTTCGGCAATGTGGTGTCCTTGCATCTGATTTCTGCCGTTGCCGTTCTGGCTTTGGCTGAGACAGTGGGCTTGTGGTTTCTCAACACTCAGTTGCAGATACCGGCAGGAAGAGAAGACGCTGCTTTCTGGGTGTATCAGTTGTCGGTCTTCGCAGCCATAGTCAGTATTGTCAGCGTGCCGTATCATGCGGCAGTCATCGCCCACGAGAGGATGGGAGCGTTCGCCTACCTGACCATACTCGACGAGGTGCTCAAGCTCTGTATCGTGTATCTCATCGTGACACTGCCGTTCGACCACCTGATAGTCTATGCCTCGTTGATATTCCTCGTGCAGGTCTTGGACTGTGCCATCGTGTGCGCGTACAGTACCCGTAACTTCGAGGAGTCAAGAATGCGGTGCTCGTATGACAAGGGGGTTTTCTCCTCCATTTTCATGTTCTCACTTTGGACAACCAACGGTTCTCTGGCAGTGTTTGGCTACACCCAAGGACTCAACATATTGCTCAATATGTTCTTCGGCCCGGCAGTCAATGCGGCAAGGGGCATTGCCGTACAGGTACAGGGTGTGTGTATGCAGTTCTGCAACAATTTCCAGATGGCACTCAATCCGCAGCTTACGAAGAGTTATGCCCAGGGATGCCTCGACGACATGCATTCGCTGATTGTGCGCAGTTCCAAGTTCTCGTACTTCATACTCCTGTTTCTGGTGCTGCCGCTGATGTATGAGTCGCCTTTCGTGCTGCGATTGTGGCTCGGTGCTGTGCCCGACCATACGGTGAACTTCCTCCGTCTGATACTTGTCTCGGGCTTGTTGTACACTCTGTCGAACCCCATCATAACCTCGGTTCACGCTACGGGCAATGTGAAGAGGTTTCAGATGGTTGAGGCCACGATGCTCTTGTGTATAGTCCCAGTGTCATGGTTCCTTCTGAAGTGTTGCGGTGTGCCACCGGAGGCGGTCTTCCTGGTGCATGTGGTGGTGGAGATGATGACTCAGATAGTCCGTCTTTACATTGTGTGTCCGATGATAAAGTTGAGCAAGAGTGTGTATGTGGCGCATGTGGTGAGACCCGTTGCTCTGGTTACCGTTCTCTCTCCGATCCTTCCATCTCTGGTCTGCAGTCTCCGCTTGCCTGAGCCATTGTCGTTCTTTGCAGTGTGTGGGGCTTGTGTCCTGAGCTGTGCGACAACTGTTTATCTCGTGGGTTGCACATCCGGTGAGCGTGAGTTCCTGAAGTTGAAGGTGCGTGGTGTGTTGACCCGGATGGTTGGGATGTTCCGTTCCTTGACTTGATTTTACTCGAACGTCTTCGAGATTTTTCTCTCAAACCATCGGTTTTTTCGTCTTAGGCGCTGCAAAGTTACGACAAAGCGCGATAGGATGCAAATTTTTTAGCGGCTAAAAAACAAGTTGCATAACGCACGCAATACCAGTACATTACATATACCATTCACAATTCAAAATCATCATCCTCGTTCATCGGGCCATATTACAAAAAGTCATTAAGTCATTAACGAAAATGAAAACCTCTCACGTACCTTATTAATAAATATTTATATATAATGTATATAGAGAGAATCCGCGCCCCGAAATCGTTAATGACTAATGACTTAATGACTTAATGACTTAATGACTGCGATAGTAGGTGCAGTGTCCCACTGCACGGTTTAAATCTGTGACGTGGGACACGTCACCTACTAACTGCACTGTGGGGGCTGAATAAATAACGACAAATAGTTGTCTTGATGTAGGTGTCGCGAACATGCTCTTTGTCAGTTGTTTATGATGTTTGCGGATGCGATTAACGTGGTCGCGCGTGAAACTTTTGAAAATAAACTCCCTAACTTCTTGTAAGTATGGTTTTATTTTCGTAACTTTGTGGCGGCAAAAGAAAGATGGGATGAAGAAATTGAGAAATGAGAATCTGAGCGGTATGGCTGGTGGAGTGGCTGTGGTGGTACTGGCAGTACTGTCGGTGTGTTTCTCCTCTTGTTCGAACAATGCGAACGCCAATGAGGATGAAGGTGTGAAGACTGAGAGTGTGGAACTGATGAAGACTTCCCAAAGTTGGGATGGGGCTGAACTACCTGATTATCTGGTTGGGAAACCAGAACTGCGAGCGTTGAAGGTGACGCTTGCCCCACACAGTTCGCTTGCCAAGCACCACCACGACATCATGTCGTTCGGGGTGGTGAACAAAGGGGAACTGACCATCGTGCGCGAATCGGACGGCAAGGAGGTGACCGTTCGCGAAGGGGAGACGGTGGTGGAGACCGTCGGGACTGTGCATCATGGTGAAAACCGTGGCGAGGAGCCAGTGGAACTGGTGGTGTTCTATCTTTCGCAAGACGGGATGGCTCTGTCTGTGGCAGACGAATGAAAACAATTCAGCCCGTCTGTCGGACAATCCGACTGACGGGCTGAAGTATATACGGTTGTGCCACACACTACATTGCGTGTGGGTGTACGCATCACATTATCTGTGCATAGTATGCCTTGTTGATGATTGAGACAGCATTGAGCGTACGTGGGAATCCGATCCACGGTAATATGATGGTGCAGACAGCTATCATCTCTTCCTTGGAGATGTTGTGGTTCTTGCAGCCCTGCGCATGGACAAACAGACGGTCGTCGCATCCTCCCATGGCTGCCAGCAGACAGAAGGCTATGAGTTCGCGGTGTTGTGGGTCAATGCCAGTACGGGTGTAGAACCGTCCGAAGCAATACTCTGCCATGAAGTTGGTCAGGTGCTCCTGTCCCTTAGGGGCTGATGCGATGAGACTGTCTACGGAACCCTTGCCGAATGTCTCGTCGAGCAGTTGCTTACCCTTCTCCAGTGCCTCCTCGTCGTTGGCTACCGTGTTCTGTGGGTCGAGCGGCAGGCGTATGCCGTTGTTCTCGAAGATGTCGTTCATCAGAAGGTTGTAGTCGACAAGCAGGGCAGCTCCGACATAAGGGTACGCCATGTACACAATCTCGCGTATCTCACGTGGCTTGACACCTCGGTTGAGACAGGCATCCACAAACTGCTTGAACTCGTTGATGGCATTGCACCCAATCATGGTTGCCAACAGACACATGACACGGGTCTTCTCCAGTACGATGCCGTCAGTTTTCTCCAACGTCTTGTCGAATGCAAAGTTATCCACTATCTCCGATAGTTCGGGGTCTGTATGTATGTTGTTGATCTTAGATCTGCTTGAGGAAAACAACTTGCGCATTTCCTCGTGAGCGCGCTTGGTAATTTTTATCTCTCTCATATTAGTGGTGTTTCTGTTATTATGCAAAGATAACGATTATTTGGTCTCCGATGCATTTTGACATGCTTTTTTTTTGAAAAAACGCGGATAATGGTTGGATAGCTCGTTGTTTTACCATATATTTGTGCTGAAATAAGCGTTCTTACGTAATAATTATGAAAAAATATCCACTTCAACTATTGTGTGCGGCAGCGGCAATGCTGCTGGCTACGTGTGTCTACGGACAGGGCAGGGTAGACACGGACCCGGATGTGCACGACCCTGTAATGGCTCAGTGCGACGGCAAGTATTACATCTATTCGACTGGTCAGGGCATCGGGTGTATGGTGTCTGACGACATGAGGACATGGAGACGGATGCCGCCAGTCATGCGACAGGCTCCACAGTGGGCTGTAGATTCCGTTCCTGGATACAGAGGACATACGTGGGCTCCCGATATCCAGTACCACAACGGGACGTGGTACTTGTACTACAGTTGCTCTACATTTGGAAAGAACGGGTCGGCTATAGGACTCATGACCAACAAGACACTCAACCCAGAATCACCCGACTATAAGTGGACTGACAGGGGAGTAGTGGTGCGGAGCGTACAGAACAAGACCAACTGGAATGCCATTGACCCGAACTTGATTGTCGATGCGAAGGGACAGCCGTGGCTCTCGTGGGGCTCGTTCTGGGACGGTATCCAACTGGTGAAGCTCGACAAAGACTTCAAGACTCCCAAGGGGAAGATAAAGACTATAGCGAGGCGGTATTTGCGCAATAACATGAAACAACTCGTGTCGAAAGAGGACATGGAGCGTGCTGGACAGGCTCCCGATGCAGGTGCCAACGCAATCGAAGCTCCCTTTATAATAAAAGAGGGCGAGTACTACTACCTCTTCGTGTCGTGGGACTACTGCTGCAAGGGTGCGAACAGTAACTACAAAGTGGTAGTGGGACGCTCGAAGAAGGTAAGCGGACCTTACCTTGATAGCAAGGGCAAGGACATGGCTGCTGGTGGCGGAGACATCATAGCGGAGAGAGACAGCGACTTCTATGGCATAGGACATACGTCAGCCTATAAGTTTGACGGACAGTGGTACTTCATGGCTCATGGCTATTCAAGAGCCGCTGGCGGAGCGTCCAAACTGGTAATAAAGAAAATGCATTTTGACGCTGAAGGCTGGCCTGTGCTTGACGAGAGGGTGAAGCGTGACCCACTGGCAGGGCTGTCGGTCAACGTGATTGGTGACAGTTATGTGGCGAACCACAGGGCTGCCAAGGAGGAAACCTGGCACTACAAGGTGGCAAGGGCGCATGGGATGACTTACAGAAACTATGGCCGCAACGGGTCTTGCATGGCTTTCGACCGTACCAAAGACGGGTTTGGCAAGTCTCTCTCACAGAGGTTTGGAGACATGGACAATGATGCCGATATAGTACTAATCATTGCAGGCCATAATGACGCAGGACTGGCACAGGGTAGTGCGGACTCGTTGCAGACGGTGCGCGACAGCCTGGACCATCTGCTTACTAATCTCGAGAGGAAATTTCCAAACTCACAGATCGGGTTTGTTACACCGTGGTTTGTGGACCGTCCCGGATTCAAGGAGGTGATAGGCGTGATTCGTGAGGTGTGCCGCAAACATGATGTACCCGTACTTGACAACTATAATGAACGCTGTGTTGTACAGGTGCGCGACCCTGAGTTCAGAAAACGGTATTTCCAGGGAGCTAACGACACAGCACATCTGAATGCAGCTGGACATGATTTGTTCCGTCCAATGGGCGAGACTTTTGTCAATCAGCTGGCATTGCGGTTGCTACAAAAAAGAATGTCGGGAAAGTGATGCGGTTGTCTTGCTTTGAATGCTTTTATGTGTGATGCAGTAAACAATCGGAGTGAAACGGATGCAATAAGGTAAGTGTCCACGAAATTTTTCAGTAAAAGTGTTGGCACTTACAGTATATTATTGTAATTTTGCAGACTAATTGGTTAAAGCGAAAGGTAAAAAAGAAATGAAACATAAATTACGTAGTGCCGTTTGTACAGAAGGTCGCCGTATGGCAGGAGCACGGGCTTTGTGGGTGGCTAACGGAATGAAAAGGGAACAGTTTGGCAAACCAATCATTGCCATCGTGAACTCTTTCACCCAGTTTGTACCGGGTCACACACATCTGCACGAGGCAGGACAGATTGTAAAGGCTGAGATAGAGAAAATGGGCTGCTATGCCGCTGAGTTCAATACTATAGCCATTGACGATGGTATAGCCATGGGTCACGACGGAATGTTGTATTCACTGCCAAGCCGTGACATAATAGCCGATTCAGTGGAATACATGGTCAACGCACACAAGGCAGACGCAATGATTTGTATCTCCAACTGTGACAAGATTACTCCGGGAATGCTTATGGCTGCGATGCGACTGAACATCCCGGCTGTGTTCGTGTCAGGAGGTCCGATGGAGGCTGGGAAGTTCAAGGGTGAGAACCTCGACCTTATCGCTGCAATGGTGAAGGGCGCAGACCCGACTGTGAGCGATGCGGAACTGGCTGAGGTGGAGGACAGGGCTTGTCCGGGGTGCGGTTGCTGCTCCGGCATGTTCACTGCCAACTCTATGAACAACCTGACTGAGGCTATCGGTCTCTCACTGCCTGGCAACGGAACGATTTTGGCAACTCACGTGAACCGTGCGGAACTGATGAGGGCTGCGGCACGACAAATCGTGAAAAATGCCTTCGCTTATTATGAGAACGGTGACGACAGTGTGTTGCCGCGCAGTATAGCTACACGCCAGGCGTTCCTCAACGCTATGACTCTTGATATTGCGATGGGTGCGTCAACCAATACTGTGCTGCACCTGCTTGCTGTGGCACAAGAGGCAGAGGTGGACTTCACTATGGCTGACATTGACCGCCTTTCACGCAAGACCCCGTTCCTTTGCAAACTGGCACCGAACTCACAGAAGTACAGTGTGCAGGAATGTGGACGCGCTGGCGGAATGCTCAACCTGTTGGGCGAGCTGGCTAAGGGCGGACTTATTGACATCTCGGTGAAGCGTGTGAACGGAGCTACTCTGGCTGAGGATATTGAGAAATACAGTATACTGAAGGCTGAGGTCGACCCTGAGGCTAAGAGAATCTACTCTTCAGCTCCAGCTGGAGTGTTCTGCAATAAATTGGGTGTACAGAGCACCAATTATGAGACACTGGATACTGACCGCACCAACGGTTGTATACGCGACATTGAACACGCCTACACCAAGGATGGTGGAATGGCAATCCTGTTTGGCAACATCGCTCAGGACGGATGTGTGGTAAAGACAGCTGGAGTGGACGAGAGCCTGTGGAAATTCGCTGGACCGGCTGTGGTGTTCGACTCACAGGAAGATGCTTGCGAGGGAATCCTTGGCGGTAAGGTGAAGTCGGGCGATGTGGTTGTGATAACCCATGAAGGTCCGAAGGGCGGACCGGGAATGCAGGAGATGCTCTATCCTACATCTTACATCAAGTCCATGCACCTCGGTAAGGAGTGTGCACTCATCACTGACGGACGTTTCTCTGGTGGAACAAGTGGACTCAGTATCGGACACATAAGTCCAGAGGCTGCAAGTGGCGGTAATATAGGTAAGATTGTGGACGGAGACATCATTGAGATTGACATACCTAACCGTTCAATCAACGTGAGGTTGAGCGATGAGGAGTTGGCTGCACGTCCGCAACAACCGTTGAAACGTAACAGGAAAGTAAGTAAGTCTCTGCGTGCGTATGCTCAGAGTGTGAGCAGTGCGGACAAGGGAGGCGTGAGAATAATTGATTAAGAAGTGCTGCTTCCCATTGGTAGACAGACCGAAGTAGGGAAGTAGACAATAAGTGTTGATTTGATAATGGAAAAAATTACAGGTGCTGAAGCATTGATGAAGTCTTTGCTTAATGAGGGTGTGGACACTCTGTTCGGTTATCCCGGTGGATCGATTATGCCCGTCTACGACGCACTTTATGATTATACAGACAGGTTGCACCACATACTGGTGCGCCACGAACAGGGGGCTGCCCATGCGGCACAAGGCTATGCACGTGTGTCGGGTAAGGTGGGATGTGCCATCGTAACCAGTGGACCGGGTGCTACCAACACCATCACGGGCATTGCAGATGCGATGATTGACTCCACTCCTATTGTGGTGATTTGTGGACAGGTGGGTGCTTCGATGTTGGGTACTGATGCCTTTCAAGAGGTGGACGTGGTGAATGTGACTAACCCAATCACCAAGTGGAGTTACCAGATTCGTCGTGCAGAGGATATAGCCTGGGCTGTGAGCCGTGCGTTTTATATTGCGCGCAGCGGACGACCGGGACCGGTTGTGCTCGACTTCGCCAAGAACGCACAGACTGCGATGGTGGACTATGAACCGCACAAGGAGAACTTCATTCGTAGCTATCAGCCTGTACCGACAATGGACAATGATGCCATTGAGCAGGCGGCTTACCTCATCAACCATTCAGACAAACCTCTCTTGCTTGCAGGACAGGGAGTGGAACTGGGTAACGCACATGCGGAACTCCTCGAACTGATAGAAAAAGCGGACATACCTGTGGGCTGTACTCTCCTCGGCTTGTCCGACCTGCCTTCGGCTCATCCACTGAATGTGGGAATGCTGGGAATGCACGGAAACCTCGGACCGAACGTCAAGACTAACGAGTGCGACCTGCTCATTGCGGTAGGTATGCGTTTCGACGACCGTATAACTGGAAATATCAACACTTATGCTAAGCAGGCTAAGATTATTCATTTCGATATCGACCCCAGTGAGATTGACAAGAACGTGAAGACCACTTTGGCTGTGTTGGGCGACTGCAAATGTACACTGGCTGAGGTGACCAAGCGAGTTCACAAGACCACGCATAAAGAATGGATTGAGTCGTTCAAGCCTTATGACGAGAAGGAATACGAGAAGGTCATCAGCAAGGCTGTGTATCCGGCAGATGGACCGCTCCGTATGGCTGAGGTCATACACAAGGTGAGTGAGGCGACCAAGAACGAGGGTGTCCTCGTGACCGATGTGGGACAGAATCAGATGTTCGGATGCAGGTACTTCAAGTTCACCAAACCACACAGTGTCGTCACTTCTGGGGGATGCGGAACAATGGGATTCGGACTTCCGGCTGCCATTGGTGCTACATTCGGTGCGCCCGACCGCACGGTGTGCTTGTTCGTGGGCGACGGTGGACTGCAGATGACTATCCAGGAACTGGGAACTATCATGGAGCAACATTCACCGGTGAAAATAATACTGCTGAACAACAATTACCTCGGTAATGTGCGTCAGTGGCAAGCGATGTTCTTCAACCACCGTTATTCGTTCACTCCGATGATGAATCCCGACTACGAACTCATAGCCAAGGCATACGGAATACCGGTTGAGACAGTGGTCGACAGGGAACATATTGACAGTGCAATAGAAAAGATGTTGGCGACAGATGGGCCTTACCTCTTGCAGTGCGCTGTTCTGGAAGAGGATAATGTACTTCCGATGACCCCTCCGGGAGCCAACGTCAACGAGATGATTCTTGAACTATAAGTTAAACCCCTCAAATAATCCATATAACAGTCAGTGGTAATGGAAAATAATGATTGTAATGTTTGCGGTAAATGCAAAAACATAGAAGAGAAGGATTTGACGCAGTGTGAAAAACTGTACACCATCCTCATATACTCTGAGAATACACCTGGATTGTTGTCACAGATTTCTGCCATCTTCACACGTAGACAGATTAATATAGAGACAATCAACGTGTGTGCCTCCAGTACAAGGGGTGTGCACAAGTTTACTGTCACTTGCTATTGCTCCGAACGTATGGCACGGCAACTTACCAAACAGATGGAGAAGCGGGTGGATGTGTTGCAGGCAAACTACTACACGGATGATGAGATATTTATCATTGAGACTTCGCTACTGAAAATCTCGACTCCAGTGATGCTGGAGAACGACGCAGTGTCGAAGACCATACGTCTGCACAATGCACATATTGTGGAGGTGAACCCTGTCTACGCTACAGCGGAGATGACAGGCGTTACTAAGGAAATACTCTCTCTCTACAATGCGCTGAACGAACAGGGGGCTGTACTCCAGTTTGTGCGTTCAGGTAGGATCTGTATCACAAAGAGTACCGAGGAACGTCTCGACGCTTATCTTGCGATGCGTGAGGAGATGAGACACAAAGAGTAATCTGTGAGAAAAGACACAAAGAGTAATCTGTGAGAAAAGACACAAAGAGTAATCTGTGAGAAAAGACACAAAGAGTAATCTGTGAGAAAAGACACAAAGAGTAATCTGTGAGAAAAGACACAAAGAGTAATCTGTGAGAAAAGACACAAAGAGTAATCTGATATTTAACTAAAATAAAGAAAGGATTTTATTATGGCAAAAATGAATTTTGGCGGTGTCATTGAGGAAGTGATGACCCGTGAGGAGTTCCCACTTGAGAAAGCTCGTGAGATATTGAAGAATGAGACCATCGCTGTGATTGGTTATGGAGTACAGGGCCCTGGCCAGTCTTGCAACCTCCGTGACAATGGCTTCAATGTGATTGTTGGTCAGCGTCCGGGTAAGACTTTCGAGAAGGCAAAGGCTGACGGATGGGTTCCGGGCGAGACTCTGTTCTCTATCGAGGAGGCTGCCGAGAAGGGTACAATCGTGATGTGTCTGCTTTCTGACGCAGCTGTCATCTCTGTTTGGCCAACACTGAAGAAGCACCTCACTCCGGGCAAGGCTCTTTACTTCTCTCATGGTTTCGCCATCACTTGGAGCGACCGTACTGGATGTGTTCCTCCAAAGGATGTAGACGTTATCATGGTCGCACCTAAGGGTTCTGGTACTTCACTCCGTTCAATGTTCCTTGAAGGACGTGGAATTAACTCATCATACGCTGTATACCAGGATGCAAGCGGACACGCTCTCGAACGTACTCTCGCTCTTGGTATCGGTATCGGTTCAGGTTACCTGTTCGAGACTACTTTCCAGCGTGAGGCTACATCAGACCTTACTGGTGAGCGTGGCTCTCTTATGGGTGCTATCCAGGGTCTGCTTTCAGCTCAGTATGAGACACTCCGTGAGAACGGACACACTCCATCTGAGGCATTCAACGAGACAGTGGAGGAACTCACTCAGTCTCTTATGCCACTGTTCGCTGCAAAGGGTATGGACTGGATGTATGCTAACTGTTCTACTACTGCTCAGCGTGGTGCACTTGACTGGGCTCCTCGTTTCCACGATGCCATCAAGCCAGTTATGCAACAGCTCTATGATTCTGTGAAGACTGGTAATGAGGCTCAGATTTCTATCGACTCTAACTCTAAGCCAGACTACCGTGTTGGTCTTGAGAAGGAATTGGCTGCTATGCACGACTCTGAGATGTGGCGCACAGCTGAGGTCGTTCGTCAGCTCCGTCCTGAGAACAACTGATAACAGTCTGTCTCTATATATAAATAAGGTGTATCTGCTAAAGCGGATACACCTTATTTCGATTAACTGTAGTTTTATGCCCCTACGTGGTTTTACGCTCCTACGTAGTTTTATGCCTCTACCACCCATTCGGTGATATTTCCCTGTGTGGAGTCGAAGTTAACTCCTACCTTTGTGATGGGTTTGCCGCTGAGGGCGAACCGCTGGCTGTAATTCTTCAGGTTGATTTGGTTCATCGCTGCCTGTGCCGTTTGGTTCAGCTTCAGCTCGATAATGTAGAGGTCGGTCTTGGTTAGCAGCACAATGTCCACTCTTCCCTTGGGTGTGTGTACCTCCACTTCTACCATGTATTCTGTCAGTAGCGTGAATATGATGAAGAGCATCTGTTGGTAGTG
>CAVFVJ010000040.1:0-7966 GCA_963626085.1 Alistipes ihumii | reverse complement strand
TCGGTGTGCGTCACATCAGCATCCGCCATCCGCAGTTGGGCTCGTTGTCGAACTATGACTTCCCGATAAACATAAGGAAGGCAACCACATACATCATGGAGATAACGACGGACAAGGTGTTCGTCAACCGCTATGACGACAGCCGCAAACAGGATTTGCGGATCAGGGTTGTCCCTGTGGGTGCAACTGTCTCCTTGAACGGTATGAATGTCCCTCTCGATTCCAAGGGCGAGGCGACTCAGAACCTCTCGTTCGGTATATATACATATAGGGTGATGGCGGACAGGTACTACCCGAAGGAGGGACAAGTGGAGATCAACGACTCAGTGAATGCCCATCAACTGGTGGTGGACGACATGCGCCCCATCATGGGTCAGCTAAGTGTTCACGCCAATCCTGCTGATGCTACAGTCACGGTTGACGGTACTGTGATTCCGTCTGGCACAACCCTCACTCCATACAGTTTGCAAATAGGTACGCACAAGTTGGTTGTGAGTCGTGATGGCTACAAGGCGGAGGAGCGTCAAGTGGTTATTGAGCAGGACAAGACCTCCGACGTACAGGTGACTCTCAGCCAGGTGGCTGTGTTCTCGTTCACGAGTAAGCCAGTAGGAGCAACGGTGTTTGTAAATGGTGAGCGACTGTCGGTCACGCCCTGCAAGAAGGAGATGAAGACAGGGACGTATGAGGTCACTGCCACGAAAGTGGGCTATAAGGACTTCCGTCAGAAGATGCAGCTGAGTAGCTCCAGTCCAGACGTGAGCCTTGTGCTGAAAAAGATATACAACTACAAAAATGAGTTCTATGCTGAGGCAGGTCTCCGTGCTGGGTCGTTCATGGGATACGGTGTCAGTGTCGGCTGTTACCTGTCCAATGTGAATGTGGAACTGTCCGCCTTCTCCGCTTCGGGCAACAGCGAGACCATATACTGGGGCAATGACGACACGAAGCCGGTGTCAGCTGTCTACCACCCGAAATTCCTTTTCAGTGGTAAGGTGGGCTACGGCATGTCTGTAGGTACCCGTTACAGAGTCACTCCTCAGATTGGATTCAACTGTCTGAAACTCTCTGAGTCCATGCAGGACGGCACTTCTGTGACTCCCGCAGACGGCAGCAACGTGGTGAGTGCCCTTCTTGGTGTGCGCCTCTCCGCTGTCTTCTCCAATCATTTTGGAGTAAGCCTGTCGCCAGAATACTCGTTCGGTGTGGTCAAGTCCAATGGTTACAAGCAACTGGAAACGGTGTCCTCCAAGGTTAAGGGCTGGGGACAGGGACTGAATGTCAAACTCGGATTAATGATAGCGTTTTGATGAAACATACAGGATTACACATACTGTTGGCAAGCCTCGTGCTTGTGGGGTGCTCCGACCAGTATTCGGATGAGTTGGGACTGATTCCAACCCTCACCCCGAGATACCTCAAGGTGTCTTCTACGTCCCTCTCTTTCTCTGCCGCACCTACAACGGGTGAGAGTGTGTCGGTAGAGACAGTCCAAACTCCATGGAAGATAGAGAATACTGCAGACTGGATAACCGTCTCTCCGGTCAGTGGCAAGACGGATGTGTCCGTTGGTGTCAGCGTGTCGGAAAACACGGATGCCGACGTGAAGAGGGCAGGGGTGTTTTATGTAAAGTCGGATGTCAGCGACTGGAGCTACGAGAAGGGCGTTTCCGTCTCCCAGTCGTCTGCCACTCCTTATATTAATGTGTCCCAGTCGTCCATAACGATGACTGGTGCAGCAGGAACGTCAGGGTTCACTGTTGCGGCAAATGGGTCGTACACCGTTTCTTGTAGTGCAGACTGGCTCACGACAACACAGCAGGGGGACAGTGTTGTCATCAGTGCTACAGCGAATGAGTCGACCCAATACCGCACAGCTACGATAACGCTCCTGCATGATGTCTATAACAAGACGAGCAGCACGGTGACGGTTACCCAGGCACCGGCATCCATCACTGCCTCCACCGAGACACTTGTGTTTGAGAACACTGCAGGAGAGCTGGCAGTGAGCGTTACGGCGGAAGCCGACTGGACAGTCTCCACTTCCTACAGTTGGATTAGTGTATCTCCTTCCAGTGGGAACGCCGGCACTTCCTCTTTCACCGTATCGGTGTCGCCCAATACGTCGATCAGCGAGCGGACAGGATACGTGGTGCTTTCCGTGGGCAACAACAGTCGGATACAGATACCTGTCCGCCAGCGCGGCATTTACATAGAGACCGACAAGTCGCAGTATGAGTTCGAAGCGTCTGTAGGGACACAGACGGTTCAGATACAGAGCAATACATCTTGGCTTGTCTCTTCAGTCCCGTCATGGGTGACGGTGGACAAGACCAGTGGCACGGGCAAAGCTGAGATAAAGGTGTCGGTGGAAGACAACCCCAACACTACTGAACGGAATGGGGAGTTCACCATATCTCAACCAGGACAGGGAACCGTTTCCACAGTCGTCAAGGTTTACCAGAAGGGCAAGACCTTTGAATTGGCAGCCGCGACCCTTGCGTTCGATGACAAGGCTGGGACGCAGACGGTGTCGGTGTCTACCGACGGAACATGGAAAGCGTCCACCCAGTCGGACTGGATCAAGGTGTCGCCAGCATCGGCCACGGGCAGCGGCACACTGAGTATCAGTGTTACAGAGAATACTGCTGAGGGCGAGAGGAACGGTGTTGTCAGTGTGGTTATGGGCAATGCTACAGCGACGGTAGCCGTCGTGCAGAACGGCAAGTACTTCACCGTCGACAACAGTCTGCTCGACTTTACAAGCAAGGGTGGTGCCTTGGATGTGTACCTGACTACCAATGCGCAGTGGACAGCCCGGATTGGTGACGATGCCGACTGGTTGTCCGTGTCTCCCACAAGTGGCAGCGACAGTGCGTCTGTACGTATCGTGGCTGCGGACAATGCCTCGATGCAGTCTCGCTCGGCAACAGTGTATTTCGATGCTCTCGGCAGAAGCGTCAATGTCATTGTGAAACAGAAGGCACGTTATCTAACGTTGCATGTCAGTGAACTGTTGTTCTATGCCAAGGGAGGTGTGTCTGACATGGTCACAATATCCACGGACGGCACATATGCTGTCAGTTGTACCGACAGCTGGCTTACGGTGACACGGAGCGGAGACTCCTTCACTGTCACTGCATCGGTGAACGACACGGAGGATGTGCGCAATGGTAAGGTCACGATATCGTTGACCGACCTGGAGGATGATACATATTCCGTCACCCTGCCAGTCACCCAGTTGCCGCAAGGCGGCTCGTTCACCGTCAAGGACTTTGATGATGATGTGGACTACGACAGTGGCAATGCCACTACGGTAAACCTCACGATAACTGACTTCGGCAAGGACAAGAACTATGATTCCGGCATACAGAACAGTGTGACTCTGTCGGTTACTGGGTACAAGGACGACGTGAATTGGGATATCACCACACAGTAAGTAATGACATAAGGAAAGGATTGGTAACAGTATAACAAGGTAAAGACAGAATATGGTAATGATACTGACAAAAACAAGACTGCTCGCTTTATGGGCAATGGCATTGACACTCTCATCTGCCTATTCGCAGAGTTGGGAAGAGGTCGTGGCAGATAACAAGACTTATCTCTCGGGTGAGGGGTGGGGCGCGACCGTGGAGGAGGCTGACCAGCAGGCTTTGGCTGCACTGATAAGCAAGATATCGGTGATAGTGAGCAATGACTTCAGCATAACGGAGGACGAGCGTGTCACCAACGGTAAACTCGATGCATCGAGCTACACCAACTCGAAGCTGCAGACCTACTCATCTGCCACGCTTACCAATACCGAGCGTGTGGTCATCGACAACAACCCCGACCAGGCACATATAGGCAGGTTCGTAAAACGGAGTGAACTGAGCAAGATATTTGAAGGCCGTATTCGTACCATCAAGGAGTATATCCGTTTGGGGATGCTGGCTGAAGAGGCACGCAAGATAGACGATGCACTGCGCAACTATTACTGGGCATACTCACTACTGAAGTCGGTGCAACACCCGGCAACGTTCACTTATACGAGTGAGCAGTCGGGCAAAGAAATCAGTCCGCTGACATGGCTTCCGCAGCGGCTTACCGACCTTATGAAGGACTTGGAAGTGACGGTGACAGGCAACGACAACACCAACGTGGACCTCATGTTCACTTATAAAGGTCAGCCTGTCAGTACACTCGACTTTACCTACTTTGACGGACGCAACTGGAGTAATATATGTAGTGTCAAGGACGGCCGTGGCACTATGGAGTTTACCAAGGGTATGATTCCCGAAAATGTACAGATCAACTATGAGTACGCCTACCGTGGACAGGCTCATATCAACCAAGAGATGCAGAGTGTGTTGAGTGTAGTGAAAGGTCAGGCGATACGTGCCTCAAGGACTAATGTGCAGGTGGGGAAACCAAGGTCGTCTAAGGTGGATGTGGCAGTCGTGCCCGAAAAGGTGCAGAAGAGTGACAGTCTGCTTGCTGTCAAGGACGAGGCAGTTTACCGCCAGATGCTGAACCAGGTGCTTGGGGCAGTGCGGAAACGTGACTACGACAGTGTGAAGCAGTTGTTTTCCAATGACGGCTGGGACATGTTCACCCGTCTCGTGAATTACGGCAACGCGAGAATTCTCAATGCCAAGGACTGCACGTTCAGTCAGTTGCGCGACAATGTCATCGCACGGAGCATACAGATGTCGTTCTCCTTCAAGAGGGGACTGCGCAAGGAGTTCGTGGAGGATGTGGTATTCACCTTCGACAAGGACAACAAGATTGACTGCATCGCCTTCGGTCTCGACAGTAAGGCAAAGCAGGACATCATGCAGCGTGGCGCATGGACTCCCATAGCACGTCATACCATCATGCAGTTCCTTGAGAACTACAAGACGGCATACGCCCTGGGGCGTATCGACTACCTCCGTACCATCTTCGACGATGACGCTGTCATCATCGTGGGCCATGTGGCAAAGAGGATGGTGGCAGACAACAAGGTCGGGGACAGACCTACTTCTTACCATAACGAGAAGTACGTAAAAATGACACAGTACAGCAAGGACCAATACATGAAGAACCTTGAGGCTTGTTTCCATAGCAACGAGTTCGTGAACATCCGTTTTGCCAACAATGACGTACGCAAGGCGAAGGAAGGAGAGGAATACGGCATACAGATAAAGCAGGACTACTACTCCACCAACTACGGAGACCAGGGGTATCTTTATCTGCAGGTCAATCTTGACGAACCAGACAAGCCTGTCATCAAGGTGCGTACATGGCAACCGGAACCCGACCCGGAAGTGGGGCTCTTCGGACTGGGCAACTGGTAGGCTGACATGTGTGTTCGAGTTATAGAGAAGTGTTATTACATGATGTTATATACAGCAAACAAATAATTTGGTATGAATATGAAACAAGTACGTATCTTTGTTCAAACGCTCATGGCAGTTGCGTTGGTCTATTCCCTGGGCGCATGCTCCTCTGACGATTTGTCGGACAAGGAGTCTACAGACACAAACGGCAAACATACGATAAAGATGGAACTGGTCGGTGGTGTCGTGGGTTTTGACCATACATCCGCTGACGCACGGACAAGGGCTGAGGACGCTTCGTGGAGCGACGGAGACAGAATCTACCTCACGTTCTACAACGGTACTGCCACCATACCTGGTGTCGCCACTTACAGCAGTACGTCGGGTTGGTCAGTCAGTTACGACGATTTCCCTCCAACAGGAAGTGACATGAAGTGCGAGGCGCGTTACTTCGTCAATGCCACCTCGTCTTCCTCTTCGTTTGTGTCGCTGGACTCAAACACAGAGATCTATGAGGCACTGGACGGCACTTACAGCTACACTGACGGAGCACTGGTAGTAAACGCAATCCTGTCGCCCAAGACTGGGCGCATCCGTTTCACCGGCAGTTCGGGCACAGATGTAGGCTTGACTGGCATTACGGTGTACAAGAGTTACAATCCTGCAACAAACATCTTTACAACTTCAGATGCAATGATTTCATCAACGGTAGCTTCCACTGGCAGTACACCTTATATATACGGATACTTTACGGACAGTAAGCGTAAAATCAGTGCCATAAGTTCCAGTTATGCCTTCACTCGCACCTGCACAAGCAGCATGTTCAATGTGGGTGAAAGCGGCTACATGGCGATACCGACGGAGTCATCACACAACGGCTGGCGCAGCGGACTGTATGTGAAGGCTGCAGGTGTGGAGATTGCTATGGTGTTTGTTGAAGGCGGTACGTTCACGATGGGTGCGACCTCGGAGCAGGGCAGTGATGCTGAAAGTGATGAGAGTCCGACGCACAGTGTCACTCTCAGCAGTTTTATGATTGGCATGTATGAGGTGACTCAAGCTCAGTGGACAGCTGTTATGGGTAGCAATCCGTCATACTTCAAAGGAGATGACCTTCCAGTGGAATATGTTTCATGGAATGACTGTCAGACGTTCATTACAAGCTTGAACTCGTTGACTGGTCTGAATTTCCGTCTGCCTACAGAAGCGGAATGGGAGTACGCAGCCCGTGGAGGTAACAAGAGCATGGGTTACAAGTACTCAGGCAGTAACAATATAGATGACGTGGCATGGTATGGAAGTAACAGTAGCAGCAAGACTCACGCAGTCGGAACAAAACAACCGAATGAGTTGGGATTGTATGATATGAGCGGCAATGTCTATGAATGGTGCAGTGACTGGTATGGAAGTTACAGCTCCACTTCTCAGACCAATCCTACAGGTGCTACTTCAGGCTCTGCCCGCGTCATCCGTGGTGGCAGCTGGAACTACGATGCCAGGTACTGCCGTGTGTCTTACCGGAACGGCAACTCGCCGGGCATTACCGACAGCTTCCTCGGTCTGCGCCTCGTCCTCCCAGTTCAACCTTAAAAAACAAGAGAAAGAAGAAAAAGAAGTAGTTACTCTGTCCGCCCAAAAAGCCAGCCAAAAAAAAAGGCTGGCAAAAAGGGCGGACAGCGGCGAAAAGAAAAGCTATGCAGATTTGTCTAGTAGGTGCGGTGTCTCACCGCACATTATTTGCTATTGTGTGCCATATCCCACCGCACATTATTTTGCTGTTGTGACATGAGACACTCCAGTTTCTGCTGTTGTGACGTGGGACACTCCAGTTTCTGCTGTTGTGACATGAGACACTCCAGTTTCTGCTGTTGTGACGTGGGACACGTTGGTTTATTTTTTTTTTGTGACGTGGGACACGTCACCTACTATAAAGTGTGAAGGTGTCGGCTGGCAGATGGGCGGGATTGTTGACAATATAGTCGAGTTTGGCTTGGTAGCTGCTCACGTTCCTTACCAAATGATCGAAACTCTCACGCTCCCATACACGTCCTTGTCTGTCTGTCAGTTTGTTTATCTCGTGTGCCGAGAATTTCTTCCATCTTCCCACGATGTCTTGTATTTGATATCCGTTTCTTGGTGACAGAAGTACATGTACATGATTTGGCATGATGACAAAGGCATGGATGTCATATCTTTCGCTGTCAAAGTGCATGATGGAACCTGCAATGATGTCTCTGACTCTTTTGTCCTTCAATAGACACTCGCCATACCCAGCATCAATCAATTCTTCCATCACACCACCTATGGCTGTCTCGTATTCAGCTTGCGTGGCTGTGTCCCATGGTTTGGGATGCTTCGCAAGCCATTTCTCCTTGATCCTTCTAAACTCCTGCAATTTTGACTGAGGAAGGGAGTCTGCCAAACGGAATGATACGAGCTGGACACAATTGACTTGATTCCAATGTGGGATTTTATCACCCGTGATGTGTATATACTCTTTCCTGTTGACGAACTTTAGTGGGTGCGGTGTCCCACCGCACAGTAATCTATTGTTAGATGGGCTTGGGTTTGTTGTTTCTTTCTCTCCTTCTGCACTCCCTCTTTCCAAGGCAGTGTCGATGGAGTTCTTTACCTCACGATATGCCTTCAGGCTGTCCTCTGTC
>CAVFVJ010000039.1:0-47508 GCA_963626085.1 Alistipes ihumii | reverse complement strand
AGGAGGCTTTTATAATATCTGTAGCACGTCAGAGGGGTGTGGGAAACTTTAGTAATTTTACGTACCTTTGCTTCAGACAAGATTGGATGCTTGTAGAGGTTGGGGCAGAGAGGTTTCTTGTTGCCAGTTTGTATCGCTATTGATTTTATAACCATAATAATGATTTTAACTATGCAGAAAAAGTTTCAACTTGGTACGATGGCAGTAGTAGCTTCAGTAGTAGGGCTTTCTATGTCATCTTGTAGTGATGATGGCGGGGGGGGGCTGAATCAGCCCGGCAACTATCATTACCAGCTTAACATCCCTAATGCCAATGATGAGTTGACTGTCATTTTGGACAGCATTTCGTCTCCAGTCAAATCAATAGGTACATGTCCGGATTGGGCAACCATTACTGTAGTGGACAGTATGGCTGACGGCCATCCTGTTTTGCGCCTCTCGCTCAAGCGGTCAGACCCAAACACAATGAATACTGCGGAAGTCATTGTGATGTCCGAGAACAATGATAAAGCGACATTGTCACTTAATCAGGCTTTCCTCTTTCTTGACGATGAGAATTCCGCAGACAACAACTTCGTCTCCAATTGGGAAAATATGGATTCCATAATAATATTCTCAAACGGACGACACCAAAAAGTAAATCTTCCATGGGCAGACTTGAGCATGACAACACTGCCAAGCAGTATCCGTCATGATGTTAAAAAGAAAGACGGGTGGGAAGTGGCTTTCTGCATCCTCAACAACGAGGCGTTGGACGACTGCAACTATTTTGCACTCTATAACCGTTACCTTGGCACGCTGAGAGTGTTCCATTATGTCACAAACGCCTCAACTACAGGTTCTAAATATTCTTTTGAGGTAAACATGGGTTCTTCTGGAACTAGAAACAAGTACCCGTTCTATCATGCGCTGCAATATGCAATACCTAACAACCACACGTCTGTGCCAACTGCAGTGAACCTCTTGGGCGATGGAGTGTCTACTCCTGTAACATTCAAGTCGTTCTTTTCGCCTTACACTGCCATGTCGTCAACGGCATTGTCTAGGGGTTGGACAGCTTTCGATATGGATTTGTCCGCTTATTGTCCAACCAATAACAGTTGGATGAATTCAGGGGATGAAATGAGTATCTGGTGCAAGACAGAACTACAGCAGAGCGTTTCTTTGGACGGAACTCTTTCAGCCAATATCTCAGGCAAGTATTCTTCTGCGGAACAAACGGCATCGGCGTCAAGTGGCGTGAGCAGCATGTTGTCAATGGCAGGTGGTGTGATTGGCGATGTGCAGAACTCGGCTTTGGCTGCAATCGAACAGCAGGTGACAGGAAATCCTCTTGACACATACTGTTACTATATCGGTGCGGCATGTAATGTGGCAGCTTTCGCCTATGACTATCTGACGGAAAACAAATACAAGGAAGAAGTGATAGACTCCATGCCTGGCAAGATAGAGATGAGTATGACGGGTGACATAAATTTGTCCGGATACATATCAAGTCTGGCTTCGAACAGTGTCACTCCTCTGACTATGTCTGTGAAAGAGTTCTCAAAATATGGGTCTCATATGGGACAGGGTGTGTGGAATCTTTCCGATGACCCTGTAGTGTATGTGGTTGATGACCGGATTATGGGTGATTCCAGACGCATTAATCTGACGGTTAACGATGATGGTACTTATGGTAACAGTAGTGTGGCTGACTATCATCTGCGTATGGTATCGTTCTTCGATCCGACAAGCATCAAGTTGAATATCAACACAGATGTCTTCCCGGATGTCTCAGATGTAAAAGTCGTTTGCAATTATGGAGTCTATCCTGATGTTGCTGGTGGGCATACTGCCAAGTATGCGCAGTTGATGAGTTTGGCACGTCCTACTGTGAAGATTGTAAAGGATGGTGAGACTAAGAATGTTTACCAGTCTTTAAGCTCGTCCAACAAGACCAAATACCTGAACCTGTCGCACACCAGTTTCATGTCGAAACAATTGGGCGAGACTACTGGCAATTGCAGTGTAGTGAAACAGACTGGCAAAAACTACTACTATTACGGTAAGAAAGTGATGAGTGAGGGCAAGAATTTCATTATCTCTCCGCAGGTATATTTGCCTTACAGTGTTACCGATAAAGAGACTAAATTGTATAATGCGGAGATGCCTGATTTTGTAGTTATGGTCAATGTGTCGTTTAAGTCTGCTGGACGAACATTCATCTTCAGCCAGCGTTTCTTGCCAAAGATTTTGACCATCTCAGCTGCAAACTTACAGGCAAAATATAACGAATTGGAGAGTTACGCCAAGAAGTGCAAGGCTGGAACTGACATAAATCAGTTGCAGAACAACAGTGGTGTCGGTGTAAAGCATCTCAATGGGGATGGTAGCATCCAGAAGACCTTGGATATACTGAAGGCTGTCATCGACTATTGATGTGTGTGAAATATGAATTATCAATTATCTAAACATTTAATAATATGGGAAAGACAAAGTTCTATGCATTAATGATGTCATTGACAGTAGGTTTGACATCCATCTATTCATGTTCATCTGATGATGACAACGACAACGACGATGTGAAAGTTCAGGAGTCGGTTTCGGTGACTACCTATGATCAAGTGAAATATCTTCAGGACAATATCGTGGAGATTGACTCGTTGGGCGTCATGGTTCAGCGTGTGAACGGAATGCCGTTGAATTCAGCCGATACCACCGAACTCTCAATTGGTGTGGAAAACCTTGATGCAGCTGCGGAGATGTTCAAGAGTTGGCTTTCACCGGATACCAAAGTGGAACTCTCCTCTCCTTCAACGGTTAATATGCAGGCAAGTCTGAAGGATGAAGCAGGAGACGTGAAAGAGACAGTTTACTTCAAGGCGGTTGAGAGTGAAGGGAAAAATGTCGCAGAAGTGACTTTTGCCAGTGACGGTGTTTTCAAACATTTCTCCAAGGTTGTTTTTGTCAAGTCGTCTGCTTGGCCAGATAATGCTTCATTCTCTCCGTATAGTGTAGGTGACTTAGAAAAGCACGACACGTTTGATGAAGGCCAGCAATATTGGGTTTGTGTGAGAGAAGCCAAAGCGGGCGTGTCCGGACTGATGGTATATATAAGTGCTACTGAGTGGGTATTGGGTATGCACTATATTAAAAATTTAGCATCTCCCAGCACGGCGAAGACTGTATCCAAGATTCTAAAAAGCGATTGGAATACATATGTCAAATATTTCAGTGCAGCGGGGCGTACATTGGATAAGGACAGCTATTACTGGATAAACGATTGGAAATACATGGTTTTTGTTATTGGCGTTTATGCCATTCGGTTGTCTGACGGAGATATCGACTGGTTTGATTTAGTGTACCATGATCCGTACAAACACTTTATTCAGGTCAGGTCTTTTGGTTTAGTTGAGGTCAAGGACTGATTCCTGTATTGTATGACAAAACTACTCAACCTTTTGATGGTTCTCATTTCCGTGCATGTCTTTTCGGCATGCACGGATGCTGTAGATGAGGCTGTCGATGTGGCATCTTGTAAGGAAATATTGGTGCTCTTCGGTCCTGGGACTTTGGGGGATAATGGCTACAATGACCTTATATACAAGGGCCTGATTGACTGCGTAAATGGAGACCGTCTGTCTGGAATCAAGACGAGCTACTACAATCCGACATCCATGAGCGAAGCTGAAAAGATAGTGGACACCTGGAAAGCAGATTCCTCTGACAGGCGCAAGCTTCTTGTACTTGCCAATTCTGCATATAAGGAAATGTTGCTCCGTGATTTTTCAGACAACTCCTTGGACACTGTGTCAAGGAGTGTTCTAATGTTTGAAAGCGAAACGATAGATATAGGCGGTGTACACACCTTCAATATTTCCCTGTACGGCATTTCCTATATTTCAGGAGCTGTGGCCGGGAAACTGTTTCTTGACCCACTTATACTGATGGCAAACTCTAATGATACAGTCATCTCAAGAGCTGTAGACGGATTCTCTGATGGCTATGTGGATGCTGGAGGTTCATCGGATGATATGGGACAGGTTTACTTGTCAGACTCAAACGCAGGGTATGATATGGCAGACTCGGTCTATGCCCAGATGTATGATTGGGTGAAGTATCACAATTTCATAATGCCTATAATTGGAGGATCTGCAATGGGAGTGTTCAGGTATGTGCGTGAACATCCTACAGGTCTGTATACTGTAGGTGTTGATGTAGACCAAAGTGACCTGTGCTCACATATACTGGGAAGTATGGTAAAGCGGATTGATTCAGTCTTCCGTACATATCTTGAGGATTGGGCGGCAGGCAAAGAACTTCCTAAAAGCATAACCTATGGATTGCAAGATGGTTATACAGACTGGATGCTGGGTCATGTCGATCTTGCGGAGTATGGTATAGATTTGGATGATATAAAGGTAAAGGCTACAGAAAAAGAGTTGGAATATGAGAATCGTTAGCTTGTCACATGTCATGATATTGCTCGTGCTTGCAATCGTGTCTTGTAGTAAGGATAATGCAACGGACAATATTGACACTACACAGTGGACAACCAAGAAAGTAGCGGTTGTGCTGCCTATGCGGAATGGGCAGGACACGCACTGGAAAAGGACATTGAACCAGTGTTCCGAAGATCTGGAAAAAGCTTTTTCCGGACAGAAGACAGGTATCCGTTTGGAATATGAGTGGTACGATGAGTCAACGGAAGACATTGGCGAGTTGTCCGAGAAGCTTGCGCAACGTAAAGACATTGTCGCAGTCATAGGAGGCATGTATTCCGACAATGCCAAGACGATGGCTTCTAAATTCTGCCGTTCTGTAGTAAAGAAACCGTTCTTCACAACGGCTACAACAGAGGAACTGATTCGAGGCTATTCGTCGGCGAGGTGTTTGTGGGCAATGACAGAAACGGACATCTCACAGTGCGAGACTCTATTGTCTTTGGCATATTCTTATGGCGGCAAGAGTGTGGCACTTATAGCAAACGGAAACTCTATGTACGGAAAGACCTTCGTCGACTGGTTCGGCTTTCAAGCGGAGGAGCTTGGCATGAAGACTGTGGGAGTCTATGATTATGGCGGCAGCTCCATAGAAGAAGCGGCTGCCAGTGCAGCAGAGTCGGGTGCTGATTTCGTAATTTGTGCCCCCAGTGCAGTGGAAGATATACGTGTCATAGAAGAATCTATGTATCGACAGTCTTGCATGGGTAACCCTCTTCCTCCACGTTGTCTCTATTCCGATGTTGCCTTTGGTACAGAAGTGATTGACATGTTGGGAGAACTGGCTGAAGGACTGGAGGGTGTTGCTGTCGGTTCCGATCCCAGTACAGGCTTTGATGTTCGCTACGAAACGACATATAATGAGACTCCGCTCGGAGGCGAGTCTCAGATTTATGATGCAGCGATGATGATTGGCTATGCTTCATTCATCCAGCATGACAGGAATATGCTGTCGTTGAATGAAGCTATAAAGACTCTTGTTGACGGACGCGACGATTTTATCTATTCACCAACACTAGAAGGAATGCGTGATTATGTCTCAGCACTCTCCGTAGGCAAGGCTCCAAACCTGAGGGGTGTATCAGGACAATTGGATTTTGACAAAGATGTCTATACTAATGTCCTTTCAAGTACATACTATACATATCAAGTGTATGGCGGCAAATATATAATCCTTGACTATATCTCCAACAACGGTTCGGCTCACACGTCGTCTTCGTTGGCGAACTGGCAATGGAAATCCAGTCGGATGCAGGATTTTGAGGATGTTGATTCGAGCGGTTTGACTTACCCTGATTTGGACGAGAAGTGGGCACTCCTGGTTGCTGGCTCATCCGGTTGGACTAATTACAGACATCAGGCGGATGTCCTGTATATGTATCAATTCTTGCGGCAAAATGGTTATGACGATGATCACATAGTTCTGATAGCCGAGGATGATATCGCCAATAACGCCAAGAATCCCACTCCTGGGTATATGAGTGTGAGAGTAGGAGGGGACAATGTGTACAATGATGTCCAAATAGACTATCACACATCGGATATAACTCCTGCGGACATTAAGTCTATCCTGTGTGGGGAACGTGACAGTAGGCTTACTCAGGTTATAGGTGCGGATGAGGACGACAATGTGTTCATCTTCTGGAGTGGACACGGGTCCAAAGGTCAACTGCAATGGTTGGAGGAACGGAAAGGTTTCACTCGTGAACTGGCTGAAGAGACTTTCAGTACTATGTATGAGAAGAAATGCTATAGGAAGGTGCTGTGCATGGTCGAGACGTGTTACTCTGGCAGTGTCTTTACTGCAATTGAAGGTTTGCCGGGAATGCTTGCGTTCACTGCCGCCAATGCCAATGAGTCTTCCAAGGCTGATGTCTATAACTGTGACCTTGATGTCTGGATGTCAAACAGGTTTACCATGACATTTCAGGACTGTGTGTCAAATAACCCCCGAATTAGTTTACGTGACTTGTACTATAAGTTGTTTGTAAATACCGTGGGTTCACATGTGGTTCTGTTTAACGCCAACAACTATGGCAATATATATAAGAACAATATTGGTGAGTTTCTGTAAATTTTCGAAGTCTATACTGTCGTGTGTGCTGAAAATCCACTACCTTTGTAGCATCGTTGTTTCGAGATGGTACCAGTGGAGGGCGACTTGTCCTGCCGATTGACGGGTGACAGATACAGGTCAATGGGAAGAAACTCTTTGTGAAATGATAAGATAAAATTTTGGAATAGATGAGATGTTTTTTGATGACTTTTGCGTTGGTGCTCTTCCATCTGACAAGTGGTTTTGCACAACAGAACAACTACCGGATGGCAGGACCTTACGAAGTGGTGGCGCGTGACGGTCAGTTCCGTGGTACCAAGGGTGGTAGTGAGCGTGACATGAAGGCCGCACTCGACTTTGCCAAGGCGAACAAGACAGAAGCGGCTGTGAACATTATCAATGCCTATGCTCGTACGTTGCAGCGGTTTGACGGGCATGATGCTCCTCTCTGTCTCATTCAAGCATATGACCTTGTGCGGGCAATGACTCTCATGAAGGCACATCAGACTGACGAGTGGTCTGCGATGGTTCGCAGAGCCATAATGCCAGTCATCAACAAGTTCGAGGCGGATTCGCCCTATGCCAATGGCAACTGGGGCGCGATTGTAAACCGTTGTCGTATGGCGTGTGCCGTATTCCTTGAAGACAGCGCGCTCTACCAGGCATCCATCGACTATTTCCTTCATGCCAACGACAATGGCTCGTTGCCGCGTTACATCTCAGAGACAGGACAGTGTCAGGAGACTGGACGTGACCAGTCGCATGTGCAATTGGGACTGGAGGCTTTGGCGCAGACTGCAGAGATGGCATGGACACAAGGCGATGACCTCTGGGGTGCGCTCGGAGACCGTTTGATGAAGGGATTCGAATACACAGCACGCTATAACCTCGGATATGACGTGCCCTTTGAGACATGGACTGACTGCACAGGACTCTATTGCAGTTGGACTGAACCAGGGCAGATGGGACGTGGCAATCTTTGGGACATATATCGTCTTCCGTATGAACACTATGTGGGGCGCAGGGGACTCAAGATGCCCTACACTAAGATGGTGCTCGATGGTAAGAAACCTAAGGTGAAGTCTTATGAGAAGTTGCATCAGGTGTTCACCTATCCAGCTCCTGAGGGTGCGCCTCTCAAGCACGACTATGACGTGTATGTGATGCCTCGTGGCGGAGAGGAATGGACAAAGGTCGACACTTATATGGCAATGGTGAACGCTCCTTGCGCTGACGGTGACAAGACGGGACACCGACGCTCACAGATATCATACGCCATGTTCGACTTCACTGGAGATGTGTTCGTGCGTGTCGTTACGAAGAACAGTAAATTCACTACGGCTCGTATCCGTCCTGACTACAAGGGGGTGATTGCCAACGTGCAGAATGATTCAACCCTCCAGTTCTTGCTGTTCCAACCAGAGAACGTGAGCGTGGAGTTCGACGGTAGCATCTCCGACAACCTGCTCCTCTTCACGTCCAAGCCATGTATTAGTCGTAAGCAGGCGGAACGTGAGGCCAAACTTCAGAAACGGAATTTTGTATATTATGCTCCCGGTTACTATACTCAGGACACCATTAGTGTGCCATCCAACACTACTGTGTATCTTGCGCCAGGCAGTTACTTCAACGGTACGTTTCTTATGGAGAGTGTGAAGAACGTCAGTATACTGGGTCGTGGTATCGCACGTCCGCCAAAGGGGTATGGCGGTTGCTTGGTGTATCGCAGTAAAAACATATTGGTTGACGGTATGACCGTGTGTCAGTGCCCAGTGGGCGGCAGTGACAGTGTCACCGTCCACGACGTTCGCAGTATCTCGCATCCCCAGTGGGGCGACGGCATGAATGTCTTTGCCTCGAGCGACGTGACGTTCGACCGTGTGTTCTGCCGTAACAGCGATGACTGCACCACAGCATACGCCACACGACTCGGCTTCTCGGGTGATACACGTCGTGTTACTATGCGCAACAGTACCCTTTGGGCAGACGTGGCACACCCCATCTTTATAGGCTTACACGGCAACTCTGAACGTGGCGACACCATCGAGGACCTCCGTTACGAGAATATTGACATACTTTGCCAGAGCGAACCTCAAGTGGATTATCAAGGATGCCTCGCCATTAACTGTGGGGACAACAACCTCGTAAGACGTGTGACATTCGATAACATCCGTATAGAACAGATACACCGTGGCTGTATACTTCAGGTGAAGGTGAGTCACAACCAGAAGTATTGCACCGCCCCAGGTCGTGGTGTGGAAGATGTAGCCTTCCGCAATGTCCGCTACTATGGTGAGATGCCGTCCACCATGTCGGTCATCAACGGCTATAGCGCAGAGCGTAAGGTGAGGAATATCACCTTCGAGGGACTGAAGATAAACGGTCGGCTTGTCTATGACGACATGCCTGACAAACCCCGGTGGTATCAGACTTCAGACATGGTGCCGATGTTTGTGGGCAACCACGTGGAGAATATAATGTTTGGTCGGTGAAACTCCCTGAATCTCGATTATCTTCCTGGAGTAAATTCCATTGAGTTGGGACCTTAACGCATACAACAAGAGAGAGACCAAACAGATCTCTCTCTATTGTATGCATGAGCCAGTGGCAGTGTAATATCTGTCTACTGGACTATTGCAGTCTTTTACTGGGCGAGCTTGCCGTCAGAACCGAGGACATTCACAATCTTGTGGATGTACATCTTCTTCATGTTCTCACGTGCTGGCTTGAGGTACTGACGTGGGTCGAAGTCTCCAGGGTGCTCTGCAAGGTGCTTGCGGATAGCTGCTGTCATTGCAAGACGTGAGTCTGAGTCGATGTTGATCTTGCATACAGCACTCTTGGCTGCTTCGCGGAGCTGGTCTTCTGGAATACCGATGGCTGCTTCGAGGTGACCACCGTACTGGTTGATGGTGTTCACTTCTTCCATTGGTACTGATGAAGAGCCGTGGAGCAC
Organism: Alistipes ihumii; assembly: GCA_963626085.1. GTDB lineage: Bacteria > Bacteroidota > Bacteroidia > Bacteroidales > Bacteroidaceae > Colivivens. The sequence continues at coordinate 38,012 of CAVFVJ010000039.1, read as the reverse complement.
GATTGGGAATCCAGGCAACTTCTTCTCAATCTCGTGGAGAACATCGAACTCCAATGGTGGTGGAATAAGAACTCCGTTGACGAGTTTGCACTGTTCTGGAGTGAACTTGTGTGCTCCGTGTGAAGTACCGATTGAGATTGCGAGTGAGTCGCAACCTGAACGGGTTGAGAAGTCTACAACCTCTTCAGGCTTTGTATAGTGAGACTCTGCTGAAGACACCTCGTCCTCAACACCAGCGAGGACTCCAAGTTCTGCCTCTACTGTCACATCGTACTTGTGGGCATAGTCAACCACTTTCTTTGTGAGTGCTATGTTCTCTTCGTATGGAAGAGATGAACCGTCAATCATGACTGATGAGAAACCGTTGTCGATACAGTCCTTGCAGAGTTCGAATGAATCTCCGTGGTCGAGGTGGAGTACAATCTCTGGATGCTCGCATCCCAGTTCCTTTGCATACTCTACAGCTCCCTGTGCGAGGTAACGGAGAATGGTTCCGTTGGCATAGTTGCGCGCACCCTTGGATACCTGCATGATTACTGGAGACTTTGTCTCTACGGCTGCCATTACGATAGCCTGCATCTGCTCCATTGTGTTGAAGTTGAAGGCAGGGATGGCGTAGCCGCCCTTGACTGCTCTCTTGAACATCTCGCGTGTGTTGACGAGACCCAATTCTTTGTAGTTTACCATAATATTTTGTTATTTAAATGTAGTGTTCGTTGTCTTGGTGCAAAGTTACAAAAATAATGGCTACGGTAAACGCAGATTCAAAATTAATTCGTAATTTTGCATCGTAGAGGTAGGGAAACGGATGGTTTTCGACTTCAGGATTTTGATTTTGTAATCTCTGCTTTTACACTCTAAACTCTAAATTAAGGAACGGGTATGGATAGGAAACTGCGTTTGACAGTTCAGTGTGTTTTGGTTGCAATCTTGGCAATTGTGTTGTTCTCCTGCAGGTCTGCTGCAGACTCTGCTCGTTTGCAGGGACAGTCAAACGGTAAGGGGAAAAGTATAGTGGTTCTGTATGAAAACGATGTCCACTGCAGTATCGACGGCTATGCAAAGTTCGCAGGACTGAGGGATGCTGTCAGCGACACAGCCAGTGTGGCTGTTGTCTCGTGTGGTGATTTCCTTCAGGGTGGTACAGCTGGGGCAATCTCCAAGGGACAGTATGTGGTGGATGTGATGAGGAGTGTCGGGTATGACGCTGTCACGCTGGGCAACCATGAGTTCGATTACAAGACTCCACGCATGTTCAACCTCTTCTCTTCTCTCCAGTGCCCAGTCACTTGCGTCAACTTGCGTAGTCTGTCGGACGGCAGTTTTCCATTCGCTCCTTATATTATTAAAGACATGGCAGGCAAGAAAGTGGCCTTTGTGGGTGTCACCACTCCCACTACGATTGCCACGGAGGAATATGCGTTCTTTGACGAGAACGGGAGGCAACTCTTCGAACTCTGTCCGGACAAGACTTACGACCTGGTACAGAAAGCGGTGGACGGAGCGAGGGCTGAGGGTGCTGACTATGTGATTGTGTTGGCGCATCTTGGTGAAGACCTCAACGACTTGAATGTGGATTCTCACGGCTTGATACGTAGCACAAGTGGTATTGATGTGGTGCTCGATGGACATACGCATTCTGTCATCCCTTCGGACACTGTACATAATCGGCTCGGGATGCCAGTGATAATCTCAGAGACTGGTACAAAATTCGCCAATATCGGCAAGTTGCTGATTTCTTCCGACGGACACATGAGCACACAACTGATACCGATGGCTGAAGTGACGTACTCTAATCCCGTTGTGAGACACACTACAGACAGTGTCGAGGCTTTGGCAGAGAAGGAAACTTCGGTGAAGATCTGTACCAGTGACGTGAGGCTCATGATACATGATGCTAACGGCAAGCAAGAGGTGCGTAAGGGAGAGACGAATGCCGGAGATTTGGTTGCAGATGCCTATAGGGACTTGACGGGTGCTGACTTTGCGCTGACTAACGGAGGTGGAATACGGAGTGAACTGCATGACGGTACACTCACCTATGGGGATATCATCAGCCTGTTGCCGTACAATAACTATATATGTGCGGTGGAAATCACAGGTGCGCAACTCATGGATCTGCTCAGCTCATGCACCCAGTCCGTGCCTCATGAGAACGGAGACTTTCCACAAGTGTCGGGATTGAAGTTTACTGTCAATGTGGGTGATAAGCGTGTATCGGATGTCTTGGTGGAAAACAAGACAGACGGTGGCTTTGAACCGCTCGACTTGGAACGGACTTATCAGTTGGCTACGATTGACTATTGCATCACGGGTGGTGGATTCATGGGATTACTGAAGCTCAATAAGGTGACAAAACAGACGGGCGTGAACTATAGCGACTGTCTCATTCAGTACCTACAGAAAACCTTGCGTGGTCATATCGGCAAGCAGTATTCGAAGCCGCAGGGTCGCATCACTATTAAGTATTAAGTATTAAGTACTGACTGACCCACAGGTCATAGAACTTTGCTAAGGAATTCTTTCAGGCGGTCTGACTGTGGGTTGCCGAAAATCTCGTTTGGTGTACCTTCTTCGCAGATGACTCCGTCGGAAAAGAACAGGACACGGTTTGCTACTTCCTTTGCGAATGCCATCTCGTGTGTCACTACAATCATTGTCATTCCGCCATGTGCCACATCCTTCATCAGTGCAAGTACTTCTCCCACCATTTCGGGGTCGAGGGCTGATGTGGGTTCATCGAAAAGCATTACTTCTGGATTCATTGCCAGTGACCGTATGATTGCCACCCTCTGTTTCTGTCCTCCGGATAGTGAACAGGGGTAGTGGTCTGCCTTGTCTTCGAGACGTATCCTGTGCAGCAACTCCATTGCCTTTGCGTCAGCTTCCTGCTTGTCCATCTGTTTCAGTTCCATCGGTGCCAGCATGATGTTTCTTTTTATCGTCATGTTGTCGAAGAGGTTGAACTGCTGGAACACCATTCCGATACGGCGACGGATGAGGTTGATGTCTGTGGACGGCGACGTGATGTCAGTGCCGTCGACCAATATCTTGCCGCTTGTTGGACGTTCAAGCAGGTTGAGGCTTCTGAGGAAGGTGGACTTGCCACAGCCTGATGGTCCGATGACTGCAATGACTTCACCTCTGTTTACAGTGGTGGTTATCCCTCTCAGAACCTCATGGCTGCCGAATGACTTGTGCAGCCCTTCTACTTCTATGATGATCTTATCTCTCATTTCTCCTCAACTTTTTCTCCAGTTTGTTCACACCCATGGTGAGCAACATGACTATGCACAGGTAAACAAGTGCCACTGCTCCGAGAGGCAGAACCGCATCATAGGTGATGCTGCGGATGATGTCACTGCCCTTGGTGAGGTCCACCAGTCCGATGTACCCGCTTATGGATGTCTCCTTTAGTAGTGTTATCAGTTCGTTTCCTATGGCTGGCAACACGTTCTTAAATGCTTGTGGCATGACCACCAGTCGCATCGTCTGACTATAGGTCAGCCCGAGACTTCTGCCTGCTTCCATCTGCCCATTGTCGACTGACATGATTCCAGAACGCACCACTTCGGCAATGTACGCAGCTGAGTTGAGTCCAAAGGCGATGATTGCCACGAGAATCTTGTCGACATTGGCTGATGCGAACACTACATAATATATAATAAGGAGTTGTACCATGGTAGGCGTGCCGCGCACGATGGTCAGGTACACCTGGCAAAGAGCATTCAACAGACGGTGAGTGCCGTTGCGCTCATGTGTTGAACGTACTATGGCGATTCCTGTTCCGAGAATCAGTGACAATATTATTGCAAACAACGTGATGATCAGTGTGTTGACCAGTCCCTTGAACATGTATGTCCAGCGGTTGTCTGTGATAAAGCACCACTTGAACTGCTCTGTGAGCGATAGAGAAGTCTCTTTCACCTCACCGGTATTGACAATCACCACTTGCTTGACTGTGGCGTATTCGTCTGTGAACAGCACGCTCTTCTGTCGTTCTGGAGTTACCGTGATGCCAGCGATGCCTGCATCGACCTTGCCAGTCTGTACTGATGTGATGATTGCATCAAACTCCACGTCCACCACTTCCAACTGCTTGCCCAACAGGTCACAGATGGCCTTGGCTATATCAATGTCGATGCCGACAACCTCACCGGCATGGTAGTATTCGAAGGGCTTGAATGTGGCGTTGGTGGCGAACTTCAGTGTTCCGTTCCGCTTGATGCCGTTGCGTTGGGCGTATACATGTGTTTGGTGGTTATGTGTGAAACCGTTATATATGGAGTCGGAAATACCTTCGGTTTTGAGCCGTCGTATGGCTGAGTTGATGTCGTTGCATAACTGTGTGTTGTCTTTGGCGAGGCAGATGGCGAGTCCGCTCTCCCCAAAAGTCTCCGACAAAATCTTGAGCGACGGGTTCTTTTCCACAAAGGCTATTGCCGGTTCTTCGTCGGTGATAATGCAGTCCACCTTCCCTTGCAGTAGTGCCTGTATCCCGTCAGCGGACTTTGTGAAGCGTTCCACATGTGTGACTTTGTCCGTCTGTTCCATGCTTGTGGCCAGAATGTCGCTGGTAGTCCCCAGTTGTACTCCCACAGACTTTCCCTTCACATCAGCAAGTGAACTGATGGTGTCTTTTTGCCTTACAGGTCTGTCGCCTCCGCATGCGGACAGCATAATCAAGAGCAAGACCATGAGTAGACTCATGGAAAATGCTTTATAGTTCTTTCGTGTTGCTGTCTTCATGCTTGTATGCTTCGTCTGTGGGATGTGAAATTTTTGCGATTGCAAAGGTAACACATTTATTCCGTCTGATGTCGTATGGATTGTCGAAAAAGCACGTATGGATATGCCATTTGTGGTATGGCTGTAGAAAAATGAGAATTCCAAAGCTGAAAAACGCAAAAATGTTTGGCTGTTACAAGTGAAAGCGGTATCTTTGCATCGTAAAACTTTTTTATAATTGTTGTTTTTTATCGGGCTGATTGGCTGTGAAGTCAATCAGCTTTTTTGTATCTTGACAGGACTGATTGAATGTCCGAAAGTGTTAAAGTTGAGTATAGGGTGATTGTATTTTAAATAAAGGTATTACCTTTGCAATACCGAAACTGGGGTTGACATGGATTTGACAGCAAGCCGAGGTGGTAGGTAAGCATGCAGAGCTTTGTCAGGTGGCTCTTTAATCTCATCTTTCGCAAATTTAATTGGCAACGAAAACTTTGCTCTCGCAGCCTGACCGAAGTACAGTAGGTCGCTTTATCTCAGTGTAAGACATTGAGACGAGACATCGCTCCAGAAGTCCAATCCCTGAGACGTTTGGGATAGCGGTGCAGTAAATTCGGGGATGGTTTCTGTCTGCCTCGTGGCAGGAACGAGACTTTAGAGGATAAGGGTAGGGCACGGTGGTGCAGGTCAGGTCTTACCACGAAAACCAAAACTGCACTAAGCATGTAGAAAGCTTATGGTCTCCTTGTTTGGACGAGGGTTCAATTCCCTCCAGCTCCACACAGATAAGCCTGAAGGGAAATGGTGGTCTCTTCGGGCTTTCTTAATATCCGATTGCCACATTGCAAGTTCGCCACAAAACTCCTCTGTGATAAAATGATTAATAATTCTTAATCGGTTTGTCCGTGTCGTTTTTTCTTCATACTTTTGTAATCATAACCAATGCATCAGATAATGAAATCATATAGATATGCTGCTGTGGTGCTGATTTTTGCTTGTTGTGTTTCGGGGACATACGCACAGAAAACGACAGAAAAGGGCAAGTATACGTTCAAGGACGGAGCAACATACAGTGGAGACATGTTTAACGGTAAACCCAATGGACGGGGAAAGACCTCGTTCCCGACAGGCGACACCTATGAAGGCGACTACCTGAAAGGTAAGCGTGAGGGCGATGGGGTGTATTCATTCACAGACGGAGAGAAGTATGAGGGACAGTGGATGAATGACCACCAGCATGGTAAGGGCGTATATACGTTTGCCAATGGGAACAAATATGACGGATTGTGGTTTACTGACTATCAGGAAGGAACTGGTACAATGTATTACTTCAATGGTGACAGATATGAGGGCAATTGGCATCAAGACATGCGTGAGGGCGAAGGTACTTACACGTGGGCTAATGGAGCTTTCTATCAAGGTATGTGGGTGGCTGACCACAAAGAGGGGAAAGGACTCTTTGATTGGGGGGACGGAGCTACGTATTATGGAGACATGAAGAACGATATGCGTGACGGCTATGGGTCGTACAACTATGCCAATGGCGATTCTTACAAAGGTCAGTGGAACTCGGACATGATGGATGGCAAGGGTATCTATATGTTCAAGAACGGTGATAAGTATGAGGGCGAATATGTCAAGGGCAAACGTCATGGACAGGGCATATTCACTTATGTTGACGGAAGCCGTTATGTTGGGTCTTTCAAGAACGGACTGATGGATGGTTTCGGAACGTACACTTGTGTAGATGGCTCTGTATATGAGGGCTATTGGGCAGATGACCAGCAGAATGGCAGGGGAGCCTACACCAATAAAGACGGTGACACTTACGATGGTGAGTGGGCGAATGGCGAGATGAACGGCGAGGGTATCATACGGATGAAAGACGGGTCTAAGTTCAAAGGACATTTCGTCAACGGAAAGAAGCACGGCAAGTGTGTGGAGGAAGACAATGATGGGGTTCGCTTTGAAGGTACTTACGTCAACGACATGCGCGACGGGGCGTTTGTGGAGAAGGATCGTAACGGCAAAACAATACGTAAGGGCTATTACAAACGTGGGGTAGTGGAAACAGCAAACTAACTATAAAATAAATAGGTATGATAATCGACTCTTTAAACAATTTGGAGAAATATGTGGCACTGAACCCTTTGTTTCAGGATGTGGTGGACTACATAAAGTCAAATGACCTTAATGCCAAGCAGGAGGGAAAGGAACTCATCAAGGGCGGTGATCTCTTCGTGAATTTCAACACGGCACATGGAAAGACTGTGGAAGACGCACGACTGGAGACTCATGACAGGATGATAGACATACAGATTCCCTTGAGCTGTGAGGAGATGTACGGATATACTCCACGTACAGACCTTCCAGAACAGACGTATGATGAGCAGAAAGATATCACGTTCTACGACGGACCAGCACAGCAGTATGTCAAGGCAACACCTGGTATGTTTGCCGTATTCTTTCCTCAAGACGGTCATGCTCCCTGCATATCCACGGAAGAGACGATAAAGAAGGTCATATTCAAGGTGAAGGCGCTTTGACGCGGACATCATACAATACAATATCAAATCAAAATCCCAAATCATTACATCTATGGCAAAGAAACCAGAAAAGAAGATAGAGAAAATAGGACTCGTCAGGAATGATTCGTGGCTCGAACCGTACGAGGCAGCTATCGTGGGTCGTCATCAGCATGCACTGAACAAACTGGCTGAACTGACAGACAACGGCAAACAGACACTATCGGACTTTGCTTCCGGATACTTGTACTTCGGCTTGCACAGGACACAGGACGGTTGGGTGTTCCGTGAATGGGCTCCCAATGCAACCCAAATATACCTTGTAGGCGACTTCAACGATTGGACTGAGAAGGCAAAATACAGGTTGAAACGCAAACGTAATGGCAATTGGGAAATCAAACTCCCTGAGTCTGCCATGAAGCATGGGGACTTGTACAAACTTCATGTCTATTGGGATGGGGGCGACGGCGAGCGCATACCGGCATGGACTAACAGAGTGGTGCAGGACGAACAGACCAAGATATTCTCCGCACAGGTGTGGTGTCCGGAACATGAGTATAAGTGGAAAGTAAAGAAGTTCAAACCCGACACATCCCCTCTCCTTATATATGAATGTCATGTGGGAATGGCGCAGGACGCAGAGAAAGTGGGGACATACACTGAGTTCAAGGATAAGGTGTTGCCGAGGATTATCGCTGACGGGTACAACTGCATTCAGATAATGGCTATTGCCGAACATCCATACTATGGCAGTTTCGGATATCATGTCAGCAATTTCTTCGCTCCTTCGAGTCGCTTTGGTACACCTGAGGAACTGAAGGAACTCATCGATGAGGCGCATAAGAACGGACTGGCGGTCATTATGGATATCGTGCACTCACATGCGGTGAAGAACGAGATGGAGGGACTAGGCAATTTTGCCGGTGACCCGTACCAGTACTTCATGCAGGGCGGACGCAGGGAACATCCTGCATGGGACAGCCTGTGTTTTGACTATGGAAAGAATGAGGTGCTGCATTACCTGCTTAGCAACTGCAAGTACTGGCTTGATGAATTCCATTTCGACGGTTACCGTTTCGATGGTGTGACCAGTATGCTTTACTATAGTCACGGATTGGGTGAGGCATTCGGTGGTTATGGCGACTATTACAACGGACATGAAGATGACGAGGCAATCGCATATCTCACCCTTGCAAACCTACTTATACATGAGATACACCCGAAGGCGATAACCATTGCCGAGGAGGTGAGTGGTATGCCGGGCTTGGCTGCTCCGTTTGGTAGCGGTGGCTATGGCTTCGACTACCGTATGGCGATGAATATACCAGACTACTGGATAAAGACCATCAAGGAACAAAATGACGAGGACTGGAAACCATCGTCAATGTTTTGGGAGACAACCAACAGACGCACTGACGAGAAGACTATCAGCTATGCCGAGAGTCACGACCAGGCACTGGTGGGCGACAAGACCATCATCTTCCGTCTGATTGATGCAGACATGTACTGGCATTTCAAGAAAGGTGACGAGAATATGGCGGTCAGCCGTGGCATCGCCCTTCATAAGATGATTCGTCTGCTCACAGCATCCACCATCAACGGTGGATACCTCAACTTCATGGGCAACGAGTTCGGACATCCTGAGTGGATAGATTTCCCTCGTGAGGGCAACGGCTGGAGTTACAAGTATGCGCGTAGGCAGTGGAATCTCGTGGATAACCATGAGTTGTGCTATCATTATCTTGGTGACTTCGACAAGGCTATGATACACTTGATTGGAGGTGCGAAGAACTTCCAAAAGTCTGCGGTGCAGGAGGTGTGGCATAATGACGGTGATCAGGTGCTGGCATTCACTAGGGGTGACCTCTTGTTTGTCTTCAACTTCAGTCCTGCCACTTCGTTTACCGATTATGGATTCTTGGTGAAGGAGGGCGCGTATGATATCGTCTTGAATACTGATTCTAGTGATTTTGGAGGCAATGACCTCAATGATGACTCCATAGAGCATTTTACTGTGTCCGATGTCCTCTATGCAAGAGACCATAAGGGGTGGCTACAGCTCTATCTGCCTGCTCGTAGTGCAATCGTGTTGAAGAAAAAATGAATTATAATAATCCCATACCACAAAACATAACAGACAGAATCAGACTCGCTTGTGGCTGTCTGTTTGCCTTGTTCTGCTTTTGCTATCTCTATTGCATGCAGAACGACGTGCTTGCGGAGGCCCAGTATGTGTTCTCAGACGGACAGACACGCTATTCGCGGTTCTTCGGTGCTGTGATAATCACGTTCTCGCTGATGTGTGTGCAATATCTCGTGGAGAGGGTGGCACATCTCTCGGGGAGATGGTACGCCCTCACTTACATGCCTTCGTTTGTGTTGCTTATGGTACTGACCAGTCTCAGTAGGGAGACCATCGACAACTTTACGTTTGGCGGTTGGCTCTGGATATTGCCGTTGTTCATCGTGTTGTATGTCATAATCTTGAGGGTGAGGTTCAGATTGTCGGGCGAGAGTATAGAGAACGGTGACTATACAGTGTCCAGATACATGTGGCCTAACATGTTGCTGCTGTTCATCATGATGTTCGTGTGTGGGATAAATGCGCCTGCCACAGATGTCTATATGTATGAGTTGAAGGCGGAGAGACTAATCATCGATGGTGAGTATAAAGAGGCGAGTGAGGTCGGCAGAAAGTCCATCCCCGTCTCATGCAGGCTCAATGAACTTCGTATGTATGCCTTGGCGCGACAGGGATTGTTGGGCGAGAAACTCTTCGACTATCCACAGCCGTATGGCGACAAGTCTCTGCTTATGCTAGATGACACGGTCACACGACTACACAGATTTACCAGTAAGGACATCCAGGAAAGTCTGGGGGCGTGGGCAAATGATGCAGTGCGGTCGCTCGACAGTTACTTCTCTCTCCTGCGGTCGAATGAACAGACTCGTCACAATCCGTTGCTTCCTGATTATGTGTTGTGTTCCAAATTGTTGTCGAAGGATATGCGCGGCTTCTATAAGTTGGTAAAGGAATACTACAACCTCAGTAACCCTACGGATGTCATGAAACTTCCGAAGGCTTACAGGGAGGCGATGTTGCTGCAGGCGAGGTCTATCGGCAAGGATTCGTTAGTGGCGTTTGCCGACACGCTGATGCTGTCGGAATATCGTGGGTACAAGACTCTGCAGGCTGCTGATACCGCACAGAACGTAAAAGAAGCCTTGTTGAGACGGGATTATGGAAACACCCTATGGTGGTATATAGACAAGAATTAAGAAGGGTTAATTATTGGCAAATGCTTTTGTCGTGTGGAATCTAAGTAGTAATTTTGTGGCGTATAAAGGCTTCTATTAAACATGAAACAACTGATTGTCACATTGATTTCCGTAATACCAGCCATTGCGTTACTCTGCTCGTGTGCGGAAAAATACGTGATAGAGGGGACAACTTCACAGTTCATAAAGGATGGTACTGTAGCCTATTTGAAACAGTATGAGGCGGACTCTCAACGGAATAGTCTTGACTTCAGGTCCATAGACTCGTGTGAGATTCTGCATGGGAAGTTCGATATGTCGGGCATCCTCGATTCTGTAATGATGGTACGCCTGTATATGGGTGAGGATAATTTTCCTATGGTGCTTGAACCAGGTGTCGTCACAATCAGCATCGCAAACAATATGGTGAAGATTGGCGGAACACCACTGAATGACAGACTCTATGAGTTCTTGTCAAAACGTGACTCCTTGAAAATCATATATGATGACCTTCCGAACCGTGAGAGTCGGATGTATCTCGACGGTTTCAATCAGGATGAGATAATGGTTGAACTGGGAGAAGAGGCAGCAAGACTACAAGGTGAGGTCGACCGTTTGGAGACTCAGTTCATCAAAAGCAATTACGACAATCCGTTGGGCATCATTTGGTTCTTGCGATTGTGCTATGAAGCAAGGCAATACTATGGGTTTCCTACGACAACCCCACAGATTGACGAGGTGTACATGCAGGCTCCTGAGCAGTTCAAGAACAACAGCCTGGTGAGAAGTTACATGAACCAGGTGAGCAACTGACGTTCCCACAGTGTCTAAGGGCTTGTTTATCGGTGCTTTTAAATAAAAAAAATTGCAGAGGTGTACGAAATGTTGTAACTTTGCAGCCGTAATCGAGAAAGTATGAGAAAATACATAATAACGGTTTTGCTTGGAATCTCAGTGCTGTTTGCGTCATGCAGTAGCTATAATAACGTGCTGAGGATTGACGACTATGATTACAGGTATGAAGCCGCCAAAGAATATTTTGCTTCAGGACAATATACAAAGTGTTATCAGCTGCTTGAGAACATGATACTGCTGATGAAAGCGACGGACAAAGGTGAGGAGTCGCTTTACATGCTTGCCATGTGCTATTATAACCTGAAGTATTACGACACGGCAAACCAGTATTTTGAACGCTATTACAAAAGCTATTCTAAGGGCACGTACACGGAACTGGCACGGTTTTACGCAGGTAAAGCAGCATACATGCAGTCGCCCGACCCACGTCTTGACCAATCTCCGACATATGCAGCACTCAATCGCTTGAACGAGTTCCTGGACTTCTATCCGTACTCCGTACACAGGGAGGAAGCTACGGACATGATCTTCCAGTTACAGGAGAGACTGGCGCAGAAGGAATATGATGCATGTAAACTGTACTATAATCTGGGAAACTATACGGGTAACTGCCTTTACGGAGGCAATAACTATGATGCGTGCATCATCACTGCCGAAAACGCCTTGAAATTGTATCCCTATACCAAACATCGAGAGGATCTGGAAATACTTGTACTGAAGTCAAGGTATATGCTTGCGAAGAATAGTGTGGAGTCGAAGTCGGAAGAACGCTACCGTCAGACCATCGATGAGTATTATGGTTTCAAGAATGAGTTTCCAGATAGTAAATATATGAAGGAGGCTGACGAGATTTTCAAGGAATGTAGCCAGAAGGTCAGTCTTTGATGGCAATGACTAAACACACAGACAATACAGATAAATTTTAGATTAAGATAAAGCAAACTATGGATTTTAAGAAAACAAACGCCCCTACCACTACGGTGACACGCAACCTAATGGACTTGTCCACTGAGACAGGCAATATCTATGAGAGTGTGGCTATCATCGGCAAGAGGTCAAACCAGATTGCCTCTGAGATGAAGGAGGAACTCAAAAGAAAACTGGAAGAGTTCGGTACTACATCTGATGAGTTGCAGGAGGAGTTCCACAACGACGAGCAGATAACCGTTTCAAAACATTACGAACGTTTGCCCAAACCGACTCTCATAGCAACTCAAGAGTTCTTGGAAGACAAGATCTGTTACCGCAACCCAACCAGACCCTCACAGGAACAGTTCTGATGATACAGCGTATACAAACGGTTTACTTGGCCCTCGTTGCTGTTCTCAGCATACTGGGGCTTTGTCTTCCATTGGGACAATTCCTGAATGGAACGGCTGTCGTGGCGTCGTTCAACAGTTGGATGTTTTCTCCTGAGGTAACATCGAAAGCGGTAGCAACTGCGGATTTCCATGACTTTGCCCCAGTGGCTCTCGGTATCGTGCTATCCATCGTCATTGTACTGACGATGGTGGCTGTCATGCTTTTCCGTTTTAGAATGCGTCAACTTAGGCTTGTCATATTCACTACGATTCTGTTGGTGGGGTATGTCCTGTACTGTGCCTTTCTTATATGGCATTATATGGACAACTTGTCCTCTGTGGTCGATGGTGTGACCTTCCGTCTGTGTGTAGCTGGCGTGTTACCTGTTCTCTCTGTCATACTCAATTGCCTTGCCATCCATGGTATCCGCAAGGATGAGGCATTGGTGAGGTCGCTCGACAGGTTGAGGTGAGATCGCCCGCGTGATGGTTTATTTAATGTAGATTAACTGATTCAAGACAAATGGACTTTAAAGATTTGGTACAAAAACGCAGGAGTGTCCGTAAGTTCACTGATGAGAAGGTGACTGCTGATGAACTGAATATTATACTTCGAGCTGGGCTGATGGCTCCTACTGGTCATGGCTTGCGCGGATGGCACTTCGCAGTAGTAGAGGATTCAGCCACTCTCGCAGCTATCTCTATGTGTAGGGCGATGGGCAGTGAGTTCGTGAAGGATGCTGCGGCTGCTATTGTAGTGGCTTATGACCCTTCAACTTCTGACGTGTGGGTTGAGGATGCTACCATTGCGGCTGTCACCATGCAATATCAAGCCACAGACCTTGGACTCGGCAGTTGTTGGTGCCAGGTTCGTGCACGCAAGAACGCAGACGGATCTGATTCCTCTGAGATTGTGAGGACGGCAGTGGGACTGCCCGACAATCTGGAAGTGGAATGTGTGATTGGACTTGGACATCCGGCTGTGGAGCGTAAGCTTCAGGATGAGGCTAAGCTTCGTTGGGACAGCGTGAAGCGATGAGGGTCTCTTTCATAGGTGCTGGTAATCTGGCGACTAATCTTGCTGTTGCGTTGCACAATGCTGGTCATGAGGTGGCGCAGGTGTTCAGTAGAACTCTGGAGTCGGCACAGACGTTGGCGTGTAGGGTCGGGGCTGTTCCTGTGACAAGCCTTACTGACTTGGACGGTGATTCGGATATCTACATCTTAAGTGTTTCGGACAATGCATTGGCGGATGTGGCATCACAGGCTGTGAAGGGTAAGGCGGATGCCCTGTTTGTGCATACGGCTGGCAGTATGCCGATGGATGTGGTTCCAGCACGACGCAGGGGCGTATTCTACCCGATGCAGAGTTTCTCCAAGCAACGGCTGGTGGATTTCTCTACCATTCCTGTATTCATTGAGGCTTCTGAAAATGATGACCTTGTAATGTTGAAGGAACTGGCTTTGTCCGTCTCGGGCTCGGTCAGCGAACTCAGTTCTGCAGACCGTGTGTACCTGCATCTTGCGGCTGTGTTCTGTTGTAATTTCGCGAATCATTGTTATGCCTTGGGCGAAGAGATTCTCAACAAACACGGTGTCTCTTTCTCTGCCATGTTCCCTCTCATTGACGAGGTCGCAAAGAAAGTACATATGGTATGTCCCAAGGATGCGCAGACGGGACCCGCGTCACGGCACGACTGGAACGTGGTGAACAAACACTTGTCGATGCTTGCCGATAGTCCGCGTCTACGATCTGTTTATCAACTCATGTCAAAAAGTATCGCTGATGATTAATTACGATTTGTCTACCGTCAAGGCTATGTTCTTTGATGTTGACGGTGTGCTCAGCAAGGAAACCATATCGCTGCACCCCTCGGGTGAGCCTATGCGTACGGTCAACATTAAGGATGGGTATGCCATGCAACATGCGGTGAAACACGGTTTGCTTATTGCGATAATCACTGGAGCTACGTCTGAGGCTGTGCGTCTGCGTTATCAGCGGCTTGGACTGACGGAGATCTACCAGGGAGTGGCAAAGAAGATAAAGGTGTATGACGACTTGTGCGGAAAGTATGGATTGAAGGACTCTGAAGTGATGTATATGGGCGATGACATCCCAGATTTCGAAGTTATGCAGCGGTGTGGATTGCCTGTATGTCCTGCTGATGCAGCACCTGAAATCAAGTCAATCTCCAAATATGTGTCACGGTTGAATGGTGGTGAGGGATGTGGACGTGACGTTATTGAACAGGTGCTGAAAGCGCATGGGTTGTGGATGCACAACTCTGAGGCGTTCGGCTGGTGACGCTTGTATATAATGGTCTAATATGTTTTCAACTGAGAGATACAAAATCGTTCTCGCAAGTAATTCTCCGCGTAGGCGTGAGTTGCTTGCCGGTCTTGAGATTCCTTTTGAGGTCAGGGTTATCAAGGGCATTGACGAATCTTATCCGTCTGACTTGATGGGAGAGGACATCCCTAAGTATATATCCATGAAGAAGGCTGAGGCTTATCGTCCAGCACTGGCGGACGATGAACTGCTTGTTACGGCGGATACCATCGTGTATCTCGATGGTGTTGTCTTTGGCAAACCGAAGGATAGTCAGGATGCTATCAACATGCTGGGTCGTTTGTCCGGTAGGACTCATGAGGTGATAACGGGAGTGACGCTAGCCACCAATGAGCGTAACGGCATACTTCGCTGTTTCGCATCGACAAGTAAGGTCACATTCTCTTCATTGTCGTCGGAAGACATCATACATTATGTCGACAAGTATCAGCCGTTTGACAAAGCTGGTGCGTACGGCATCCAGGAATGGATTGGGTATATAGGTGTGAGTCGCATTGAGGGTAGTTACTTCAATGTCATGGGATTGCCTGTGTGGCGTCTTTACGATGAGCTGTCGCGCCTGTAAACTGCATGAATGAACAACGGCTGGTCATTGTCTGTGTGCAATGACCAGCCGTTGTGTGTATTGTGTGTTTCCAGTCTTTATTGTTCGTATCCTTTCGGATTGTTCTTCTGGAAATTCCATGAGTCGCGGCACATGTCTTCGATTCCGTACTGTGCTTCCCATCCGAGTTCTTTCTTTGCCTTGGCTGGGTTGCAGTAACAGGTGGCTATGTCGCCTGGGCGGCGTGGTTTGATGACGTACGGCACTTTGAGACCGTTGGCTTTCTCGAAGGCGTGAACCACATCGAGTACACTGTATCCGTGTCCTGTACCGAGGTTGTAGATGGCAAGCCCACATTTGCTGTCTATGGCTTTTAGAGCGGCAACATGTCCCGCTGCCAGGTCAACCACATGTATGTAGTCGCGTACACCGGTTCCGTCTGGTGTGTCGTAGTCGTTGCCGAACACGCCCAGTTCCTTGCGCATGCCAATGGCTGTCTGGGTGATGTATGGCATCAGGTTGTTAGGAATGCCGTTGGGGTTCTCGCCAATCAGTCCACTCTGGTGCGCACCGATAGGATTGAAGTAGCGCAATAGTACTACGTTCCATTCCGAATCTGCCTTCTGCACGTCTGTCAGTACCTGTTCGAGCATTGACTTGGTTTGACCGTATGGATTGGTGCAGTGACCTTTGGGACATTCCTCTGTGATGGGGATGATGGCAGGGTCACCGTACACTGTAGCGGATGACGAGAATATGATGTTCTTGCATCCGTTGTTGCGCATGGCGTCAACAAGCACAAACGTGGCATTCATGTTATTCTCGTAGTACTCAAGGGGCTTGGCGACGGACTCTCCGACAGCCTTCAGTCCGGCGAAGTGAATCACAGCATCAATCTTGTTCGCCTTGAATATCTTGTCCATTGCCTCGTGGTCGCGTACGTCGGCTTTGTAGAATGGAACTTCCTTACCGATGATCTTCTCCACTCTTCTGAGGGCTTCTACTTTAGAATTGACAAGGTTGTCGACGACAATCACGCTGTGACCTGCCTTGTCCAGTTCGATAATAGTGTGTGAGCCTATGTAGCCTGCACCTCCTGTTAATAGTATTTGCATAGTTGTTATATTTAGTATTGCAAAAGTATACCATATTTTTCATATGGCAAAATGTTTACTTGATTTTTATTTGATTGACTGTGTCTTACTTGACTGAATCCTCGTCATTGACGGGTTGGGCAACGATGACTGCTCAAAACACCTGTATTTTGAGGGATAATGTGCGGACTTTTATCTTTTCTTGTAGTTTTGCTTTGCCGTATTGGAAATAATGTATAAATTTGCACGCACAATTTGGAAGGGGTGCGCCTATCATTCGTGTGGTAGGATTCCCTGTGAGGGTTGGGCTCCTTTTCAAGCAGAGCGGAAAGTGGGCTTGGGGGAGTTAAAGGGACTGCGTGGAACGCATCCTTAGTGTAAACTATTCATAGTAAAGTAAACTTGACATGACGATAGCGGTAGACTTCGATGGAACGATTTGCAAGCATCAGTATCCACAGATTGGACCGGAGATTCCGTTTGCGATAGACACATTGAAGAAGCTTCAGGAGGATGGACACAAACTGATTCTGTGGAGTGTGAGGCAAGGAGACTTGCTCGATGAGGCTGTAGAGTGGTGCAAGGAGCGCGGCTTGACTTTCTATGCCGTGAACCGTGACTATCCTGAGGAGGAAGAGGAGAAAAACAATCATTTCTCAAGGAAACTGAAGGTTGACTTGTTTATCGATGATCGTAATCTGGGTGGACTGCCTGACTGGGGGGTCATCTATCAGATGGTGAAGTCTCGCCTAACTTATGCCGACCTGCAAAGATACTACGAGGGGGGTAGTGAAGATGGTAGGCATACCAGAAAATCTTTCCTGCAACGTGTCTTGGGCAGGTAAACAGTAATAATCAATAGAAACATCAAAAAAGTAAAGATACAGAATGAGAAAAGTAAGCTACCTCTTAGCTGTGTGTGCTGTGGTACTCTTGGCTTCTTGTAACTCCTACAAGACAGTACCGTACGTTATTGATGCTGCGGAATTGAATACCGACAGTCAGTCGCCCGCGCTTTATGACGCAAAGATAAAGCCGAAGGACATCCTCACCATCACTGTCAATACGGTTGACCCGAAGGTGTCGGCTCCTTTCAATTTGGTTACACAGACTTCTGCCAACTCCAGTCTCACCATCAGCTCTACTACTCAGGCTTCGCTGATGCAGTATCTGGTGAGCAACGATGGAACGATCGATTTCCCTGTACTTGGGAAACTGACTGTAGTTGGACTGACAAAGAACGAGTGTGAGAACATGATTCGTCAACGTCTGTCTGCATACATCACCAACGAGTCTCCTGTTGTCACAGTACGTATGCCTAACTTTGCTATATCTGTGGTAGGTGAGGTGAACCATCCTGGACAGTTCACCGTGTCTAAGGAAAAGGTGAACATCTTCGAGGCACTGGCTCTTGCCGGTGACATGACCATCTATGGTGTGCGTAATGACGTGAAACTCATACGTGAGGATGCGTCAGGAAAGAAGGAGTATCACAGTCTTAACCTTAACGATGCTGATATCATCTTCTCTCCGTATTACCAGTTGCAACAGAACGATATCGTTGTGGTGACACCGAACAAGACAAAGGCGAAGAACTCTGGCATCGGCTCGGAGACAACTCTGTGGTTCTCCGCTACTTCAATACTCATCTCCATCGCTAGCTTGATAGTAAATATAGTCAGATAGTAAAAAGTCATACAAATGGGTTTAATGGATAATATGAATACGGCTCAGAATAGCCAGGAGCAACAGGAGGAATCCAGCAGCATCAACCTCAGCAAGATAGTGTATCTCGTCTCGCTCTATTGGCAGTGGATCCTGCTGAGCGTGGTAATCTGTATGGTGGCGGCTTTCGTCTATCTGCGATTCACTCCTAAGGTGTATGAGATAAGTGGCTCTGTGCTGATACGTGACAATGACAATCGTCGGGGTAGCCGCAACCAGCAGTTGTCGGCTCTCACTGACCTCATGGACATGGGTGCACTGACAACAAGCCAGAACTTCGACAACGAACTTGAGATACTTAAGACACATACATTGGTGCGTAAGGTAGTGGATAACCTCGGGCTCGATGTACAGACTTATCTGGTGCGTCCGTTCTCTACCAACACTCCTCTCTACAAGGCTGACAATCCACTGTTGATAAAGTTCACTCCCGACGAAGATAAGGTAATTGTGAAGTCCATAACTCTGGAGATGGACTATACGAAGAGCGGACAACTGTCGGTTGAGGCTACTTATTATAATAAGGAGAAGGACAAACAGACGAAGCGTCA
The DNA here is from genome assembly GCA_963626085.1 of Alistipes ihumii. GTDB lineage: Bacteria > Bacteroidota > Bacteroidia > Bacteroidales > Bacteroidaceae > Colivivens. The sequence goes on along the minus strand of CAVFVJ010000039.1, from coordinate 19,081 downwards.
GGAGTTCAAGTCGCTCCCCGCTACCATGAAACTGGAGATGGGAAGCATACGCTTCGAGAAGAACGACTCACTGAAGGCGAACATCAAGAAAGACCCGATGACGCTTGTCTCTTACATCTATTCGCCTGACGCTATTGCTTCGGCTTACGTTAATAATCTCAGCATAGAGGCTTCGTCAAAGAAAACAACTATTGCCCTCATGTCTCTCACCGACCTCAAACCGCAGAGGGGTGTCGACTTCCTCAATCAGTTGGTGAACGACTACAACAACGATGCGAACAACGACAAAAATGAGGTGGCGAGACGTACGGCAGACTTCATCGACCAGCGTATTGAGGTCATCAACCAGGAACTGGGAACGACTGAGGACGAGTTGGCTGAATATAAGCAGCGTACGGGTCTGACTGACATACAGAATGATGCCAGGGTGGCTATTGAACAGAGGACTGAGTATGAGCAGAAGAACAACGAGATTGCCACTCAGGTTACTCTCGCTGAGTATATGCATGACTATGTGAACAATCCTGTAAACAAATATCAGGTGTTCCCTGTGAACGTAGGACTGAAGGATAAGGACTTCACTACGGCAGTGACTGAATACAACAAGGCGGTGCTGGAACTCAAGCGTCTCCTGCAGACTTCAAGTTCAGATCACCCGACAGTAGTACAGCTCACAGCGGAGATTGATGCTCTTTACGCTACGGTGAAGACAAGTGTGGAGAGTACTCTGCGTGGACTCCGTACTCAGCAGCGTGACCTTGCTTCGTATGAGGGACAATACAAGGGAACCATAGCGCAGGCTCCTGAACAGGAGAAGGACCTGACCAAGATAAGTCGTCTGCAGGAAATAAAGTCTGAACTCTATATGATGCTTCTGCAGAAGCGTGAGGAGAATGTCATCAACTTGGCTGCTACTGCCAACAACGGACGTATGATTGAGACTCCACGTGCGTCACAGGCTCCTGTCTCTCCCAAAAGTAGCATCATCTATCTCATCGCACTTGTCGTCGGTGTCGGCTTACCATTTGGTATAATATGGCTGATGGAACAACTCAGATACAAAATAGAGAACAAGGATGATGTGAAGAAGGTTACCGACGTGCCTGTCGTTGCCGAATTGCCTCTTGCTAAGAATGATGCCATAGAGGGTTCTATTGTGGTACATGAGAACAAGAACGAATTGATGGAGGAGGCGTTCCGTGGACTTCGTACCAACCTGCTGTTCATGCTCAAGGAGGGACAGAAGGTCATACAGTTCACCTCGTCACAACCGGGTGAAGGTAAGTCGTTCATCGCTGGTAACCTTGCTGTTTCTCTCGCTTACCTCGGTAAGAAAGTCGTTGTGATGGGTCTCGACATCCGTAAGCCGGGTCTTAACAAGGTGTTCAACCTCAGTACTCATGCCGACGGTATATCAAGTTACTTGGCTGACCCTGTCGCACACCCGCTGAGCACTCTTGTACAGCACTCTCAGTTGAGTCCTAACCTCGACATCATTCCTGGTGGTGTCATACCGCCCAACCCTACAGAACTTGTGGCGCGAGACACTCTGCAGAGTGCCGTCGACGAACTGAAGGAACACTATGACTATGTGTTGATAGACAGTGCGCCGATTGCCATCGTGACAGACTCGGACATCATCAGTCGTGTTACTGACATGTGTGTGTACGTTTGTCGTGTGGACGTCACTCCGAAGGCTTCACTCGAATTTATCAATGAACTGAAACAACACAAGAAGTTCGACCAACTCTGTATTGCAATCAATGGTGTTGACCTTTCCAAGCGCAGGAATTCTTACCGCTATGGCTATGGTTATGGCTACGGAAAGAGATACGGCTATGGTTATGGTTATGGTTATGGCTATGGCTACGGACGTGAAAACGCATCTGGCAAGCATCATCATCACCACCATAAGAACGACTCTGACAATAATAAAGAGACAAAAGCATAATAAATAGGACAGTGGCACGTTTGGGCGGAGAGTCGGACGTGCCACATCTTATATTGTTTAACCTATTAAACAGCAACTATGACTCGTGACGAACAGTGGATGCAGATGTGGCAACAGTACATGGACTTTCTGCACAAGAACAAAAGGCGACCTTCGAAATACTATCCTGAGGAGTACCAACTGGTGAACTGGATAAAGCATAACCGTAAGGCGCGTAACCAGGGTAAGTTCCCAGAACGACGTGAGGAATTGTTCTGCAAGTTGCTTGAAGAGGCTAAGAAATATCAGCGTACCAACCAACACGCTTATATCTTCTTGAACGAGACTCCTCCACTGAGAATTCGTCCGATGTTGGATGAGGAGGACGAGAATATTGGATAGCAAATCTCTGTATTAGAAATTTACAAATCAATGATATTTATATGTGTGGAATTGTAGGATACGTAGGTGAACGTAAGGCGTTCCCGATATTGATGAAGGGACTTCACCGCCTGGAGTACCGTGGCTACGATAGCTCTGGATGTGCCTTGATAGATGCGAATGGCGACATGCATGTGTACAAGGCAAAAGGAAAGGTGTCTGTACTTGAGGCAGCCGTGGCTGCTCGTGAGGGTGTAAAGGGGCAAACCGCATCAGGTGTCACAAACTCTTTGGCTCTACAGTCAACGCTGGGCATCGCCCACACTCGTTGGGCTACTCATGGTGCTCCGTCTGAGGTCAATGCCCATCCGCATACCTCTCAGAGCGGTAACATAACGCTGGTGCATAACGGTATCATCGAGAACTATGTGACGATACGTGAACAGTTGAAGAAACGTGGCTATACGTTCAAGTCGGAGACTGACACTGAGGTGCTCGTCAACTTGATAGAGTATGTGAAACAGGAGAAACGTCTCAGTCTGCCTTCTGCAGTACGTGTCGCTCTGACTATGGTGTACGGTGCTTATGCCATCGCTGTCATCGACAGGGATGCTCCTGACATGATTGTGGCAGCACGCAAGTCGTCCCCTCTGGCGATAGGTATCGGTTGTGGAAACTCTGACTGTGACCACGGTACTTGTGCTCCGACGGAGTTCTTCATCGGGTCTGATGCCTCACCGATTGCTGAGTACACCAATCATATTGTGTACCTCAATGATGAGGAGGTCGCTGTCATCGAACGGGGTAAGGACCTGAAGGTGTATGACCTCAACGGGGCTGAGACTGAGGCTGAGGTGAAGGAGGTGAACGTGGACTTGTCGATGCTCGACCATGACGGCTATCCTCATTTCATGCTTAAGGAGATATTCGACCAGCCTAATGTGCTGTGCGACTGTATGCGTGGAAGGATTGTCGGTGGGTCTGTCGACATAGCTACCATAGACACTCTTGGCACTTTCGGTATGAACGGCATACCGGGTTCGGTGGGCTTCAGTCCACTGCCTTTCTCTCAGGATAAGGAACAGGATGACTCTTATGCTGTCTATAACGTGATTCTGACTGGTGTCACACAGAACCGCCGCCGTCTGCTGCGTGCCAGGCGTATCATCATCGTATCGTGCGGCACGTCATGGCATGCAGGACTGATTGGCAAGCAACTCATTGAGCACTTCTGTGGCATACCTGTGGAAGTTGCTTATGCCAGTGAGTTCCGTTACAGCGATGCGGTGATTGAAAGTGACGATATAGTTATCGCCATCTCGCAGTCGGGTGAGACGGCTGACACTCTTGCCGCCATGAAGAAGGCTAAGGAGGCTGGGGCGTTTGTCTATGGAATCGTGAACGGGGTGGGTAGCTCTATCGCCCGCGAGACCTATTCGGGTACGTACATTCATGTGGGACCGGAGATTGGTGTTGCTTCTACGAAGGCATTCACGGGACAGGTGGTCGTACTGACTATGATTGCTCTCGCTCTTGGTATGATTAAGGACACCGTGTCTCAGGAGGAGTATGAACAGACAATCGCTGAATTGGTACGAATACCTGAAAAGATGCAGAAGGTGCTGAAGCAGAACGACAAGATAAAGGAACTGTCGCAGACATTTGTCAATGTGCGCAACTTCCTCTATCTCGGACGTGGATATAATTATCCGGTGGCACTTGAGGGGGCTCTCAAACTGAAAGAAATCAGTTATATTCATGCGGAGGGCTATCCAGCTGCCGAGATGAAACACGGTCCGATTGCTTTGGTCGACGAGGAACTGCCGGTGGTGTTCATCGCTACGCACGACAAACTCTACCAGAAAATCATATCTAACATGCAGGAGGTCATCTCGCGCAAGGGACGTATCCTTGCTATTGTGACTGAGGGTGACGAGGATGTGAGGTCGATGGCGGAGAACGTGATAGAGATTCCGCAGACTCTTGAGTGTCTCACTCCTCTCTTGAGTGTCATCCCACTGCAGTTGCTTGCTTACCACATAGCGGTGGCTAAGGGACTGAATGTGGACCAGCCGAGGAATCTGGCTAAGTCGGTCACTGTGGAATGATTACTGTGGAATGACGGTGTGGGGTTGGACTGTCATTTGCCCAACTTCCACCGTACACCTATATTGAATATAAAGAAACTGTTGCTGCCCGACTGTACTGACATACCGGTCGGGCCTACGTCTCCGTAGTACTCGCTCGTTATGATGTGTACAGCGAGGTCACCATACAGACTGAGGTTTTTGTTGATGGTGCGAGTACAACCGACTCCCGCACCTACGAATGGTGAACCGGAGTTGATGGCGAGGTTGCTCGCTATGCCCATTCGTGGCATGACGAGCAGCGTCCATTTCTTGTTTGCATCATAGCCGTTGAAAAGGTTCTTCACGTCAAGGAGAACATCGAGGTAAACGAGCAGGCAACCGCCTTCGTCCATGTTGATGCCGTTGGCTCCAGCAGGTGCAACCCATTCCAGTTTCTTGTTCTCCAGCAATGGGAATCCGTTCTCCCAGTTGATGCGTCCTCGTAGTCCTATGTCGGGGGAGAACCACTTGCCGATGCCTGCGTTCAGTCCGAAACTCGTTCCCTTGGGTATCACCTTACTGAAGTTGTGCCCGTAGGGATTGTGGAGTGTCATGTCGAGTCCGGCTTCCACAAACCAGCCCTTCCAGAAGGACTCGCACACCACCGCGTCTTGCGGCTGGGGGGCTGTGTTTTCCTGTGCCTGTAGTCGTAGGGTACATGTGAGGGCGAGAAACAGTGCCAATATATACTTGCTCATGATGTAGTCTGTTTATTGTTCATTTATTCACTTTCTTGAATGTGCTTGTACCGAGGTTTATCTGTAGTCCCACGTTGATGTCCATGAACGCATTAAACTCCGAACCAGTGTCGGTAGGCACGGGTATGAACCCGCTTGACACACCGTGGTAGGCTATGTCGAGGTATACCTTGAATCGGTCGTTTATCCTGAACGTGTTGCCCAGTCCGATTGCCACTATCGGTGTACCTTTCTTTGAACCACAGTTGTAGCCCACTCCCGCTCTCGGAAATATCTGCATGTTCCATAGCCTGTCGGCTTTATATCCCCAGATGAGGTTGTGGATGTCGAACTGTATGTCTCCGACAAAATATACGTATCCTCCCCTGTGCATGTTCACCCCTGGCTCGTTTATGGGTGCCAACCAGTTGGCATGACCGTTGCGGAACAGACCGATGCCGTTCTCCCAGTTGAATTTCACACGCAGTCCCAGTTCTGGCGTGAACCACTTGCCGACGGCTACGTCGACACCGAAGGTCTTCCCGTTCGGGAACACCTCCTTGAAGAAGGGGTAACCGTTGGGGTTTTGTAGCGACATGTCGAGACCGGCTTGTACGTACCAGTTCTGCCACAGAGTGTTCTTGTATACCGCATGGTCGGACGACTGTGCGTGGGTACTGGCGGTGACAATAAATGCCGCAATGAAAGTGATTATAGAACGTTTCATTTGATTTCAATCCGTATATGGATGCAAAGGTAGTAATTAATTCTTTACAGACTAACATGATTCTACGTATTATTTAGTAGGTGCAGTGTCCCACTGCACAAATAATAATATGTGACGTGAGACACGTCACCTACTAGTAATATGTGACGTGGGACACTTAGTTATTTGTGACGTGAGCCACGTCATCTACTAGTTATTTGTGACGTGGGACACTTAGTTATTTGTGACGTGAGCCACGTCATCTACTAGTAATATGTGACGTGGGACACGTCACCTACTATGGCAATAACTTTCATGGAATCGTTACCTTTACACCTACACGATTCGACATAGAACACACCTTAATGTTGTCCAATTGTCATATACGACTTACAAGTCGTGGTCTCGTGCAACTGTTTGCCCGAAAATGCAAATCTCTTGTTTGTGGTCTTGTGCTTCTTGGCAAACACTTGCTATTTAATGCTTTAAACCTCTTTAAAGTTGATATCATGACATGTGTTTCCAATATGAAATGCGCAAAAATGACTTTCATGGGAAAAAATTTCTTTGGTTTGTTTGTTGGTTATAAAAACTTTACATACCTTTGCAACACGAAATGCAGGTCTCTAAATAAGAGATGGGCATGAAAGAGGGAAAAGTATCAAGAATCAGCTTCTTGAAAACGAAAACGAAAAAATACAAAGGGGGATGCCCTCAATACCTCACAACCAGTTCTGTCGAATGAAACGATTAGAGGGGAAGTATATAGGGGGGGTAAAATTCCGAACTTTGAAAGAGATAAGCCGTAACTGCTTGAATGGTAAGGAATTGTACCATCAAGCAGGAATGATAAAAGTGTGCTGATTCGAAATGAAGACACCTGTAAGCAAGAACACCGCTCAGTGGTTCGTGATGCGTGACCTGACACGCTGGAACTCCAAGTCTCCTGCCTACCGTCTCCTCAAGGAGATGGGTATGGAGGTTTTTGTTCCTATGGTGAGTCACGTCAGTGCAACTGGGGGGGGGGTATTTGCGTAATGAGGTGCCTTTTATCCAAGACCTTCTTTTTGTTCATGAGCTGCAGTCGCGCCTTGATGAGGTGGTAGATGACATACCGACCCTCCAGTACCGCTGGCTCCGTAACACGTGGAGACAACCGATGACGGTGGACGAGGTCCGTATGAATCGTTTCATACAGGCGGTTGCTGCCACAAACTTCCCTAAGTTTTATCTTCCATCTGAAGTGACTCCTGCCATGCACGGCCGCACCATTCGTATCGTGGGTGGTCCGCTCGACGGCTTTGAAGGGGGACTCATTACCACGCGCGGATCTAAGGTGAAACGCTTGCTCGTGGAACTGCCTGGTTTACTAGCTGCTGGTGTGGAGGTCAGTCCAGAGTTTATCCAACTGGTGAAGTGACATGGTACTGTCTATACACTATAAGTCTTGTAGTATTTAACGATAAGGTCTATGGAAATATTATCACACATGCCGTCGCCTTCGCTCTTTTGGACAATCGGCATTGCTGCCGTGTTCGTCATCTGCGTGTTTTCCGCAGGTGTACTCATCCCGCAGATACTCCTTATTTCGTTCCGTAGGAAACTGTTTGATGTTCCCGACGGGCGCAAGATCCACAAGGGACTGATACCGCGTCTTGGGGGCATAGCCTTCAAACCAGTGGTGTTCTTCTCTGTGGCACTGGCACTTGGTGTGTGCCAACTGCTGGGCTTCAGTTGTATACAGGATGCTCTTGATGCGGAAAGTCTTCCACTTTCGTTTGGCTTCTGTGCTATCATGCTGCTTTATTTGGTGGGTGTGGCTGACGACCTTATCGGTATCCGTTACCGTGCGAAGTTCGTTGCGCACATCGTGTGTGGACTGATGGCAATTGCTGGTGGGCTCTGTGTGCACAACCTCTATGGTCTGCTCTCTATATATGAGCTCCCAGTATGGATAGGATGGCTGATAACGGTCTTTGCCGTGGTGTTTGTCATCAACGCGGCTAACCTCATCGACGGCATCGACGGACTGGCTTCCGGGTTGTTTGGTGTCGCTTCACTCTTCTACGGCATCATCCTTTTCATGGCTCGCGAGTACATCTACTCGATGCTTGCCTTCGCCACCCTTGGGGTACTCATACCTTTCTTTTATTACAATGTGTTCGGTGACGCTCGCCGTGGCAACAAGATATTCATGGGCGACACGGGTAGCCAGACGATAGGCATGATGCTCTGCGTCCTCAGCCTGAAGGTGCTCCACTGTGTCCCGGCTGACGCTCCCGAAGGGATGCCCAACACGTTCGTACTGGCGTTCTCGCCACTCATCGTCCCGTGCTTCGACGTGGTGAGGGTGTACATCCACCGCGTCCGCAACGGTAACAACCCGTTCCTTCCCGACAAGAGTCATATCCACCATAAGTTGCTCGCTCTGGGCATGCCTCAGCATACGGCAATGGTGACCATCCTTGCGGTGGCGATGTTCTTCACTGCGTTCAACATACTGCTGTCCACCTGTGTCAGCCTCACCTTGGTACTGGTCTTCGACGTGGTGGTGTGGACTGTGGCTAACATTCTGCTGACGCACTATATAAAAAACAAAAGAGCAAAACTATAGTTTAACAAATATCATGAATCTCAGTAAAATCTGTATTCTGGCAGCATCGGCCATCCTACTGTGGTCGTGCTCCACTTCCAAGACAATCCCGTACTTCCAGGATCTGAAGCCCGGGGAGAGCGAACTGACGGCTACTCCGCCGTCGGAAATCCGAATCCAACCAAAGGACAAACTGAATATCCTGGTGAGTTGCCAGGACCAACGACTGTCAAGCATGTTCAATCTGCTTGTGAACAACCAACAGGTGGGAATGGAGAGTTCCACTGCCAGGGGCTCGTCTAATGGACAGAGCCGCAGCGTGTCGGGCTATACAGTCGATTCCAATGGCAATATAGACTTCCCTGTGTTGGGCGCACTCCATGTGGAGGGCTTGACGCGTGAGGGCGTGGCAGCGTTTGTCAAGAACGAGTTGCAGTCGCGTGACTTGATTAAGGACCCGGTGGTTACCGTGGAGTTCATGAACGCTGCGGTGAACGTTCTGGGCGAGGTGGGCAGTCCTGGTCGTTACAGCATCGACCGTGACCGTTATACGGTGCTCGATGCACTGAGCGATGCGGGCGACCTGACCATCAACGGTAAGCGTGGCAACGTGATGGTGGTGCGCGACGAGAACGGTACTCGTCGTGTCTATGCCATCGACCTGCGTTCGGCTGAGGACGTGTACTCGTCTCCGGCATTCTACTTGCAACAGAATGATGTGGTGTATGTTGAGCCTAACAAGACTAAGGCTCTCCAGTCTACCATCAACGGCAGCAGCCTCCATAACATCTCGTTCTGGATGTCACTGGCTTCGTTCATCACTTCGTTCATAGTACTCATAACCAACTGACACTCTTATGGCTACCATACAGAAGACAAATACTCAGAACCAGGGGGCGCAGGACTTCATGCGCATCCAGGACTTACTCTATCTATGCCTCTCCAAATGGCACTGGTTCATCATATCACTTGCAGTGTGCCTCGGTGCTGCCGTGTGGTACTTGCTGACTACTCCTAAGGTGTACACTCGCTCAGCGTCTATCCTTATCAAGGACGACTCGAAGGGCGGTGCGTCATCGGGCGAAGCCAGTGCGTTTTCGGACCTCGGCTTGTTCAACTCCAGCTCTAACATCAACGATGAGATGGGGACTCTCCAGTCTCCCGACATGATGCGTGAAGTGGTGTCACGACTCTGCTTGTACATGGACTATAGAGTGCCAGGACAGTTTCTCGACCAGACGGTCTATGGCCGTCAACTACCTGTCAGTGTCACCATCGAGGATCTCCCGGAGGAGGAGTCTGCTTCGTTCACACTGAACCTGTCGGCTAAGGGGACGGTGACTCTCACTGACATCACTCGCAACGGTGAGGAAACGGGTGCGGCTGAGGTTAAAGGCAAACTGAACGACACCATACGTTGCAGTGCAGGTAAGGTGGTGGTGAGCCCTACAGCTTACTATAAGTCGTGTCCCCAGCCAGTGATCTACGTGTCACGCAGTTCGTTCAGTGTGGCTGTGGCTGGAAGTGCAGCCCGACTGACTGTGGCTCGTACGGATGAGAAGTCTAACATCATCAATCTCTCGTACAATGATGTGTCCACCCAACGGGCGGAGGATGTACTGAACACGCTCATTGCGGTGTACAACGAGAAGTGGGTGAGCGACAAGAACCGTGTGACGGTTAGTACATCGCGCTTCATCGACGACCGTCTGGGTGTGATCGAGGGCGAACTGGGTAACGTGGACAACGACATATCGTCTTATAAGAGTGAACACTTGTTGCCCGACGTGCAGGCTGCAGCGAGCATGTACATGTCGAAGGCGAGTGAGGCGGAAGCTGCCATCAAGGAACTGAACAACCAGGTGTACATGGCGCGTTACATCCGTAATTACCTTACCAACGGCAACAAGACTCAGTTGCTGCCTACCAATTCGGGTATCAACGACTCGGGTCTGTCGTCACAGATAGGGGAGTACAACAGTACTCTGCTCGACCGTAACAGTCTCGTAGCGCACAGTAGCGAGAAAAACCCGCTGGTGGCTGAGATGGACGAGTCGCTCGCTGCCATGCGTACAGCACTACTCACGTCAATCGACAACCAACTGGTGGCTCTCAATGCACAGATAAGGAGTCTGCAGGGTGTGGGTGGTCAGGCTACCTCACAGATTGCGTCCAATCCACAACAGGCGAAGTACCTGCTCTCGGTGGAACGCCAACAGAAGGTGAAGGAGTCGCTCTACCTCTACCTACTCCAGAAGCGTGAGGAGAACGAGCTGTCACAGGCGTTCACGGCTTACAATACTCGTATCATAACCATGCCGGGCGGCAGTATGGTGCCGACGGCTCCAGTGAGCAATAACATACTGCTTGCGGCACTTGCCATCGGACTGATCTTCCCGGTGGCTGTCATCTTCCTCCGTGAGAACATGAACAGCACGGTGCGTGGCCGCAAGGACTTGGATGGCTTGACTGTACCGTTCATCGGTGAGATTCCTCAGTACGAGCACCACAGGAAGTCGCTGTTCGGTAAGAAGAAGACTCGCAAGGCTGGCGAGACGGTACTGGTGAAGGAGGGTAGCCGTAATATCATCAACGAGGCGTTCCGTGTCTTGCGCACGAACCTCGAGTTCATGACGGGCAAGGACAGGACTCAGAACGTCGCTGTCATCACCTCGTTCAACCCAGGTAGTGGTAAGTCGTTCCTGACGCTCAACATAGCGGTGAGCTTCGCCATCAAGGGCAAGAAGGTACTGGTCATCGACGGTGACTTGCGCCACGGGTCTGCGTCTGTGTATGTGGACTCACCTGACAGGGGACTGAGTGACTACCTCTGTGGTAGGGTGGACAATGTGGAGGATGTCATCGTCACGCATCCTAAGTACGAGCACCTGGATGTGCTCCCGGTCGGTACTAATCCACCGAACCCTACGGAGCTGTTGTTCGACGACAGACTGAAGACGGTCATCGACATGGCGCGCTCACGTTACGACATAGTGCTTATCGACTGTCCTCCTATCGAGATTGTGGCAGATACACAGATTATCGAGAAACTGGCTGACCGCACTGTCTTCGTAGTGCGTGCAGGTCTACTGGAGCGCAGCATGCTCCTGGAACTGGAGAAACTCTATAACGAGAAGAAATACAAGAATATGTCGGTCATCCTGAACGGTACGGAAGGTAGCGGCAGCCGCTATGGCTACCGTTACGGCTATCGTTATGGTTACCACTATGGCTATGGCTATGGTTACCACTACGGGTCCGACAAGAAATGATATCAAGTTGTTTATGATAAGTGGTCTCCGCTAAACCGGCTAAGGCATGGTCGCCACACCCCAGCCCCTACAGATCCTTACCCCCTGATCGATTGGGGAAGGGTGTGGGCGTGCCTTCGGTGGAGACCACTTTTTATACTGATTACAATACAGACTTATCTACTACTGACCATGGGACTGTTCAGCATACATCAGACGCTGGAGGGCAGCGGTGTGCTGCGTGGCTTCACTGACTGGCACTCACACATCCTTCCGGGTGTGGACGATGGGGTGCAAACGGAAGGGGAGGCACTCGACATCCTGCACCTGTACGAGTCGCTGGGCGTGGAGTCGGTATGGCTCACTCCTCATATCATGGAGGACATTCCCAACACTACGTCTGCCTTGCGCCAACGTTTCGAGAGACTGAAGGCTGTCTACGATGGTCCGGTGCGACTTCACCTCGCGGCAGAGAACATGCTCGATGCACTCTTCGAGGAGCGACTTGAGGCAGGCGACCTATTGCCCCTTGGCGATGCCGGTGACCGTCTGCTTGTGGAGACATCCTACTTCAATCCTCCGATGGGTATGCGCCATATCATGCGACGTATCCAGTCGAAGGGCTATCATCCGGTCCTGGCACATCCGGAGCGTTACGTCTATATGGAATGTGACGACTATCTCCGTTTGCTCAATATGGGTGTCTTGTTCCAACTCAACCTGCCGTCTCTCTTCGGTGGCTACGGTTCTGATGTCCGCAGCAAGGCGGAATGGCTGTTGAAGAACGGGCACTACAGTCTGGCTGGTTCTGACATCCATCAGTTGCATGTTTGGACGGAACTGCTGACTCGTAAAACGGACAAGAAACTACTTAGGATGGTTGGTGGCATTACACCTCATATCCAAGGTCATTAACAATCTTTTCCCAACCTCTGTGCCATCTGTGCCATCTGTGTCATCTGTGAGATCTAAAGATATCCGTGTTATCCGTGCTATCCGTGTTCGAACTAAATCTGTGTTCTCTGTGAGTTCTGTGGGAGCTAAAGATATCCGTTTTATCCGTTATATCCGTGTTCGAACAAAATCTGTGTTCTCTGTGAAATCTGTGGGAGATAAAAACTATCCGCGTTTCCTCTGACCTTTGATTTATATGCAAAAGTATGGTACACTATAACGTGAATTTAGAGGGAAAGACAGTACTTGTGACTGGTGCCGCCGGTTTTATCGGCAGTAACCTCGTGCTGCGTCTTTTCCGTGACGTGAAGGACATCAAGGTGATTGGCATCGACTCCATCACCGACTATTATGATGTGGGCATCAAGTATGAGCGGCTAAAGGAGATTGAGGTTATGGGTCGTGACTGGACGTTCGTACATGACTCCATAGCCAACAAGAAGGCGGTGGAGAAGATCTTCTCGCAGAACAAGATTGCTGTGGTTGTGAACCTGGCAGCCCAGGCGGGTGTCCGTTATTCGATTACCAATCCTGATGCTTATATTGAGAGTAACATCATCGGTTTCTACAACATACTTGAGGCATGTCGCCATCATGAGGTGGAGCACTTGGTCTATGCCAGTTCGTCATCTGTATATGGCAGCAATAAGAAGGTGCCGTATTCTACGGATGACAAAGTGGACAACCCTGTGAGTCTGTATGCGGCAACGAAGAAGAGCAACGAGCTGATGGCTCACGCCTACTCGAAGCTCTACAATATACCGAGCACTGGTCTTCGCTTCTTCACTGTTTATGGCCCTGCAGGTCGTCCCGACATGGCTTACTTCGGTTTCACTGAAAAGTTGGTGAAGGGTGAGACCATCAAGATCTTTAATTATGGTAATTGCAAGCGTGACTTCACGTATATTGACGACATAGTGGAGGGTATCATGCGTGTGATGCAACACGCTCCGGAGAAACGTAACGGTGAGGATGGATTGCCTATTCCTCCATATAAGGTATATAATATAGGTAACAACAGTCCTGAGAACCTTCTCGATTTCGTTAGTATCCTGCAGGAGGAACTGGTCAGTGCTGGTGTGCTGCCCAAGGACTACGACTTTGAGTCGCATAAGGAACTGGTGCCGATGCAACCGGGTGACGTGCCGGTGACGTATGCCGACACAACGCCATTGGAGGAGGACTTCGGCTACAAGCCATCCACGCCCTTGCGTGACGGTTTGCGTGCGTTTGCTCAATGGTATAAGTGGTACGAGATTTATAAATTAGCACAGCATTAAAAATCATACTTATGGAACTGAAGAAAAGTATAATGAATGTCGTGAACAATGTACCGTGTCTGTATAATCTACAGGTGTATTGTTTCTATAAACGACAGTTTAGGAGGTATTTGCGTCTGCATCACATCCCCAATGTACCAGCGGAGGGAGAGGCGGACTACTTGTTGTCGTGGGGGGGGCAGTATAAGGTTGAGCCTTATTCCTACAGGTTGTTTTCGAGGTTTACCGACCGGAAGTATATCGTGCCGGAGAATATCGGCAGGTGTTTCATAGAGACCAAGTTGAACCCTGCTGCGATGCGTCCTGTGTATGAGGACAAGAACATGTTTCCCTTTATCATAGGGAAGGACAAGGTTCCGGCTACTGTGTTGTGCAGGATGAACGGTGGACGCATATCCGATGCGAATTTCCAACCGGTGACAAGAGAGGTAGAGGACTACTTAGACAATGAGACACCACTGATTCTGAAACCATCGGTAGGCAGTTCAAGTGGTCAAGGAATTCATCTGTTTACTTATTCAGCCGAAGCAAAGGCATATATATCACGTAAGGACGGGTCGCGACTGACCAAGGAGTTCTTGATGAACTACAATGAGAACTTCGTCCTTCAGAAAGCGATAACGCAACACCCGGAGATAGCCAAGTTCAATCCTACTTCTGTCAACACGTTGCGTGTTGCTGTATATAGGTCGTGGAAAGATGAGGAGCCTCATGTGTTGGCAAGTATAATGAGGGTCGGCAAGTCGGGTGCTTTCGTAGACAATGCCCATGCCGGTGGTATGTATGTAGGGATAGATGTCCAGACTGGTAAGGTCGGTGAGAAGCTCTACGATCAGTACGGTATCTCCTCATCGGTATGGAATGGGGTTGACTACACAGGAAATGACTTTGTCATACCTCAATGGAACGAAATCAAGTCATTCGTATGTGATGCCGCAAGAAAGATCATACACCACCGGTTATTCGCTTTCGACATCTGCCTCAATGCGGAAGGTATTCCAATGCTGATTGAGTACAACCTCGATTCTTTCTCGTATTGGCTCTTTATGTTTACAGGACAGAAACCACTGGGTGATTACACTGAGGAAATCATGGAATTCTGTATGCCCGACAGACGGTGAGATATGTATGGATGAATAGTATAAGTATCAGTTAATGACTAAATAGAAAAATGAATGAAGAGAAGAGAGGTGTCGTTCTTGGTTGCTGTTGTCATCATCGCATGCAGTCTACTTGTGTCAGCTGTCATCAGGACATCCCCTCTTATGGCACACTTCCTTTTTGGTCAGAAGTATTCAAAGTAATGAATCACAGAACACGTTACCAGCAACTATCCGTATTATCCGTTATATCCGTGTTCGAAAAAGAATAAATCTGTGTTCTCTGTGAGATCTGTGGGAGACAAAAAACATTAATTCGTGGGAGCTACATTACAGTGCGTTCACGATACTCACCCATGACATCTTCTTGGACTTGCCATTGGCATTTTCAATTGAATTACTCATAACAATATAAAATTTAAAAGGTTACACATTGATTGGATAAAGAGCCGCGCCCGTCACCTGCGGCAGGCGCAGCCCAATTCCTAATTCCTAATTCTTATCAGTCTCCCGACTCCATTGAACCAGAATCATCTCCTGATGAACTACCGCCACCGGATGGGGTAGTGGTGGACGAACCATCACCTGTTGACGAGCCACCACCAGTTGTTCCGCCATCACCAGTGTCCACTGTCACGTCATCGCTGTCATCAGTAGTAGTGTCGGATGATGTCGACTCGCTGTACGTCTTGGCTACTCGTTTGAGTTTGGCCTGTTGGTGGAAGAGGGTGCTCCACGATTTCGGTAGGTCAACCACGATGCTCACTGTACAGTCGCTCGTGGTGAGGTCACTCGTTGCCAACTGTCGGTCCACATCGATTTTGGCAGCCTTCTCAGGGTCGGTCTCCGCAGCCTTCTTCGCCACGAGCTTCGCCTTCAGTTCACTCTGGGTGATGCTACCGGTCACCTTTGGACGGAAGGTGAGTCCGTCTGATGAGCATACCACCTTTGTGTTGAGTCCCAGGATGGTGGGCAGACGCTTACTTATCTGCTTCATCACCGCAGTCACGTCGGCTGCCGTTACGGTAGAACCGTCTGCCAGGTGCTCACACCACTCGTCGAAATTCATCGGCTGTGTGTTCACGATGCGTGCTGTCACGATGTCCTCGTTCAACATGGCGTTCTTGGATTTGATAAACTGAGTTTGAATCATACAATCGCCCATCACCGGTATGGGACTTGTTATTTACGCAAGCAGTCATTGCGCCCGGTATGTTAGTTGTTAACCAGACCGGCAATAGTGCCGTTTCTGAACTGCGGTGCAAAGT
Organism: Alistipes ihumii; assembly: GCA_963626085.1. Classification (GTDB taxonomy): domain Bacteria; phylum Bacteroidota; class Bacteroidia; order Bacteroidales; family Bacteroidaceae; genus Colivivens. The sequence goes on along the minus strand of CAVFVJ010000039.1, from coordinate 2,812 downwards.
TACGCTGCGGAAGCACCTAAGTCCAAGTCCGTTTACCAGCGTTTACTGACCGTTTACCCCTTGTTCACTACCCGTGGAAAATCAGTCCTGTACAATCACAATATGACCGAAAACGACAAATCAACAGTAGTAATCAACATCAGCGGTGGCAACATCCAGATTCTTCCCAATGCGACCAAGGCAGAGCAACACTTCTACGGCGACCTGTTGGCGTCGGATGCCTTGAAGTCAGGTGGGGACAATCACCAGGATGTGGCTGTTCCGCCAGTGCCGTCGTCAGTGGCAGTATCGCCACTGTCCCTATATATAAATAAGGTGGAGCTCCTGACGGAGTATGAGACCCGTCTCTCGGCTTGTACCACCGCCCGTCAGATGGGTAATATAGTGGTCGACATGGTTCACGACCCCCAGGTGAAGGTGGACGAGGCGTTGATGGTGAAGCGCGAGTTCATCAGTCAGATACAGCCACTGTCACCCAAGGTGTCAACAGGTATCGGCAATATCCGCAAGTACATCAACGAGGCATGGGACTCATGGCGTAAATAATGCTGCATTTAATTGTAATAGACTCAAAGAATAGACCGTCTATATCTGTGGGAGCTTAAAAATATCCGTGTTCATCAGTGTCATCCGTGTTCGCAAAAAAATCTGTGTTCTCTGTGAGATCTGTGGGAGATAAGAACAGCTGTGTTATCCCGTGTTCGAAAAAAGAATAAATCTGTGTTCTCTGTGAGATCTGTGGGAGCTAAAAATATCCGTGTTCCTTTGGCGGTGTCAATGAAAATGCTTAACTTTGTGATGCAAATAGATATTTGATAGAAACAATGAGATAATATGGAACAGACTGCAATATTCAATCCTGTACAACAACATTTACTGAAAATGTTTGCTTTTGACGGTTCTGAGGCTAGGCTGTTAGAAGTGAAAACGGTGTTGGCAGACTATTTTCGCAAAAAAGCAGACGAGTGCTTGAATGTGCTTTGGGACACGGGTCAGTTGAATAAAGAAAAGCTGGAAGAGTTGCGCCATCAGGATTTGCATGCTATGTTGAAGAGATAGTACGTATGGATAAGATTGTGTTGGATACAAACTGTCTCATACAAAGTATATCGTCAAGAAGTCCTTATCGTAGAATTTGGGACAGTTTCTTTGATGGCACTAATCAACTGTGTGTCACAACTGCCATATTGAACGAATATGAGGAAATCCGCAACATGTTAACCAATGAGGTTACTGCAAAGTATGTCATAGATGCGATAATCAGTAGCCCCTATACAGACTTTGTGAATGTATATTTTGAATTTAACTTGATTCAAAAAGATCCTGATGACAACAAGTTCGTGGATTGTGCCATCACGGTATGAGCTAGATATGTTGTAACAGAAGATCATCATTATGATGTCTTAAAATGGAAAGCGTTTCCAGGGTTGAACATCGTTGGATTAGATGAGTTCTTGGCTCATCTCAATACCAAAACTTGTTTGTAGTCATACACAACCCATTAAATACACCACATTGCCGTTATCGTAGTATTGCTCCACTCCACCGCATGGCGGTTTTTGCTGCGCAGCAGCCTGTTTTTGCTCGGAAGACATGCATATGCGGTGAGCCGCATAGGAGCGAGGCTGTGCAGACAGTGTGAGCTCGCTCACAGACTGACGCAATAGCCGCGTCTCCACTACCTCATGCAATGAGGTTGCATGTCCTCCGGGAGTTCATTCATGGTTCTTTTTCTTAAAGTCACACATACGATGAGTTATCATGCCACGAAACTTAACGATGTTGATGCAGCCCTATGCACACGTCTGCGTCAGTACGTTTACGATATCATAGGCTCTTGCCAGACAGTCCACAGCGAGTTGGGTCCATATCTCAATGAGTACATGTATCAAGATGCATTGGACATATTGTTCAAAGAACGAGACATACCTTACGAGCGTGAGTACTACTTTAGCATAGATTTCCATGGCCAGCGCATACAGCACAAGCACTTCGCTGACTTTTTGGTTCGGGATAAGGTTCTAGTCGAATGCAAGGCGATAGAAGCTCTTGGTCCAGAGCAACGCCAACAATTATGGAATTACATGAGGCTGACCAAACTGCGTATAGGTATCCTCTACAACTTTGCACCGGTACAAGACCAGTGCGAGAGATACTATCTCGATACGACAATCAATCAGATGTATCTGTTCTAATATAATAAAAAAAACAGGAATAACCCCCGACAGGCTTTCACCGTCGCCAATGGCGACTCATGATGGAGTTCTTCCCTCGCCCTTAGGTAAGCTAGCTTCCCCTGGTCGACGTAAGACCTCCATCAGTGCAGCGAGTTGCACCGAAAGCCAGTCGAGCAAAGAACCAGCTTGTTGACACAAACAAAAACCAAACAACAAAGTAAAGCGCACACGTAAACACTTATATACGTACACACACACACTACGTGGCAGTTATAGTAGTATTACTCCACTCCGCATGGCGGTTTTTGCTGCGCAGCAGCCTGTTTTTGCTCGGAAGACATGCATATGCGGTGAGCCGCATAGGAGCGAGGCTGTGCAGACAGTGTGAGCTCGCTCACAGACTGACGCAATAGCCGCGTCTCCACTACCTCATGCAATGAGGTTGCATGTCCTCCGGGAGTTCATTCATGGTTCTTTTTCTTAAAGTCATCTGTGCCATCTGTGAGATCTGTGGGAGATTATTCTCCAGCACGCAATCTGAACCATCGTGAGAAATGGTGCGAAAATGCGCCAATTATACCTTGTTTAATTCACTCGAGTGAATCGATCAAAACACTCGAGTGAATCGATCGTTT
>CAVFVJ010000038.1:0-6479 GCA_963626085.1 Alistipes ihumii | reverse complement strand
GCAAGTGACCTACCACGCCCCCTACACCCGCTGCAACCGCATCGACGACTACCGCACGGCATGGGCGCACTTCGAGGAGATGTTCAACAAGTAACATAATGGAGTATGATTAAAGTATACGACACCGCAGATTTCAACCGCTATATAGAAGATCTGCTGAAACAAACAGAGGGAAGAGACCTTGAGCTTAAAAGTGCAGCAGGTGGATTCCCCGGCAGTTTCTGGGATACATACAGTGCCTTCGCCAACAGCGAAGGTGGCACCATTGTGCTTGGAGTGGCAGAGAAGAAAGGTACATTCCATTTGGACGATTTGACTCAGGAACAAGTGGAGAAATATGCAAAAGATTTTTGGAACAACGTGAACAATAGGCAAACCATTAGTTGCAACCTTTTGCGTAACGAAGATGTGAAAATCGTGGACTATAAAGGACACACTATCATGCTCTTCTACATTCCACAAGCCATGCCCGAACAACGTCCAGTGTATCGCACCACACAACCTTACAATGGGACATTTAAACGAAATCATGAGGGCGACTATAAATGCACCGAAAGGGAAGTGCAACGGATGTTTGCCGATGCCAATGTGTCGTCGCCAGCAGACTCACGCATACTTAAGAATTATACCCTCGCAGACATAGACACTACATCATTGAAGCAATATCGTCAACTCTTTTCCGTGGCAAAGCCCGACCACCCTTGGCTGGCGCTCGACGACAAACAACTGCTGATGAAACTTGGCGGATACCGCATTGACCGAGAAACACATGAAGAGGGACTTACCCTTGCGGCACTATTGATGTTTGGGTGTTATGACGCCATCACCGACCCTAGCTGCAGCCCCGACTTCTTCCCCGACTATCAAGAGCGATTGGATGCGAACGAACGTTGGACCAACCGTATCTATCCTGACGGAACTTGGGAGTGTAACCTCTTTCAGTTCTACCGTGCCATATTGCCCAAACTACAAGCCGTGCTACCCAAGCCCTTCGTGTTGGAAGGCAATATACGCAGAGAAGAGACACTAGCACATGTGGCAGTGCGAGAGGCACTGACCAACTGCCTGATACATGCCGACTACACGGAGAACGCCTCTTTGAACGTGACATTGTACAAGAACAAAATGGTTTTCTCTAACCCGGGTACATTGTTGGTGTCAAAAAGAAAATATTATGAGGGTGGGGAAAGTGTGTGCCGCAACAAGTCATTGCAAAAAATGTTTATGATGCTCGGAACGGCAGAGAAAGCGGGGAGCGGAGTAGACAAAATAGTAAATGGATGGAAAGTAAACCATTGGCAGACTCCCAAGATAGAGCAAATGGTGCAGCCAGACAAATGTCAACTGACGCTGATGATGGTCTTGGAACTTGCAACAGATGCTTCAAGTAGGTTGCAGCCTGATGAAGAAAAGGTGGCAACCTGTGTTTGTGAAAGTTCGGGAACTGGTTCGGGAATTGGTTCGGGAACTGGTTCGGGAATTAGTTCGGGAACACAGCAAAAAACGGCAGATAAAGTATTGGAGTTAATCCAATCAGACCCTCAAGTAACAACGCCAATGATTGCTAAAGCACTTGGCATTTCAACTCGTGGGGTTGAAAAGAAACTCCGTCAGTTGAGAGAATCTGGCATTATAAAAAGAGTAGGGTCTCCGACTCTGGGCGGACGATGGGAAATATTGAAATAAATATCAAGGCCAGCATCGACGACTACCGCTCTGCCTGGGCGCACTTCGAGAGATTAATCAACAAGTAACATAAACAAGCAATGAACGAAAAGAACATAGACATACAGACAAGGGCAGACTTCAACCAAGTGTGGGGCATCATCACCTATCATCGACAAAGGGTGTCAAAGACCGTGGACGATGAGTCGCTCCGCATGATATGGGAGGTCGGTGCATACCTGAGTTATAAGTTGAATAAAATGGTGCAACTGTATGAAACTTACTGTTCGGAGTCGTTCACCAGATTACTTGAAACCACCAAGGAGAGTAAACTCATAGCTTGTCAGCAGCTGGATTCGCTTTCTGAAATTGTGCCAGTTGAAACGGCACAAACAGAAAAAGCTGAATTTGTGCCAATTCAATTGGCACAAATTCCTAACGTTCTGTTTTCAACAGGATGGAGTAATCACCAACTCATTCTAAATCGTTGTAAAACGGATGATGAACGTCTTTTTTATATGTTGTTTGCAAAGAAAGAACAACTGCAAAACAAACAATTGGAACGAGCCATCAAAACGGATGCGATGTCTTCAATCCTTAGAGCGAAAGATGTTCAGTCGGAAGCGCTTCATGACACTTACGCGAAATCGCCGGTCTTATTCAAGGATATTGCCTACTTGGACTTCTTAGGACTGCCCCAAAAGTATAAAGAGACGAGGCTACGCAAAGGTATCGTAGAACATATGAAGAATTTCATCCTTGAGATGGGAAAGGACTTCCTCTTCATTGACGAGGAACATCCTGTAAAAGTGGGAGGGAAGACTTACAAAATAGATTTGCTCTTCTACCATCGATTGCTTCAATGTATGGTTGCTTTCGAACTGAAGACGACAGAGTTTCGACCTGCTTATCAAGGACAATTGGAATTTTATCTGGAAGCACTCGACCAGGAAGAACGCAGGTCGAACGAGAACCCGACCATAGGAATTATTTTATGCAAAGAGTCGGACATGGAAACCGTAAGGTTCGCCCTCAACCGCAGTATGAGTCCCATGATGATTATGCAGTATAAGGAGCAACTGAAGGTGGGCAGTGTTATTCAACGAAGCATCGAAGAATACTGTAAATACATGAACCTGTAACAGACCAGTAACTACATGTTATGTCCAAATCAATTCAGCAACCACTGCTTGCTGAATCTTACTGTTATTTAATATTTAAGCCTATGCTACCACTACAACAGGCGCGTGAAGTGCGCGACTCTATCATAGAATATATCAAGGCCACCTTCCGCTTTAAGGAGAAGGTGGTGGGTGATGCCTTCTACCGTTTTATAGAAGACAAGGAAGACGGACTGTTCAAGGGACCATACATCTCCTTGAAGACCCCGTTTGTGTCTGCGACAGAAGAAGAAAGCCGAAACATTCCACTCGACATAGCGCCGAACTTTCCACCATACAGGCATCAGCTACAGGCTTTCAGCCAACTCACGATGCACGATGGACACGAGCCGGAGCCAACCCTGCTCACCACAGGAACCGGCTCGGGTAAGACGGAGTGTTTCCTTTACCCAATACTCGACTACTGCTACAACTGTAACAAGTACGAACGACAGACGGGAGTGAAGGTCATCATCATGTATCCGATGAATGCCCTTGCCAGCGACCAGGCAAAACGCTTGGCTGAGGCAATATGGAACGACGAACGGCTGCGCAACAAGGTGACGGCAGGACTCTTCGTGGGCGAGGGTGTCGATGCCAAAGACTATCCGCGCACGATGGGTGAGCACAACATCATAGAGAACCGTGATGCCATACTCGACTCAGTGCCCGACATACTGCTCACCAACTTCAAGATGCTCGACTATGGGTTGATGCGCCAACGCTTCAGTACGTTGTGGAAAGGCAACATAGACACAGATTCGAAGGCACTTAAGTTCATCGTTCTCGATGAGTTGCACACATACGACGGTGCACAGGGAACGGACGTCGCGAACCTTGTACGCCGACTGAAACTGAAACTCAATATGCCAAAGGGAACATTGTGTCCCATTGGTACTTCTGCTACTATCGGTAATGGACCTGACAGTAAGGCACGTCTGTGCGAATATGCCACAGATGTGTTCGGCGAGACGTTTGAAGAAAAGAATGTTATCGAAGAACACCGTATTCCTGTCAGCGAATATGTAGTGGAAACTAACAATAATCTGCCTGACGCAAAACTGATAAAGACCTGTGAGTTTGGAGCCAACGATACGGTGGAGACATACATGCGACGACTCTGCAAAGTGTGGTTGAAATCCACAAATGTGTCTGCCGTTGATGCAGGAGTGCAACTGCGACAAATGGGTATCGTGAAATCGCTGTTGGAAGTGCTTTCTAAAGGTATACTTTCTCTTGACAATATCAAGAAGAAACTCATAGACATGGATACCAACTTCCGCCGTCTCTATCTGCAGGATGGTGAGAAAGTGTGCGTGCTCGCCATAGAAAACCTGCTGGCACTGATTGCATACGCCAAACGACCGCTCAATGATACTGGCAAACAGATACCTATGCTGTATCTGCAGGTGCAGTTGTGGCAAAGGGAACTAAGCGGTGTGTTGCGCTACTTCCAGAAAGAACCTGAATTTGTATGGCGACACAGTTTGAAGAAAGAAGAAGACCGGGTGGCATTGCCCATGTACTTCTGTCGTGAGTGCGGTGCAAGCGGATGGCTGACGCGAGAGATGGCAAGCGAGCAGTTCTATTGCACCGATGTGTCTACCATCAATAAGGCGTTTATGGACAACGACAAGGACGTGAGGCTGCTGAATATTGAAAATACCAGCCACCAGCCCGTCGACGAGTATTTGAACGAAACGGCAATAAACGAGGTGCTCCATGTAAACCTTAAAAACCTCCATTTTGCTGACAATACAGAAGAGAATGTGCTGAGAGTGAGAGCTTGCTGTCGTACCTCGTCAACAAAGAATGGTAATCAGCGCTTTGCGAGATATTGTCCCGAGTGCAACGGTGAAACCATCTGTCAGATAGGTGGAAGAACATCCACACTGTCGAGCGTTGCCGTGAGTCTGGTGCTTTCCAGCGACTTCGACCATACCGATGCAAAAGACCGCAAGATGCTGGTGTTTACCAACAGTGTGCAGGACGCTGCGCACCAAGCTGCGTTCTACGAGGCAAGAACCTTCCGTTTCCTCTTCCGACAGTCGATGCAGCAGTATCTCAACACACTCGACAAACCAGTAAGCATCACAGAACTGCAAGAAGGTTTCAAACGTTACTGGAAAGAGCGGTTGACAGAAGAGGAATATTACAACCGCTTCCTGCCTGCTGACCTTGCCACACACATCGACCTACGCAAGAATTATCGCGAGGGCAGCGGATTCATGGAGTCATTCAAGAAGGAATTCGATATCCGTGTGGACTGGGAGATAGTGAGTGAATTCGGCTTTACTTCACAACGTGGTAGGACACTCGAGAAGACAGGGGCATCAGCTACCTTCTTTAAAAGTGAAGACATACGTATGGTATACGAAAAGATGACGGAGTGGCTCCAAACAAACAATCTGCAGATTGCCGATGACGAATCGACGTTCTGCCATTACGTCTACGCTGTGTTGCAACGCATGAGGAGACACGGAGCTGTGGATCATCCTTACCTATATAAATACAGGAACGAGGCTCTGACCTTATGGGCATTGAACTGGAATCGTGATGGCAGACACTTCCTGAACAGGACTTTCGGCGGAGGCATCAGCTTTCCGAAGTTGCCTGGCATTGTTCATCTGGAACGCAATGCAGATATGCTTGACATGACTGTGCTGAGAAGGGAAAAACCCAACTGGTATAGTGACTGTTTCAGGAGATGCTTCAACTGGTCCATCGAAAAGAACGTGACGCTTTTCAACGACTTTATGCGCACACTGCTGAAGGCCATGGAAAGTGTGGGGCTGGTGAACTGTGCACCGCAGGGTGGGGGCAACTATGCCATCAATGCAGAGCGCATCTGGGTGAGCCGAAATGTGAAGCATATCAAATGTGATAAATGTCAGTCAACGCTTTACGTGGCTCGTCAGGATTATTGGAGTGAAGACACGCCATGTCTGAACTACAGATGTTTGGGCAACTACTCGGAAGAGACCAACCCCGAGCTGAACTACTATCAGCAGGTGTACAACCGGAACATATCACCACGTGTCTATGCCCATGAGCATACCGGCTTGCTGGAACGGGATGACAGAGAACAATTGGAACATGACTTTAGGCTGCACCCACATTCTAACTCAGTCAACGTGCTTGCCGCTACCTCCACACTGGAAATGGGTATTGATATCGGTGACTTGAACGTGATGGGCAATGCCAATATCGCTCCGAAACCAAGCAACTTCCTGCAACGAGTGGGACGTGCCGGACGTAAAGAGGGTTCGGCTCTCGTACTGAACTATGCCCATTCGGGTGAACCGCACGACATGTACTACTTTGCCTACCCGGAAGAAATGATGGAAGGTGAGGTGAATACACCAGGATGCTTCCTGCAAGCCAAAGATATATTAAGACGTCACTTTCTGGCATATTGCATTGACACGTGGGTATCTGCTGACAATGATCACAGAATACCTGCCAACGTAGGGGACTTGCGACTGACTGATGATGCTATGTCTTCACCGACGTTTGTCATCAACAGAATTATTGCCTTTATCAAGGAAAACAAGAACTCGCTAAAATCACATTTTGCGGAGCAATATGACGAAAAAACGCAGCCCACCTTGAAGCAGTTGGCGGCAACACTCGATGACGAATCGTTCTATCAGA
>CAVFVJ010000037.1:0-44903 GCA_963626085.1 Alistipes ihumii | reverse complement strand
AAAAAAGTTGAACACTTAAAAACAGAAGGAAAGACCATGAGACAGACAGAGGACAGCCTGAAGGCATATCGTGAGGTAAAGAACTCCATCGACACTGCCCACTAATCGCTGGACAGTTACGAATTTACGGATAAAACAAATATTCGCCGTAATATTTTACGTCAAATATTCGCCATTCTCAACATCTCTCCGTATCTTTGCGCCCAAGAAGTGTATTATGGCAGGAATAATAAACACATTGTAGCGGCAAGGTGGATACATCACGGTTGGCGAGACTCGCACACGTGGCGAATACGAGCAACTGCGCAGTGCCACAGCTGACGGGACGCTGATGCCATTGCCAGCTTGTATGAGGAAGGTAAAGCCGTTGACCAAGAACTTTCCACAAAATGTCCGATGACAAGGATGACCGAAGCCGAAATCAAACAAGTGTTCGGGATGTGAGGATAAATGCGGAATGTATATGAACAGTAAATACCAACTAATATGGAGAAGAACCAAATAGAAATATACCGCTCAGCAGATGGCAACATTGAACTGAACGTAAAACTGGAGAACGATACCGTCTGGCTCACGCAAAGCCAGATGGCAGAGTTGTTTGGCGTTGACAGAACATCTGTTGTTCGTCACATCAAGAACATTTAAGCCACCCAAGAATTGGATGAAACTTCAACCTGTGCAAAAAATGCACAGGTTCGATTGGAGGGTAGCAGAAGGATTGTTCGTGACATACCTTTCTACAATCTCGACATGGTCATATCTGTAGGCTATAGAGTGAACAGCAAGAATGCCACTTCATTCAGGAAATGGGCTACGAGCATCCTCAAGCAATACCTCATCAGAGGCTATGCCATCAATCAGAAACGCCTTGATCACTACAATGACTTGAAGAGCGTGGTAAATCTCATGTCACGTGCCATTATTTTACAACAAAAGGTGACTAGGGGGGAATATGAGGGGTTGTTCAGCGTCATCAGCAACTACGTGTATGCCCTTGATACGCTTGACCGCTACGACTATCAGTCGCTTGGTATCAGCCAGACCACATGTGAGGAACACTTCCGTGCCACTTACGAGAATGCAATGGAAGCCATCAATGCGCTGAAGGAGAAGTTCGGTGGCAGCCAGTGGTTTGCCAACGAAAAGGACGATTCCTTCAAGAGCAGCATCGGACAGATATACCAGACATTCGGTGGTGAGGACGTTTATCCATCCGTAGAGGAAAAGGCAGCGATGCTTCTCTACCTCGTGGTGAAGAACCATTCCTTCAGCGATGGCAACAAGCGCATTGCCGCCATGCTCTTCCTTTGGTTCATGGAGAAGAACGGCATCCTCTACGGTGAGGACGGTCACAAGCGCATTGCCGACAACACCCTCGTGGCCCTCACGCTGATGATAGCCGAAAGTCGTACGGAAGAGAAAGATGTGATGGTGAAAGTGGTGGTTAACCTTATCAACAAGGAGAACAGATAGATGGAATGAATAACGCTTTTGCCCTTACAGGGCGACATCCAACACCATAAACTAGCCCAAGGTGTCGCTACGCTTGCCCTGGGCTATGTGCTTATTGGACTTTCAGTCCGCAGAACTATGCACATGTTGACTTCTCATGGCTCACTTAGTCAAAGACACAAATCGTTCCAAGTTTATTCACTGTAACATGACACGAATCGCACTAAGTTGTTTTACTGTAACATAATGGTCGATGAAGGTGAGTAAATGTTACTTGCGAATTTGGCAATCTCCAGCTCGCAATCTGAAGCGTTGTGAGAAAGGGGGCAAAAACACCCCCAAAATACCCTGTTTTTTTTCACTCGAGTGAATCGATCAAAACACTCGAGTGAATCGATCAATTCACTCGAGTGAAATGACCCCCTCTCAAAAGCCCCATTTTCAGGGGTCTCGGCAAACCCTCCAAACAATCTCTTTTCATTAAGGAAAATTAGTTTAATCTTCAACACACGTAACTTTTCAGCGATTCACAAGTCTAGTATTAGTAGGTGACGTGTCCCACGTCACATCTTACGAAAAAAAATCGCCAGGACACAGTTTACGTGTGCGGTGGGATGCAGTTTACGTGTGCGGTGGGACACAGTTTACGTATGCGGTGGGACACCGCACCTACTAGTAACATGGGACACGTTGCCCACCAATATCCGAATGACTGACTTTTTGCAGACATTTGGCTTGTCGGTCAGAATTTATTTGTACCTTTGCAGAAGGGTTGCAGACAGTACGCCCACGGTAATTATACAATCAATGCTGCCAAGAACAAAAAAGGTCGCACGACCCACATTGTAGTTGGCAGGTAAATTTATTATTATGAACTTATACATAAGGTATTTCAACCAAGAGACAGTGGCAACAAACATGGATGAAGCCGCTGCTTTCCTTGAGACATTACACGACGTGAAACTCGCAGACGACGCTTTGAACCGCGTCAGCTTCTATTACACCTCAAACAACCAGTACCCTTTCCGGCTGAAGGTGAATTTCACCAACTATGTGCTTTTTCTAAAGACAGAGGCAAGTAACCTTGAAGAGTTCAAGCGCATGGAACAGTTACGCAATGAACAGAAAGAGACTGGCACATACACATCCGAGAAAAAGAAGTCCGCTCTTGAAATCATGGCAGAGCCAAATCCAGGATGGTACGAAGCATCAATAACATTCAAGAGAGTGGTACCCATCCACGACACCAACAAATTCCAGTATTGTGACACCAGGTTCAGTGCTCGTCTGAAAGCAGAGAGTCCGATGGACTGTTACAACCGCATCATCAATCACCTGCGCAACCGCCAGGACGTGGACAGTCGCAGTCAGTTCCCCTCTGCCAAGAGTGCGAACTACACATACAAGTATCTGGGCGAACAACGACCAGACGCTCAAAGCGAGCAACAATAAGGGACAAAAAAAAAAGCGAATGTGCCGACTCAAGAGCGAGCCGGCACATTCTTTCTGTAATATACAACATTATTCAAATAGGGTCGTCGACAAGTAACGCTCACCTGTGTCAGGCAGAAGAGCCACGATGGTCTTACCATCATTCTCTGGCTTTTTAGCCAATTCGAGAGCCGCATGGAAGGCTGCACCAGAGGATATGCCCACCAAAACTCCTTCAGTGTGTGCTAACAGGCGCGAACCAGCAAAAGCATCTTCGTTGGTCACACGAATCACTCCGTCGACCACCTCTGCATGATAGTTCTTCGGGACGAAGCCAGCACCGATACCCTGGATCTTATGTGGGCCAGACTGTCCGCCAGACAGCACCGGAGACGAGTCCGGTTCAACAGCATACACCTTCACCGAAGACTTGTGCGCCTTCAGAGCCTCAGCGACACCACTCACAGTGCCACCTGTACCCACTCCAGCTACAAAGATGTCGACGCCGCCATCGGTATCCTGCCAAATCTCCTCGCCAGTAGCTACCACATGTGCAGCAGGGTTAGACGGGTTGTCGAACTGTTGCAGTATTATAGACCCTTCGATAGAAGCATTCAGTTCATTCGCCTTGGCGATGGCACCCTTCATACCGTCAGCACCTGGAGTGAGGACAATCTCAGCACCGTATGCACTGAGGAGCTTGCGACGTTCCACACTCATTGTCTCAGGCATAGTTAGTATGAGATGATACCCCTTTATGGTACTCACCCACGCAAGACCGATACCCGTATTGCCACTTGTAGGCTCAATGATGGTAGCACCCGGTTTCAACAGTCCCTTACGCTCTGCGTCAGTAATCATTGCGAGAGCCACACGGTCCTTTACACTGCCGCCAGGGTTAAACAACTCCAGTTTCACTATGAGCCGGGTCTTCAGCCCCTCCTCACGTTCAATACGACTCACCTCCAGCAAAGGCGTGTGTCCGACCAGTTCAGTCAGGTTCTTCTTTACATTTCCCATAACCTATCTATTTTTTGATTGTCATTAATGTGTGAATGTGTTGTGGCTTATACCCCCAATTCAAATCTGCGCAAATGCCTGGTCGAGGTCAGCTATAATGTCGTCTATATGCTCAACACCAACAGAGAGACGAACTGTTTGGGGAGTGATGTGCTGCTCCGCCAGTTCCTCAGGACTCATCTGAGAGTGGGTGGTAGTAGCTGGATGGATTACGAGGCTCTTCACGTCAGCCACATTAGCAAGGAGAGAGAAAATCTTCAGTGAGTCAATAAACTTCCACGCATCTTCCTGAGTGCCGTTGATCTCGAACGTGAAGATTGAACCGCCACCGTTAGGGAAGTACTTCTTGTAAAGGTCATGGTCTGGATGACTTGCCAAAGCCGGATGGCTCACGCTCTTCACCTTAGGATGCTTGGACAGGTAGTCCACCACCTTCAGGGCATTCTGTACATGACGTTCGATACGGAGAGGGAGAGTCTCTACGCCCTGGAGCAGTATCCATGCGTTGAACGGAGAGATGGCAGCACCAGTGTCACGAAGAATGACGGCACGTATACGTGTTACGAAAGCAGCAGGACCAGCTACGTCTGCAAACACCGCTCCGTGGTATGACGGGTCTGGCTTAGCGAGTGAAGGATATTTGTCTGGGTCTTTCTTGAAGTCAAACTTACCAGCATCTACAATGACACCGCCAAGACTACTTCCGTGACCACCAATGAACTTGGTAGCAGAATGTACCACGATGTCCACTCCATGCTCAATCGGACGGATAAGTATCGGAGCAAAGGTATTATCCACGATGAACAGTATGTTGTGTTTGTGTGCAACCTCTGCGATTGCGTCGAGATCTGTCACGTCTGAATTCGGGTTACCAAAGGTCTCCGCATAGATAGCCTTCGTGTTTGGACGAATAGCTGCTTCCAGTGCCTTGAGGTCGTTCACCTTTACAATAGAGTAGTCGACACCCTGAGTGGACAGAGTATGGGTGATGAGATTATATGAACCACCATACAAGTTGTCAGCAGCAATGATATGGTCACCGTTACGTGCAATATTCTGTAGCGCATAAGTCACTGCTGCAGCTCCTGAAGCGACAGCCAAAGCAGCAACGCCACCTTCCAATGCTGCGATGCGCTCCTCGAACACACCCTGGGTGGAATTGGTCAGTCGTCCATAGATATTGCCAGCGTCACGGAGGCCGAAACGGTCTGCTGCATGCTGGGAGTTACGGAACACATACGATGTGGTCTGGTAGATTGGCACAGCACGCGCATCCGTAGCCGGATCTGGCTGCTCCTGTCCTACATGAAGAGCTAAAGTCTCTAAGTGCAATTTGTTCTTGTCTGTTGCCATAATCTTTAATCCTTTCTTATTTATAGTTATTACTTATTCTGTTCGTTTCTTCTTGTTTTCGGATGCAAAGTTACAACCTTTCAGACTCTTGTTCCAAATAATTTTGTTAGTTCAGAAAATAAAGCTAATTTTGCACCGTCAACCAAGACGAATTTTCTACGGACATACAAAATATCACACACTCTAAAGAAAAATATTCTATGGCGGAACTGGACGAAACAGACTTGCAGATAATGCGTGTACTGCAAGACAACTCACGACTGACTACAAAAGAACTCGCAGCCAAGGTACACCTGTCATCGACGCCCGTGTACGAGCGCATGAAACGACTTGAACGTGAAGGATATATAAAGAAATATATAGCGGTACTCGATGTAGACAAACTCAATCAGGGCTTCATCGTGTACTGCAACGCCAAACTAAAGAAACTCAACCGTGAGATAGTGAACGACTTCATTGAGACCATAAAAGCCATCCCTGAGGTCACCGAGTGTTACAATATATCTGGGCGTTTCGACTACATGCTGAAGATACACGCCAAGGACATGAACAGTTACCAGAACTTCGTGTTCAACACCCTCGGCTCTATCGAATGCCTGTCATCATGGGAAAGCACGTTCGTCATGTCGGAAGTGAAGAACGAACACGGAATAAAGATATAGTCACATCCACACCTTATTATATATATAAGGACAGATGGAGACAAACGACAATAGACACCAAAACGAAACAGAAATGAATCAGACCAAAAAGACAGAGACACTGCATTTCAAAGCAGATGCCTTCAACACCGACTTCAAACGGGAATTGTCATACGAGGTACTGGGACGCAACTTGCTCAACAGTGCAGAGAACCATGCCTCACTGCGCGGCTTCGGCTTCAACGACCTGCTCAAGGCACACCACTCATGGGTACTCTCACGACTCACCATCGAAATGACCAAGATGCCACCCATCTATACAGACTATAACGTGACGACATGGATAGAGAGTATCTACAGGTTGTTCACCAACCGTAATTTCGCAATAACAGACAACGACGGTAACGTCTTCGGTTATGCGCGTACCATATGGGCAATGATTGACAACACCACTCGCCACCCCCTCGAACTGATGAACATCTACGGCAAGCAGTTCGAACCGTTCCTCGCCCCCGAACTCACATGCGACATGCAGGGACACAGTCGACTGCGTCCCCTGCCCGACTCCGAGCCACAGGAAACCATCACTACCAAATACAGTGACCTTGACTGCAACGGGCACTTCAACAGTGTGAAATACATCTCACACATACTCGACCTCTTCTCACGCGACTTCCACCACACCCACCGTATACACCGGATGGAACTGGCATACATCGCCGAGGCATACTACGGCGACAGCCTGTCGCTGTTCCTTGCAGAAGTGGATCCAAACAAATTCCAGGCAGAAATAAAGAAGAACTACGACTGCGACCAGAAGGGAGAGACTATAGCAAGGGCTCTGATTGAATTCAGCAGTTGCACCGAATGCAAGTAGCCCAGTGAACACATATAGGTGTACAAAAAAAAGAGGCACTCACACCGAGTAGCCTCTCTTTTTTATCCTGCAACAATATATCAGAGAAAGTGCTGCATCACTTCTTCTTCATAGCTGCATAACGGCTCATGAACTTATCCACACGACCGGCAGTGTCAACCAACTTGGCCTTACCAGTGTAGAATGGATGTGAGGCAGATGAGATTTCCAACTTAATCAGCGGATACTCCTGACCCTCAAACTCAACAGTCTCGTTTGACTTCGCACAAGACTTTGAAAGGAACATAACGCCGTTCGACATGTCCTTGAAGACTACAGCGCGATAGTTCTCTGGATGAATTCCCTTTTTCATTTCGTTCTTCGTTTTATTGTTTTTATACAGTTCATTATTTGTTCTGGTGAACAATAAAATAACACTTAAACCCGGACAAAACCGCATTCAGCGTGCAAAGGTACGTCATTTTTTTCAATCAGCAAAAAGAAATCCAGATTTTCTTTGTCAACAAGACAAAAGATGTCATCGATGAAGAGGTCGTCAAATGTACGCCACTAATACCCCAATATAGCAAAAAGACAGCATTTATAGCTTAACACAGTATACATTCCCATTACAAAATTAAATAAAATAGGGAATGAAGGCAAAAAAGCATTACCTTTGCACCGAGAAAACTTAATCTTAATAATTCAAGTAAAACAAACTATGCTGAGAAAACTGTTTTCACTCATCGCACTGCTGACATTAGTTGTCACAGGCGCGACAGCACAGATAACCACGTCGGGACTTGCCGGTAAGATTACCATGGACGGTAGCGACGAAGAGGTTATCGGAGCACACGTTCAAGCCACACACGTGCCGTCAGGTACCAAGTATGTGGCAGTGACCAACGCCAACGGCCGTTTCGCCATCCAGGGTATGCGTCCAGGCGGTCCTTACGAAGTCCAGATTTCCTATGTGGGCTTCGACCAGAAAGTGTTCAAGAACATATCACTCGTATTGGGCGAGACCTACAGCTTGAATGCCAAGTTGGACGAGTCATCCAACTCACTTGAGGAAATCATGGTGTCAGCCATCTCCTCCAGGTTGTCTCAAGAGAATATGGGAGCTGCGACCAACGTCTCCAACGAGCAGATTATGAATATGCCGACTGTCAGCCGTAACCTCACAGAGCTGACTCGTCTTTCTCCGTACGGAGGTAACGGTATGACCTTTGCTGGACAGGACGGACGTACATCCAACTTCACCATTGACGGTGGTAACTTCAATGAAAACTTCGGACTCACATCCAACCTTCCAGGCGGAGGCAACCCTATCTCAATAGAAGCCATCGATGAGTTGCAGGTAGTCATCTCACCCTTCGACGTGCGTCAGACAAACTTCATCGGAGGTGGAGTGAACGCCATAACTAAGTCTGGTACCAACACCTTCAAGGGGTCTGCATACATCTACCATCAGAACGAGAACATGCGTGGTGACGCCATCAACGGCACACAGATTGCAAGTGCACGCGACAAAGACCGCACTACAACCTACGGCATGACATTAGGCGGACCTATCATCAAGAATAAGTTGTTCTTCTTCGTCAATGCAGAATACATCAAAACTCCTACCACTGCCACATCGTGGAGAGCATCCGAAGACGGTGTAGGTAATGCAGAACAGTATCTATCTTACGCATCCGTAACGGACATGCAGAAAGTAAGTGACTTTGTCAAAGAAAAATATGGATACGACACAGGTTCGTTCACCAGTTTCCCTGCAGACGAAAGCAATAGCAAGATATTGGCACGCATCGACTGGAATATCAACGACAAACACAAGTTGGCATTCCGTTACAACTACACCCATAACACAGCGTGGATGACTCCTAACGCATCATCAATGGACGGAGGCACCCGTACACCCTACTCACGTATATCACTCTACTCAATGTCATACGCCAATTCAATGTACCAGCAGAACAAGGATGTTCATGCGTTCTCACTGGACTTGAACAGTCGTCTGACAGACAACATCTCCAACCAGTTGCTCATCACACTCAACAAGAGCACCGATGAGCGTGCAACCAACTCCGATGAGTTCCCGTTCATCGACATCCTCGACGGTACAGGGACAAACACACCTTATATATCTCTTGGCTACGAGTTGTTCTCATACAACAACGCTGTAAGAAACACAGTATGGAACGCCAAGGACGATGTCACCTTCTACCTCGACAACCACAAGGTGATGGCAGGTGTGTACTTTGAGTCAATGGGTGCCGAGAACCAATACATGCGCAACGGAACAGGTTACTACCGTTATGGTTCTGTGGACGAGTTCATCAACGGCACCAACCCTGAGATTGTCTGCTACACCTACGGATACAACGGCATCGCCAAACCGACATCAAAAATCAGATACAACAAGATTGGAGTATACGCACAGGACGACTGGAACATCACAGACAAGCTGAAGTTGACTTACGGACTCCGCATCGACGGTCTGTTCTACAACAACAGCGACATCACAACCAACAACGCCATACTCGCACTCGACTTCAATGGGTCACACATCGACACAGGCAAATGGCCTTCAAACAACCTGATATTCTCTCCACGAGTAGGATTCCAGTATGACGTGTTCGGTGACAAGACATTGAAAATACGTGGAGGAATCGGTATGTTCTCCGGCCGTCTACCATTGGTATTCTTCACCAACATGCCACAGAACTCCAACATGATTCAGAACAACGTACAGCTCAACAACAAGAACACCGACATGAGTCAGTTTGCCGGTGGTCTCGTGACTGACGAGAACAACAAGGCATCAATCAGTGCGCTGTACAACAAGATTACAAGCATGAGAGATACTGACGGCAACCTGCTCTACCCACCTACAATCTCATCAGCAGAGGGACAGATAACAAAGAGTGCTTCATTCACTGGCGTAGACCCAGACTTCAAGATGCCACAGAACTGGAAAGCGTCAATCGCTGTAGACTACCAGTTGCCAGTGTCATTCCCCTTCACTATCACTGCTGAGGGAATCTACGACAAGGTCATCAACGCTGCTACCATCTCAGACTGGAACGTGATGCCTGTAGAAGGATTCACACGCTGGAACGGAGCGGACAACCGTCCTATTTATCCAGACAACTCACGCATCGTCAACAGCAACAAAGCGTTCGTGCTTGAAAACACCCATAAGGGCTATACTCTCATAGGAAGTATCAAGGCAGAAGCAAAACCAACCAATTGGCTCAGCCTCATGGCATCATACACCAAGACAAAGTCAATGCAGATCACCAGTCTGCCAGGTTCAAACGCAGAGTCAGCCTTCACCTATGTTCCAACCGTAGCAGGACCGAACAACATCAAGTTGCACAACGCCCTGAACACCACTCCAGACCGTCTCGTTGCATCAGCCACTGCACACGACAAGAGCGGCAACCACTACAGCATCATCTACGAGGCATGGCGCGGTGGTTACAACTATTCATTCATGTTGGCTAACGACATGAACGGAGACGGCTACAGCTATGATGCGCTCTACATACCTACAGACGAAGAAGTGGCAAACAACGAGTTCCGTTTCGCGACTGAGGACGACAAGGCTCGCTTCATGGACTATGTTCACGCCAACAGTTATCTGAGCGACCACCAGGGTGAATACGCAGAGGCATACAGCTACTACAACCCATGGGTACACCGCATTGACATCGCATACAAGCACGACTTCAAGGTCAATGTAGGCAATGCGGTACACAAGCTCCAACTGAGTCTGGACGTGAAGAACGTTCTCAACTTCTTCAACGACAAGTGGGGTGTCAGCAAATACATGAACCCTGTACTCAACGAAGGACGAATCCTGAAATATGAAAAGACAGACGCCGAAGGCTATCCAGTGTTCTCCACTCCAAGTGCCGTGAACGGCAATGTGAAGACATGGTTGCGCAACCCTGTAATCGGACAGTGCTGGTACGCTGGTGTCGGTATCAAGTATTTGTTTAACTGATAAACTTTCACAAGACATATGAAACTCAAGTATATATTAGGAGTACTTCTGGCAACCCTCATGTTTGCCGGATGTTCGGAAGATGATGAGATCGGGACACTGGACAATTTCTCCATTGACAAGACATACATCACTATACCCGCAGAGGGAGGAAGCACTACAGTCAATATAAAGTCATCAGATGACTGGGAACTGACAGACGTTCCAGACTGGTTGACTGTATCCAACACAAGCGGAAGTGCCGGTGAATACCAGGTCACATTCTCCGCAGAGAAAGTGGAAGGCGGACGCCAGCAAGAACTCAAGATTGTGGTAGGCAAACACACACAATTCCTAAAGGTTCTGCAAGGTTCACTGGAAGCATCAGAGGCAACCTGCGCAGAGGTCATTGCTGGCGGTGACGGAAAGACATACCTCGTTACAGGTACATGCACTACCATCTCCAGCACTACTTACGGCAACTGGTACTTGACAGACGAGACAGGTGAGATTTACATCTACGGAACTCTCGATGCCAACGGAGCTTCGAAGAACTTCGCCAGCCTCGGCATAGAAGCCGGAGACATCGTCACGGTACAGGGACCGAAGACCACATACAACGGAACAGTGGAACTTGTTAACGTAACTGTTGTCAACATCCAGAAGTCACTTGTCAAAGTAGTCTCAGAAGAGCCTACCGTAAAGAAAGACGGTGACACATTCGACGTGAAGGTTGCATACAAAGGCAACGGAGTGTTCGTCAGCATCCCAGACGAGTGCAAGAGTTGGATTAACGTGTCCGACATGCAGTATGTGGCAGGTGTTCCTACCAAGATTGAACTTGCACCAGCAGACACTGCTGTAATCACCTTCACCGTTGATGCGAACAGTGCCGCGGCACGCACAGGTTCTGTAAAAATCAGCTCCGCCAACAGTTCAACCTCATCAAGCGTTAGTGTCAAGGTATCGCAGGAAGGGTCTATCGTGGATACCAATATCGCAGACTTCAACGCTCTTGAGCCAGGTGACGCACTCTACCGTATCACAGCTGTCATCTCAAGCATCAACAATGCAGAAAAGGGACGTTTCTATATCAAGGACTACTCAGGCGAGACATACGTGTACAACATGAGTGGATTCCAAGATCTCGGACTGAACGAAGGCGACATCGTGACGCTTGTAGGCAAGAAGGGTGCTTACGGCACTACCCAGGAGTTGCTGAGTGCGACACTTGAGAGTTCTACAAAGGTAAGCGAAATCTCCCTCGCTGATTTCTTGAATCAGGAAGACTCAAAGAGTACATACTATAAGTTGACAGGCACGATTGACGAAATCGCCAACGCTACTTACGCCAACCTGTACATCACTGACGGCACAAACCGTGTGTACGTCTATGGATGCACTCCTGGATACGGAGCCTCAGGCGAAGACAAGAAGAACCTTATCGAGACCAAAGGTATCAAGGTGGGCGACAAGTTGACAGTCATCGGCTATAAGGACACTTATAAGGGAACAGTAGAACTCTGTGGAGGAATCTATTTCTCACACCAGTCCGCAGAATGACAACCTACAGAACCCACAATCAACATTCAAGGAGGGGCGTGCCATCAGGGCACGCTCCTCTTTTTTATGGTTGGCGACGTTACAACTCCACAAAAAGTTGTACCTTTGCAAGAGTAGAAATAGAAACAGACTAATGACACACAGAATTACAATCACATTTTTAGCCGCCCTGCTCGTAGCTACCGAATGTATGGCATGGGGACAGAAAGGTCATGACACCACATGTGCGATAGCAGAAAAGCATCTGACACGAAAGGCACGCCGACATATCAGCAAGTTATTGGAAGGGAAGAGCATCGTCTACTGGGCCAACTGGCTTGACAACGCCAGCAACACACCCGAGTACGCTTACTCGAAGACCTGGCACTACAAGAACATCGATGCCGGACAGACCTACGATGATGTGCCACCGTTCGAGAAAGGCGACATCATCACGGCTCTTACAGAACAGATAAGCAAACTAAAGAGTGGAGAGTTGACCGAGGAAGAACAACGTCTCGCCTTGAAGATGGTCATCCATCTCATGGGCGACCTCCATCAGCCTATGCACATGGGCCACAAGACCGACCTCGGAGGCAACAGGGTGCAAGTGACCTTCTTCAAGCAACCAGCGAACCTGCACTCCGTATGGGACACCAACCTAGTGGAAAGCGCACATAAGTGGAGCACAAGCGAGTGGGTAGAGCAAATTGACCGCTCAGACAAGAAGACAAGGAAAGCCATGGAGCAAGGCACACTCGACGACTGGGCAAAGGAGACCTTCGCACTTGCCACCCAAATATATGAGAACACACCTGAAGGAACTGCCATATCCTACGATTATGTAGCCAAGGCTGCACCAATTATAGAGCAACAGTTGGAGAAAGGTGGGATACGACTCGCAAAAATACTGAATGAAATCTATTAAGTCGCCTTTCACATTACAAACAAAACACTATTCAGTTGTTTCTCACATTTTTACAGACAAAAACCAAGAAAAAATTTTTCGGTTTGGCGATAATATACTAAATTTGCATCTTGTTCGCAGCCAAAAGCGGTAATTCCCCCTACCCAAGCAGCGAATATCTTAATATTAACTGAATTAAACGATAAAACAATGACTAAAGCAGACATCGTATTGAAGATTTCGGCTGAGACAGGAGTCGACAAGACAACAGCGCTACAGGTTGTCGAGGCTTTCATGTCTACAGTAAAAGACAGTTTAGCAAACAATGAAGAAGTGTTCCTCCGCGGTTTCGGTTCCTTCATACTCAAGACACGCAAGCAGAAGGTTGCCCGTAACATCTCAAAGAACACATCAATGATAATTCCTGAGCACAAGATTCCGGCATTCAAGCCATCAAAGACATTCTCAGAGACAATAAAGTAAAACCATTCAATTTATAAACATTTAAATTTCAAGGACTATGCCAAACGGTAAGAAAAAGAAGAGACACAAGATCTCAACACACAAACGTAAGAAGAGACTGAGAAAGAATCGTCATAAGAGCAAGTAAATCTCACAATCGATGAGGAAATGACAAGCGAACTTATAGTCGACTCACAACCCAAGGAGGTGACAATCGCTCTTCTTGAAGACAAGAGGCTTGTCGAGTTCCAAAAAGAATCATTAGGCACTCATTACTCCGTTGGGAACATCTATGCAGCCAGGGTCAAGAAAATCATGCCAGGGCTTAACGCATGTTTTGTTGATGTCGGTCATGAGCGTGAAGCATTTCTTCATTACCAAGATTTAGGTTTACAGTTTCTCTCTCTAGAAAAATTCATTAAGCAGGTTTCAAGCGACCGAAAGAAACTCCCACAGGTAGAGAAGTTCGGACTTCAGCCCGAGCTTCCCAAAAGTGGACAGATAGAAAAGATTCTTGAGGTTGGACAGGAAGTACTTGTACAGATCACAAAGGAACCTATCAACACCAAAGGTCCACGACTGACCAGCGAGATTTCCTTTGCAGGTCGCTACCTTGTCTTAATGCCGTTTGCCGACAAAGTAAATGTATCGAGCAAAATCAAGAGTGCGGAAGAACGCGCAAGACTAAAGCAGTTGATTCAAAGCATCAAGCCCAAGAACTTTGGAGTTATAGTACGTACTGTAGCCGAAGGAAAACGGGTGGCAGAACTCGACAAGGAACTGACAATCCTTTTGGAAAGTTGGAACGACTGCTTGAACAAGGTACAGATGGCAACGGCATTGCCTGTGCTTGCACATGAAGAAACAGGGCGTACGGTATCCATGTTACGCGATTTGTTCAATCCTTCATACGAGTCAATACAGGTCAACGACCCAAAGGTGTACAAGGAGGTAAAGAAATACGTCAGTCTCATCGCACCTGAAAGAGAGAACATTGTCAAGCTCTATAAGGGCAACATACCCATCTTTGACAATTTTGATGTAACCAAACAAATCAAATCGGGATTCGGCAGAACCGTAAGCTACAGAAAGGGCGCATACCTGATTATCGAAAGTACAGAAGCACTCCACGTCATCGACGTGAACAGCGGTAATCGCTCAAGAGGAGTCACTGGCCAGGAGGCCAATGCTTTTGAAGTCGACATGGGAGCGGCCGAGGAGATAGCAAGACAGCTTCGATTGCGTGACATCGGGGGTATAATCGTCATTGACTTCATTGACCTCGACAAAGCCGAACACCGTCAGAAACTGTACGAGAGGATGTGCGAACTCATGCGCAATGATAGGGCAAAGCACAATATCTTGCCTCTCAGCAAATTCTGTCTTATGCAGATAACGCGGCAACGCGTACGTCCAGCGATAAGTCTACATGTAGAGGAGACTTGCCCCACTTGCCACGGCAAGGGAGTGATAAAGTCATCATACCTCTTTGCGGAATCGCTGGAGAATAAGATTGATTACATCACGAACAATCTTGGAATGAAGAAGTTCCAGTTGTTGGTTCATCCATATGTCCATGCTTATATCAATCAAGGATTTCCTTCCCTACTGGTGAAATGGCACTTCAAGTATGGATTTGGGTTCAAGGTTACTCCGAGTCAAGCTCTTGCATTCCTGCAATACGAGTTCAAAGACAATAAAGGAGACATAATCGATATGCAAGAACAAGTGGAACCAACTACTTAGACTGGCTTCGCACGATGGAATGACATCAGTCCTGCCAGGGGACATTCTAAAAAGCAACATATTGGAACAGGAGGGGAAACAGAGATGTTCTTCCTCCTGTTTTGATTCAAAGACCGTCATTTGGTGCCACCACTGATACGACTGGCGTTTTTCTTTGCAAAGTCTGCCCACGACGACTTTCCTACTGATGGTGTCGGCCTCCCCATCTGAATGAAATGGCAATAGGCTACAGCCAAAGCATCGGTAGCATCCAGTTGGATATGCATTATATCATCACTAATGTTGAGCATACGCTGAAGCATGTCAGCCACTTGCTGCTTCGAGGCAGATCCATTTCCTGTGATTGCCATCTTTATCTTCTTTGGTTCATACTCGGATATAGGCACGTCACGCTGTATGGCAGCACATATGGCAACGCCTTGCGCCCTACCCAACTTCAGCATACTCTGCACGTTCTTCCCAAAGAACGGAGCCTCGATAGCCAGTTCATCCGGATGGTACGAATCAATAATGCTCAATACCCTCTCGAATATCTTGCCCAACTTGAGGTAATGACTGGCATATTTTTTCAGTTCTATCACGCCGAACGCCACCATCTCTGCTTTGTTTCCACGGACCTTGAGGATAGCATATCCCATTACATTCGTACCAGGGTCAATCCCCATCACAATCTTCTCCACTCTTGCAGTATTGTTTGGCATCTGTATCTGTTTTTAATACAAAGATACTGTTTTCCTTGCAGTAAGAGATTGGTAAAGACTAAAAAAAACAGCATAAAACAAGTCTTGATGTTATTATTTGCAGTAACTTTGTATGATTATAAAAGTCACTCCCTGTGAGAGACTATTAAAGAAACTATATGGAAACAGGACAGAAACAAGTGAACGGCAGTGTCTCCAAAGGAGTTATGCTGATTTGGATATTCGTGTTATGTGTAATTTTGATGGGTATTGGAGCAGTATTCTCCATCTCCCGTGGATGGTTCGGTAACATCCCCGACATCGAAGAGTTGCAAAACCCAATCAACAAATATGCGTCACGCATCTATTCCGATGACGGCGTTTTGCTCGGCACATGGAGTTACGCAAGCCAAAACCGAGTGATGGTACCATACGACTCCATTCCTGAAGATCTGGTAAAGGCACTTGTGGCGACCGAAGACGAACGATTCTACGAGCATTCTGGAATCGATATAAGAGCACTTGGACGTGCAGTGGTGAAACGTCTCATCATGGGCGAGAAGTCTGCCGGTGGAGGTAGTACCATCACCCAACAGCTTGCCAAGCAGTTGTACACAGACGTGGCTCAGACCACCCGTGGCAGACTCATGCAGAAGCCCATCGAATGGTACATAGCGGTACAGTTGGAGAAGTACTATACCAAAGAAGAGATTATCGCAATGTACCTTAATCAGTTCGACTTCCTCTACAACGCGGTGGGAATCAAGAATGCAGCGATGACTTATTTTGGGAAATCTCAGTACAATCTCAACTTGAGCGAATGTGCAACCCTTGTCGGCATGTGCAAGAATCCGTCTTACTTCAACCCCATACGCGCCAACGAGGTATGCCGCAACAGACGCAATGTTGTCCTGCAACAGATGTACAAGGTTGGATACATCTCCAAAGAAACACTCGACGAAACGAGTGCACAACCAATTGACATCACACACTTCAAGATACAGAACCAGAACGAGGGGAAAGTTCCATATGTGCGTGAATACCTACGCCGTATTATGATGGCTGACGAACCTAAACGAAGTGACTATGCTTCGTGGAACTATCAGGGATACTACGATGACTCACTGGCATGGGAGACTGACCCCTTGTACGGATGGTGTAAGAAAAACAAAAAGAACAACGGTGACCACTACAATATCTATATAGACGGTCTGAAGATATACACAACCATCGACACTCGCATGCAGGAATATGCCGAACGTGCGGCACGCGACCATGTTGCGAAATACCTACAGCCTGCATTTGACGGTCTCAAGCATAGATACCCCACCTTCCCCTATATCGGGGTGAGTCAGTCGAAGATGAACTCACTCGTCAGCCGTGCCATGCGACAGAGTGAACGTTACCGTATGCTGAAGCAGTATGGGGCGACAGACGAAGAGATTGAGAAATCCTTCAATACTAAAGTGAGTATGACTGTAGTGAAGTTCGAGAAGGACGGCACATGCACAGAGGTTGAGACTGAAATGACGCCACGCGACTCCATACTCTATTACAAGAAATTCCTGCGTACAGCCATGATGGCAATGGATCCACAGACTGGATATGTGAAAGCATATGTAGGTGGACTCAACTTCAAGTACTTCCAGTACGACAACGTGATGGGTGGAGGACGCCGTCAGGTTGGTTCCACCATCAAGCCATACCTTTATTCACTTGCGGTACTGAACGGATGGACACCATGCGACACCATCAGCACATCACAATTCTCGGCAGGCGGATGGTCTCCGCGCGGTGGTGTGGGCGGCAGTCGTACACTGGCATCAGCCTTGGCATCATCAAGCAACCAGGCAAGTGCGCGACTCATCAACCAATTGCGTCCGCAGAACTTCATCAACATGTTGCGACAGTTCGGCATCAGGACACAGGCCATCAACCCCGACCTATCGCTTTGCCTCGGCACATGTGACATCAGTGTGGGCGAGATGGTGAGTGGATACACTGCCTTTGCTAACCAAGGTCTGCGCACAGCACCGTTGCTCGTGTCCAAGATAGAGGATGCAGACGGAAATGTCATCGCCACATTCACACCCCGTACCCACGAGGTACTGTCACCAGAGAACGCCTACCAAATGGTAAGTATGTTACGTGGTGTCATCAACAGCGGAACAGGTCGTGCGTTGCGCTCCACCATACACGCAGACATGGGAGGTAAGACAGGTACGACCAACTCACATGCCGACTCATGGTTCATGGGATTCACCCCACGACTGGTTGTAGGTGTATGGGTTGGCGGTGATGACCGTGATATCCACTTCGATTCAATGGGTTACGGACAAGGAGCGAGGGCTGCTCTGCCAGTATACCAGAAGTTTATGAACAACGTGTACCGTGACGGACGGTTCGGAATAAATCAGGAACAGAAGTTCGTAGAGCCGGAGAATTTCGACCCGTGCTACGACAAACTCGATGACTTGAGGTCACTTGAGGAAGTGCAGTCGGATGAAGAGGTGGACGAGTCTGAAAATCAGATAGACGAGGCTTTCCAGTAGACAAATAGAGATACAGGTATGAAATTTATAGGTATTATTCCTGCGCGTTATGCTTCCACTCGTTTTCCAGCCAAGCCACTGGCAATGCTGGGCGGCAAAAAAGTCATTGAGCGTGTGTACAGACAGGTAGAGGGAGTATTGGACGACGTGATGGTGGCAACAGACGATGAGCGTATTGAGTCAGCAGTCCGTTCGTTCGGAGGCAATGTGATAATGACCAGCACTGCCCATCGCAGCGGTACAGACAGGGTACACGAAGCACTTGAGAAATGGTTGGAGATGAACACGGGTGACAGTGCCGATGATATTGTCGTTGTCAATATCCAGGGTGATGAGCCGTTCATCCAGAGAGAGCAGTTGGAAACAGTCAGGTCATGCTTCGATGATCCGACAGTTGACATCGCCACACTTGTCAAGCCATTCACCGAATCTGATGGACTGGCAGCACTGGAGAATCCCAACTCACCCAAGGTAGTAGTCAACAGACGGATGGAAGCCCTGTATTTCTCACGCAGCGTCATCCCTTTCGTTCGCGGAAAAGATAAAGAAGAGTGGATTTGTAGCCACACCTACTACAAACACATTGGACTCTATGCATACCGTGCGACAGTACTGCGCCAAATAACCGCCCTACCTCAGTCACCGCTTGAATTGGCTGAGTCGCTGGAACAACTGCGGTGGCTTGAGAACGGCTACAAGATAAAAGTAGGAATATCCGACATCGAAACCATTGGTATCGACACACCAGAAGACCTGCAACGGGCAGAAGAGTTTCTCAAAAAGATTCGTCACACTTCCTCATTGAAATAGAGGAAGCGTTTGATACTTTTCTTTGGAGTCTTCTCGAACTCCTTGGACATCACCTTAACACCTGCCACCTGTTCGTACGCTGGCAGTTCAGCATTCACACGTTTGCGTATGCCATCGAGAGTATTGGCAAGCGGTTCACCACTCAGTCTGCACCTATCAGCCTCATCGGCATCAGGGAAAATCAAGGCATACAGGCGTGTGTTTTTCTGTATCACCACACACTCACTCACAAGTGGCCATCCACAGAACTTATCCTCCAGTTCTTCCGGGTAGATATTCTGTCCGTTAGGGCCAAGCAACATATTTTTCGAACGTCCACGGATATATATTGTGCCATCGGGCTCCATCACGCCAAGGTCGCCCGTATGATACCATCCGTCAGCCAGTGCCTGTTCCGTTGCCTCACTGTTCTTGTAATAGCCCAACATCACATTGTCGCCTTTCACAAGAATTTCACCAACAACAGATGAAGGATCGTCACTGTCAATCTTCACTTCCATCCGTTCAATAGGCTTACCGCAACAACCCTTCTTGTAATCATACCAATGGTCATATGCAATGAGCGGTGCACACTCCGTTGTACCGTAACCCACAGTGTAGCGAAAGCCCAATTTCTTCAGCATATCCTCAACATCTTCAGACAAAGCAGCACCACCGATAATCACCTCAAAGAAACGGCCACCGAATGCCTTTGTGAGTTTGTTACATACTCGATGCCTGATGATACCACCCAACACTGGCACATGCAACATGAAACGCACACCCGGCTTACTGAGTTTCGGCATTACAGCCCTGCGTATTATCTTCTCAATGATGAGTGGGACGGATATGATGATGGTGGGACGTATGTCTGCAAACGCCTTGAAGATGATGGTGGGCGACAGTTTGGTAAGGAAATTGATATGCATACCAAGACATATCTCACTGAGAATCTCGAACGCCAGTCCGTACATGTGCGCCATCGGCAGTATACTTACTATAGACCCTTTACCGTGCATGGATATCTTGTCTCCCAGACGGTCGATGGCAAACCGCACGTTACCCCACAGGTTCTTCTGTGAAAGCATCACACCCTTCGACTTGCCAGTACTGCCCGAGGTGTAGTTGAGTACAGCCAACACGTCACCGGGCTGTTTAACATACTTAATGTCGGACGGAGCCAGACTGTTCGGATATAGGCTACAGAAGTCACGGTCTTTATTGCCCAGTGCCTCCACCAGTTTTTCGTCATCCGATTCCAACACCGAGAAATCAGCAAGGTTGAGCACACCAAGGAAATCAGACGACTGGATGTCCACCCCAGCATTCTTCAGTTCCTTCCATATATTGTCGTTCACAAAGAGTAGTCGGGTCTCCGAATGGTTCACGATGTTCTGCACCTGTTCAGTCTTGAACTCATGCAAAATCGGTACAGCCACCGCACCATAAGTAATGACAGCGAAGAATGCTACTGCCCATCCGCTACAGTTGCGTCCACAGAGAGCAATCTTGTCACCTTCCTTTATCCCGGTATTTCTGAATACTATATGCAGTTTCTCAATAGCCTCAGCCATCCCTGCATACGTAAGCGTACTGCTCCCATAGTCCGTCAGGGCAGGATGATTCCAGTTTTCCTTCACCGACTGTTCGAAAAGCAGGTTAAAACATTTCTCTTCCTCTTTGTAATCGTACATGTAATCCACTCAATAATCCCTTTATTGCGCAAATTTAGCAATAATAAACCAATTATACGCATAAACACATGAGAATTATCACCGCTCGCTGTTATTTTTACGGTTCAAATCCCTGATTGGACAAAACCCGAGACCATTCAGTCTCAGAGAAGAACGCCAACCAGTACCATACACAAGACAAATGAAAGAGCAAGGGACACTACCACTGCACGTGTACAGACCGCAATACATGAAGCAACGTCACCCGAAGACAGTTGACGTGGATTGTCACCGATAAACGGTTTGTAGACAGTCTCGCCAAAATACGTGTGCGTTCCACCGAACCGACAGTCGGCTATTCCAGCCATGGCTGCTTCAGGCCAACCCGAATTAGGTGACAGATGACAACCTGCATACTTAAACAAGAAACGGAACAGTCTCTGCTTATGTTTGTCTGAGCAGACAGCAATAAGTACAAAAGCCGTGATACGGGCAGGTATTAGATTTGCAATATCATCTATGCGTGCAGCCCAACAACCGAACGACTTGTACCGTGGGGTGCGATAGCCTATCATAGAATCAAGTGTATTTACCATTTTGTACGCCAGCATGCCAGGCACCCCTGCCACCACATACCAGAACATAGGAGCAATGACACCGTCAGACAAGTTCTCGGCAAGAGTTTCCAAGGCTGCGGTACGGCATTCCTGTACAGAAAGTGCCGACGTGTCACGCCCTACTATCCTCGACAGTTGCTTACGGGCATCTTCCACCCCTCTCTCCGAAGCAGTGAACACAGCCCTCACCTCCTTACAAAGCGTACGGTATGCCAGACAGTAGAACACCAATACAGAACTAATGACAATGTATGCGACGTATGCCCAGGACAAGTCGAGTCCGATTCGAAATGGCAACACACAAACGATGCAACTGGACAAGAACACGAGCATGATACTTATAATTGCGAATACAGCCCCTTTCATAATACGGTGCTTTCCTTTATTTAACCGTCTTTCCCAGAAGGAAATCCACCGACCAAACCCCACCACTGGATGGGGCAACCACAGAGGGTCACCGAAGAGGGCATCGAGCAATGCACCTACAGCCAACGGCACCGTACACACCAAGGCATGAACAATTAAAATTGTCACAGTTGAATCCATTCCCCTATCGCATCCACCAGTCGGTCGTTCTCCTCCGTAGTACGCACACTTATACGGAAGCACCCCTTGTCCAGTCCGTTGAAGTTACTTGCATCACGTATGAGCATTCCATAGTTGTCGACAAGGAATTCCTTCAGTGCTGACGCATTACCGATACGCAGACAACAAAGAAGCATGTGGGAGTCCGACTGCCACACGTCTATCACCCCCAACCGTTCCAGTCTGTCCACCACACGTTTCCGCTCAGCCATAAGTGCATCAATGTCGAAACGGTAGTTATCCTTGTGGCAAAGCAGATAATGTCCAGCGTCAATAGCAACCTGGTTGACAGACCAAGGCATACGTTGCAGTCTCACACGTTGTAACAGTTGGCTACACGCCGTCACATATCCCAGTCGTAAGCCCGGAATCGAATATTGTTTGGTCATGGAATGCAGCATAAGCACGTTTGAATATGCTGCCATCTCAGCCACAGTAGGTAGTATTCTGTCGGTAAAGGATGCATAACTGGCATCGACGACAAAGACCACATCTGGGTGTGCACCTATCGTCCGCATCAGTTCACCCTTGTCCGTTACCGTCCCTGTAGGGTTGTTGGGATTACACAGCCACACCATCTGTGCACGATCAACGGAAGACGACAGGTTATAGGCATGACACACCTTATGTTTATGTATCCTACACGCATCTGCATATTCAGAGAAGGTTGGTTGTAGGATGACCGACACCGCACCCGAGAAAGTCTGCGCGATAAGGTATATCGCCTCCGTCGCCCCATTTGTCACCATCACCTCATCCTGTCCGACTCCCAGTTCTTGCGCCAGTTCAGCTTCAAAGCTATTGGCGTCTGGTTCTGGATAATGCTCCACATCATGCAAGTGTGCAGACAAGTAGCGGTAAAGTCCGTCATGGTTGAAACGGTTGTATATGTTCGAACTGAAATTGATTACCGTCCTACCGTATTTATATGAATCATCTCCGTGTCCTTGCAACATAATCTTTTCTCCTTAATCATCAGTTGTCTGTTTCCATTATCTTGTATATCCGTCCGATGTCCACGTACTTACGAACATGTTCTGCCAATTTATCGTACTGCTGTTGCCTAAACTCATCCACATCCGTAACCACGGCAATATCCTTTACCCTACCACGCAGTATATAGTTGATTACAGACGGATTATCGAGGAATCCGTGGATATACGTGCCAATGCAATTGTCAGCTTCCACCACAGCCTCATCCACATCGCTCCTACCCTGGTGTATCTCATAACCACGGCACACTGCCCCATTGAAATCAAACTCCACCTGTCTGGTAGTCTTACCCTCTCTCATGACGGTCGTCACCGGCAACAGTCCCAGTCCGGGCAATGCCGATATGCTTCCTTCTATGCCGTCTGGATCAGTCACCGTCAGTCCCATCATCTGAAAGCCCCCACATATACCTATAATCAGTTTTCCTTCCTTATGTGCACTCACGACAGCCTGCGCCACCCCATTACGCCTCAGTTCGTAGAGATCATCAAGAGTGGACTTGGTGCCAGGCAGTATGATTATATCAGCCGCCTTCAAGTCAGACGTATTATTGGTATAGAAGAGGTTTACCTGCTCATGCCGTTCAAGCACATCAAAATCTGTGAAGTTGGACATGTGGCGCATCATCACCACCGCCACATTCACCTTACCCTCCTGCAGCGAACGGTGTTTGCTCTTGAGTTGCACACTATCCTCCTCGTCGATGGAGATATCCTTGAATACCGGAACTACCCCAAGAACAGGCACGCCACACAAGTCCTCAATCATACTGCGCCCCGAGTCGAACAGTCGTATGTCACCTCTGAACTTGTTTATTATGATACCCTTGATACGTCGGCGGTCAGACTCGGTCTGCAGCTTCACACTCCCATAGCATGAAGCAAAGACACCGCCACGGTCTATGTCTGCCACGAGGATGACATCTGCCCCAGCATACCGTGCCATCGGCATATTGACGAGGTCTGTGTCACGTAAGTTGAGTTCCGACACACTCCCAGCACCTTCCATCACTATCGGGTTGTAGAGAGCAGACAGACGGTCGAAAGCCAGACACACCTGCGTTCTCAGTTCTTCTCTACCTTCATTGCGGAAATAGTCGTATGCGGAGCGGTTACCTATCGGTTTACCATTGAGAACCACCTGAGTGGTATGTTCCGAATTTGGTTTCAACAGGATGGGGTTCATGTCTGTGGAACAAGAAAGTCCTGCCGCCTCCGCCTGCACCGCCTGAGCCCTACCAATCTCCAGTCCGTCAGCAGTAGCGTACGAATTCAATGCCATGTTCTGTGCCTTGAACGGTGCAGGATGATAGCCGTCCTGCTTGAATATACGACAGAGGGCTGTTGCAATTATGCTCTTGCCCACGTCACTGCCAGTTCCTGCAATCATAAGAGGATGCAACCTTCTTCTATTTCCTTCTGTACCTTCCATCATGTTGTCATTACATATAAGGTAACATAGAACATCAGTTCCGTAAGTATGAAGCACGCTCCACAGCAGTCGCCCGTGTAGCCCTGTATGCGCTTATGCATAAGGAAAAACAGGAGGGCACAACAACAGGCGCAGGCTACAAGACACAACAGACATGAAGGCCCGATAACAATACCCAAGCATACCAGTGGCAACAGTCCAGTCACAGTGCTTGCAATCAAATCTGCCATATCCGCAGGAGTGTATACCAACCGGTTTTTCGCCTCATCAGCTTTCCTCGCATAAGGAAGGAAACGGATGATGAACGAACTGAGGTACTTGGCAGTGATGTCGGCTGTTATGAGCACTAAAGGGAAGAACCACAAGCATGTCAAAGTCCTCATGACATTCCACATTAGTAAATAATAGCAAACGAGCCCTATCACTCCGTATGTTCCTATATGCGAGTCCTTCATAATCCGCAGGACACTGTCTCTGTCCGCTCCGCCTCCAAAGCCGTCACAAAAGTCAGCAAAACCATCCTCGTGCAACGCACCAGTAAGTAGCACACGACTCACAAGAGCTATTATGACAGCAATGTCAGGAGTGAGACCGAGCCATACGGCAAGCAGATAGGCAAGAGCCATCACTCCGCCAGTGAGCCATCCCGTAAGTCCCCACAACGGCACTACCCTCTCATAGTACTCCTTCTCGATGGTTGTAATGCGCCACAGCGGCAGACGGGTAAAGAAAGAAAAGGCAGCAATTATACGTTTAGAAATACTTAGTGATGTTGGCATGACTGAAACTGTTCATCTCATTAATCATCAATACGGCAGACTGCAGGATTGGATAGGCGCACAAAGCACCTGTTCCTTCTCCTAACCGAAGTCCCAAACGCAACAATGGTTCTGCGTCCATAGCCTTCAACATAAGTGCATGACCGCCCTCATCACCGCAATGGCCAAATACCGCATAGTCCATCACCGCTGGTTCCATCCGCGAAGCTGCCAACATACAAGCTGTCATTATGAAGCCGTCCACAAGGATTATCATACTGAGTTCAGCCGCACGCAACATCCCACCGATAGCAGCTGCCATCTCAAATCCAGCGAAATAACGAATGGTTGTCTCGGTGTCTGCATCTTGTAATTTTGAATGGAATCTGCATACGGACTCCTGCAAGACATCGTACTTATGTTGTACACCCTCCGTGTCGAGTCCACTACCCATACCAACACACTGACTGAGTGGGATGTCGAGGAAGAGGTGCATCAGAATGCTTGACGGTGACGTATTACCAATTCCCATCTCACCGAAGCTGATGACGTTACACCCCTCATCATGACACACGTCAACCTGTTCGCGCCCGACATCAAGTGCCTTATTCCATTCATCCTCGTTCATTGCCGCCTCATAAAGGAAATCACGTGTACCATACGCTATCTTACGGTCTATGATGAGCGGATGCAAATTTGGGTCGAAGTCATGGTCAACCCCCACATCCACAATCCTCAGGCTGAACCCGTGTTGGCGACAGAGCATATTTACCCCACCACCTCCGTGCGTGTAGTTCACCATCTGTTGCCACGTAACTTCACGCGGTGAACGTGACACGCCCTCGCGCTCGATACCGTGGTCTGCACCGAAAAGGATGTGGCAAGGATGGACGAGCGACGGTGACAGTGTTCGTTGGATGAGTCCCACCTGTAGAGCGAGACTTTCGAGTCTGCCCAAAGACCCCTTCGGTTTATTAAGGTTGTCTATCTTGTCCTGCAGTGCTGTGACAAGCGACCTGTCTATATGATGAATCATTGTGTCACTTAATCTTCACGCTGATGCCACTCACCATCAGCACCACCTCATCCGCTTTTTGTGCGATATACTGATTGAGCCATCCAAGAAGGTCTGTAAAAAGTCTTTGCAACGGATTTGAACGTGTTCCACCTGACCCTATCTCGTTGGTCACAAAAATGAACGTTGCGTCTTGACTGGTGAACTTGTCGAACTCCCCTTCAATCTCCTTGAGTACAGCATCCACGTCTGGTGTCTCCTCGCCAAGATTCTCAAAAAAGAAGTAATTCGTTGCCCAAAGCGTGCAGCAGTCGATGACCACCACCCTACCCGTCACATCATGGCGACTCAACACCTTCTCCTCTTCAATGTTCGTCCATTGCGGACCGCGTCTCTGCCTGTGGCGTTCCACCCGCTGACGAAACTCGTTGTCCCATATATGGGCAGTAGCCATATATACCGGGTTATCGGAAAGCGACAGGGCAAGAGTCTCCGCATACGTACTCTTGCCCGACCGCTGTCCGCCTGTCACCAGTATTATTCTGCTCATTCTTCGGTCTTCTCCCAGTCCACGTCGGGCACACCGGCATCCGCATTCAGTTTTCGAGCCAACACGAAGAAGTAGTCGCTCAAGCGGTTGATGTATGCCACCAGAGTCTCGTCCACTTTCTCACCAGACTCAACAAGACGTATTACTTGACGCTCTGTCCGTCTGCACACAGTCCTACACACATGCGCATATGAAGCAGCGCGTGTACCCCCTGGCAAAATAAAATTCTTCAGAGGAGGAAGCATCTCCTGAAGGCGGTCTATCTCTGCCTCCACTGCCTCCACCTTATCTCCTGTCATGACTCCAGTCACGCGTTCGGCACTCTCCGTGTCCGCAGTAGCCAGATAACCTCCAACCACAAACAGTGTGTTCTGCACACCGACGAGGAACGACTTGTCAGCCTTTTCGTCCACAAAATTGATAAGCACACCCACATGTGAGTTGAGTTCATCTACCATACCGTAGGTCTCAAGCCGTTGGCAACTCTTGCTTATTCTCTGTCCTCCGACAAGTGAGGTCTGCCCCTTGTCGCCTGTCCTTGTGTATACCTTCATAATCGTTCTGTATTAGAATTAATTGATTTTCTAGCCACAAAATTACGTCTATTTTCCGTAACGGCAAAGAGTTCAGACAAATATTTTCCTTACTGGACTAACGGAGAAAAAGATTTTATTCGTACCTTTGCGCCATGTTAAATATGGAATGTATCATCATACTTGTACTCATACTGCTCAACGGTTTGCTGTCCATGTCTGAGATTGCGCTTGTATCCGCACGTAAGACAAAATTTGAGAATGAAGCAAAGAAGGGCAAAAAAGCGGCTAAGACAGCACTGAAACTGAGCGAAGACCCAGACCGTTTTCTGTCGACCATACAGATCGGAATTACCTTAATTGGAATCCTTACCGGTCTTTATTCAGGCGAAACCCTCGCTGGAGGCTTGTCGAGCCTCTTAAGTGACATCCCTGCCATCCAGCCTTATGCCTTTGCCATATCCAAGACTGTCGTAGTGGTAGTTGTCACTTACCTAACCTTGGTTTTTGGAGAGCTGGTACCCAAACGTATAGGCATGGGCAATCCAGAACGTGTATCACTGATTGTGGCGCGTCCCATGCACTTACTGTCGGTGTGCGCTGCACCATTCGTGTGGCTGTTGTCGAAAAGCACCTGGCTCACGGTAAAGATATTGGGACTGGACAAGGAGAACGAATCGAAAGTGACAGAGGAGGAGATTAAAGCCATCGTAAAAGAAGGGTATCAGGACGGTGAGGTACAAGAAGTGGAGCAGGACATCGTGGAACGAGTCTTTACTTTGGGCGACCGCAGGGTGGATTCCATCATGACCCACCGAGGTGAACTTGTGTGGCTGGACATTACGGACAGCATTGACCAGATAAAGGAAAAGGTAAAGGATAACTTGTTCGACATCTACCCAGTCTCTTCCGGTAAGTTGGATGACTTCTGCGGCATAGTCTACCTGAAAGACTTATTTTTCTCCATTGACAAACCAGGATTCTCTCTTAAGGAGGTGGTGCACAAAGCACAGTTCATCCCAGAAAACCAGAGCGTATACGCCACACTGGAGCAGTTCAAGGTAACACGACTCAAATATGCGGTCGTCACCGACGAGTTCGGTGGGATACAGGGTATGGTAACGCTCAAAGACATCATGGAAGGACTTGTGGGACAAGTGCCAGAACTGGGCGAGGAACCCGACATCGTCAAGAGGGCTGACGGCACATGGCTCTTCGACGGCCAGTACCCGTTCTATGACTTCCTCGCTTATTTCGACCATGAAGACCTGTATGCAGACCACGACTACAACACCATAAGCGGACTAATACTGGAAGAGCTTAACCGTTTGCCTCGCACTGGCGAGAAACTGCAGTGGATGGATTTCGAATTTGAGATCGTCGACATGGACGGTGCACGAATAGACAAGGTGCTGGTAAAGCATCTTGACGGCAACGACAACAAATAAAACAGTGCGATGTTACAGATTTAAAAGATATTGAAACACCACGTAAAGCGGTGCAGGGGCAGTCTCCGTACCTTTGCACCGACATTGAATCCTCCTGTCATGGCTCAATGGCAGGAGGATTTCTGTAACATGAAGTGAAACTGATAAATTATACTTGCATGAAGAAAACAGCACTGTTCATTATTGCCGCGGCCAT
This sequence comes from Alistipes ihumii, assembly GCA_963626085.1. Classification (GTDB taxonomy): domain Bacteria; phylum Bacteroidota; class Bacteroidia; order Bacteroidales; family Bacteroidaceae; genus Colivivens. The sequence goes on along the minus strand of CAVFVJ010000037.1, from coordinate 15,679 downwards.
GTGCGCAAGCTCAGTCCGGGCACAGGAAGACTACAACACCGAACGTCTGTGGTACGACAAGCCGGCAGCCATCTGGCTGGAAGCCCTGCCTGTCGGCAACGGACGGTTGGGCGGAATGGTTTACGGTGGTACACAGACCGACGAACTTCAACTGAACGAGGACTCGTTCTGGAGCGGAGGACCGCACAACAACAACAGTACCACGTCAAAGAGTAACCTTGCTAATGTGCGTAGCCTCATCTTCAACGGAAAAGAGAAAGATGCGGAAGACCTCATCAACCGGACTTTCATCAAAGGTCCACACGGCATGAAGTACCTCACCCTCGGAAGTCTGAAGATGATGCACGAGGGCATCTCTGAAGATAAGGTGACAGACTACTACCGTGAGCTTGACCTTACGACAGCCTTATCGAACGTCACCTTTAATCATAAGGGACACCACTACAGCCGTACCACGTTCGCCTCGATGCCCGACAGCATCATCGTGATGCGTCTGGAGACAGACACACTGAGTTCATTCACCATCGAGCACGAAGTGCCCTACACCGCAACCTACTCCAAGGGCGACGACGGCATAGCAGCCACCATCATCGGTGTGGCACATGAGGGTGTCCTCGCCAAGCTGAGGGCTTCACTACGCTACCAGGTTGAGAGCGACGGTAAGGTGAGTTACATGGCAGGTGGTAAGGTGCAGGTGACCAACTATACTTGGGCTGTGGTTTACGTGTCGGCTGCCACCAACTATGTAAATTATAAGACGGTGACAGGCAAGCAGACAACCAAAAGTCTGTCGTACCTCAACAGCGCACACCAGCATAACTACACAGAGCTACTGAATCGGCATAAGGAAGCATACCAGAAGCAGTACAACCGTGTACACCTCAACCTTCCGTCCGTGGCAGCGAACGCCAAGCTTACCACGGTAGACCGGTTGGACAAGTTCTCCGGAAGCACCGACTGGGGAATGGTAGCGTTGCTCTTCAACTACGGCCGTTACCTTCTCATATCATCGTCACAGGCTGGCGGACAGGCAGCCAACCTGCAAGGTCTGTGGAACGACAAGAAGGACGCACCGTGGGATTCGAAATACACCATCAACATCAATGCGGAGATGAACTACTGGCCGTCAGAGGTATGCAACCTCACTGAGACCAACGTGCCGTTCTTCGAGATGATACGCGACCTCAGCGAGACGGGTGCGAAGACAGCGGAGACCATGTACGGCTGTGGCGGATGGGTAGCCCACCACAACACCGACCTGTGGCGTGTGGCTGGACCTGTGGACGGAGCCTACTGGGGCATGTACCCCAACGGAGGAGCATGGCTCGCAACCCACCTGTGGCAGCACTACCTCTATACAGGCGACACGGACTTCCTGCGCCAGTGGTATCCCGTCATCAAGGGCACAGCTGACTTCTACCTCGACTTCATGGTGCCGCACCCCGGCTACAACAACTGGCTCGTAGTCGCCCCGTCTGTAAGTCCCGAGCAAGGCCCAGCAGGGAAGTCGACCTCCATCACTGCCGGTTGCACCATGGATAACCAGATTGTGTTCGATGCACTATCCAACACCATGAAGGCTGCACAGATACTGGGTGAGGACACCGCATACATCAACCGTCTGTCCGCCACCCTCGACCAGATACCGCCCATGCAGATAGGAAGCAGGAAACAGTTGCAGGAATGGCTCATCGATGCTGACGGTGACGACAAGCACCACCGTCACATATCACACCTCTACGGACTGTATCCGTCTAACCAGATATCACCGTACAGTCACAACGAGCTTTTCGCTGCTGCCAAGCAGACACTCACAGACCGTGGAGACGAGGCAACCGGATGGAGCCTTGGGTGGAAGATTTGTTTTTGGGCACGTATGCTCGACGGCAACCACACACTCACCATCATCAAGAACATGCTAAAACTGCTGCCCGACGAAAATTCAGCAAGCCAGTATCCCAACGGCCGCACCTTCCCCAACCTCTTCGACGCACACCCGCCGTTCCAGATTGACGGCAACTTCGGGGCAACAGCCGGTATCGCTGAGATGCTCCTGCAGAGCCACGACGGTGCGGTGCATCTCCTACCTGCCTTGCCGACAAGCTGGAAGAGCGGCAGTGTGAGCGGTCTAAAGTCACGTGGAGGCTTCGAGGTAGACATGGAGTGGCGTGCTGGTGCACTGTACACAGCCACACTGCACTCGCCGATAGGAGGTGTGGCACGCATCCGATCATATGTAGAACTGGAAGGCGACGGACTGAAGGAGGCTGAGGGCAACTGCCCTAACCCTCTCTATGCTCCAGCGCAAGTCAAAGACCCACTGTTATCAAAGAGTCTCACAGCCGCCCCCAAGGTACTGTTGAAGAAGGTGTATGAATACGACGTGCAGACTGTCCCAGGCGGCACGTACCACTTCTACAAGAAAGGTACTGTCGGGATCACTGCCACACCTACGGACAACAACGTGTACAGCATGGCAAGCTACGACCTGCAGGGCCGTCCTGCCACCAGTGCCACCAAGGGAATAGTCATCGAGAAAGAGACAAACAACGGAGAAACGAAATACAACAAGATACTCAAACACTGACAACTATATATATAATATGAAGAGAATAATATCCACAATACTTGTGCTGTGTACTGTCCTGATGTCACACGCAGCGAAATTCGACGAGGAAGTCAGCATCACCGTAGGCGGTGAGACACGTGTCTACTGGCTTTATGTGCCAGACAAAGTGACCGACAACACCCCACTGGTTCTGTCACTCCACGGTGCAGGAGGACACGACTACAACAAGAGTCCGTTCCGAACAGACGCAGCCGACATTGCCAGGTACATCGTCGCCTACCCACAGGGCAAGATGACCACCTTCCCCGGACTGGGAGGGGCACAGAACTACGGATGGAGTGCCTACGGCGAGGAGAACTTCGACACGGAGTTCCTCAAGGCCGTCATCGAGGACGTGGCATCCAGATACACTATTGACCGCAAGCGCATCTACTGTTGCGGTTTCTCCAACGGCGGCATGATGACTTACGTGATGGCAAACACCTGCAGCCACATCTTCGCTGCATTCGCATCCATCAGCGGCTACCCCATCAACGAGTTCCACCTGCGCCACACCGGCAGCCGTCCCGTCCCGTTCCTCCATATCCACGGCAAGCAGGACGACTTCGTGAAATACTCGCTCGTGAACAACGTCATCGACAATATTGTTGCCCGCAACGGAGCCAACCCAGTGCCGAAGAAGAACGTCAGGGCCGACAAGCACACCAAGAGTGTCTATGCAGCCGGCGAGGGCGGTTTCCCAGTCACCTTCTACGAGATTGACGGCATGGGACACAGTGACTTCACGGACAAGACCGAACTGGGCAGCTCCGCCCTTACCATGTGGAAGTTCTTCTGCCAGTACACCCTCGACAGTGAGTGCGACAGCACTCTGAAATGGAGTCCGCGCATCGAGACCGAAGGGTTCGACCCCACAGAACACGGGTTCGTGATGAACAAAGGGAACATAGTACTGCAGTTCGGTGGAGACCAGAACACGTCTGCCAACCAGAACGTGTACCGTTCACTGCAACTGACCGACGGAAACTATAAGTTGGGCTTCCACTCCGAGGGAGCCGAAGGCACTAAGATGACGGTGAAGATAAGGAAACTCACTGGCAACAAACGTACGGTACTGAGCGAAACGGTGGAAGTAAACAGCGATGCCGCACTTCCGTTCAGTGTGTCCGACGGATGGGGCGAATACCAGTTGACCATGACAAGGACATCTGCCGGAGACAGCATCAGGATAAGCAACCTGACCATACACAATGCTGTCGACCAGTCTGGGGACGACACGACTGGCTGCATTTCACTGAAGGACGACAACGGCAGTTCACAGAACAGCAGCGACACGAGAGTCTTCTGTCTTCAGGGACAATACATGGGTGACACGTCCCAATGGCACACATTTCCCAAAGGCATCTACATTGTGGGAGGCCAGAAGATCATGAAGTTCTGACTGACAGATACTATCGGGCTGAAAGTCCAATAAGCACATAGCCCAGGGATAGCGTAGCGGCACCCTGGGCTATGTGTCGGATGCACTTTCAGGGCGTACATGTTCCGATAGGCTCGCCAACAACCGTGCCTCAACCCACGGTAAGGGTTGGGTTGTCTGTGCAGACCAGTGAATAGCCGGTACTGTCACACGTCACATCGGCAACGGCACCTCCGGAATGACCTGACTTTCCCCGTCCCCCACCCTGGCATTTTGGAAAAACATGCAATAGTAAACCGGCAGATAGGTAATGCCTTTCTCCCGAAAGACCTTTTGTTCGTTACTGAGCACAACAGCCTCATGGATATGGTATTCAGGAGTGTCCAGAAACTTGTCCAAGGCACTGTGTACGACATAGTCCCTACCCGACTTCACCTCTATCGGCAGCACCGTCAGGTTCTGGAAATCATCTATCAGATAGTCGACCTCGCCTTTTTGTTTGTTGTCGTAATAATGAAGGGTGTAACCATGTGCATGGAGTTCCTGTGCCACAACCGACTCGTACACCGATCCAAGATTGACACTGCGCTCATCCCTCAGTACCGCATTGATATTGGTGCCATAAAGGAGGCTTGTCAGTAAGCCCACATCACTCATGTACAATTTCAAGAGGTTCTTGCTTTCCGACTCCATCAACGGGAAGCTTGGATTGCTTATAGCCTGCACTGCCAATGCAACGCCGGAATTGGTGAGGTACTCGAATTCCTCCGCATAATCGCTGAACTGCCTATGCGACTTCTTTCCCTCGATATTCCTTACTATGATACGTTTCTTCTTGTTTTCCATATTCGAAGGAATCATGTCATATATCTTCCGTATCACAAGCTTCTTCTCACCATCGTACTGCGAGGCATCTATCTTGTACAGGTTGTAAATGTTACGTTGTATTTCGCGCACTTGCGACATGTTGCGGTTCTCCAAAAACTTATTGACCGCATCCGGCATTCCACCCACCAGAAGGTATATCTTGAACTGCTGAAGCATATAACTGTGCATGGAGTCATTCAACGGTTCTCTTGCCGCGAACTTCCTCCGTATGCCTTCCACGGTCTCCTTCCCACAGCCCATAGCCCATAGGAACTCCTCGAAGTCAAGAGGGTACATCTGTTGGATGGCAATACTACCTATCGGCACAGAAGGAGTATGTGACAGTGCAACGCCCAACTGAGAGCCGCTTGCAATATACCTGTACTTGCCATCCTCATTGAGGAACTTGAGCAAGGTCATCAGATGAGGATAACTCTGAATCTCGTCAAGGAATACCAGCGTGTCGTCCTTTGTCCCGAGGTCATTGCCGGTGATTGCCCCCAACTGCAGATAGAAATCCTCTTTCGACCTTACCGTGGCAAAGATTCCGTTTCCCTCTTGGTCAGCCTTCAGATTCAGTTCCACGAAATTCGTGAAGAGTTTCTTTCCTACGTACCTTATCAAGTAGGACTTGCCTATCTGTCTCGCCCCGTTGACAAGCAGAATCTTTCGGGGTTCATGAAGCAGGAAATCCTCTATGTATTGTGCGAATTTACGTTCCAGCATATGTCTTATCGTTATTTGAATACAAAGATACAGAAACTCAACGGATTGTGCAAGCACTTGGGACTTTTTCCGTCATTTTACCCCATAAAAAGGGGAATTATTCCGTCAATCAAGCTCTTATTTTGGGGAATTATTCTGTTGAAATTGCAAAGTGGACATGACAAGAGGGCTACACAAAGTGGACATGGCAAGGGGAGTACATGCGTTGTAGTCCCATCGTAGTTATAACAACGCGGGGTATAAATCGGACTGAAAGTCCAATAAGCACATAGCCCAGAGCAAGCGTATCGACACCCTGGGCTATGAGCCGGATGCCCTTTCAGGGCGCACATGATATAGTAGGTGCTGTGTCCAACAGCACACGTAAGATGTGACGTGGGACACGTCACCTACTAATACTTAATCACCCCACAGTAAGGGTTGAACTGTCTGGGAAGTCCTTCCAACGGTAGCCGTAGATATCGTAACAGTCGTTCACTATGACGAACACGTTGGGGTCGATTTCCGAGATACACTTGGTTATGATGTCCACCTCCTGCTGACGCACCACCATCATCAGTGTGTCCTTCTCATTCCGTGTATACAGCCCACGACTCTTCAGCACGGTGGCAGTGCGGTCGAGCCGTTTGAGTATGAAATCCTGCATCTGCTTGGAGTCCGACTCTGTGACGATGAACAGCAGTTTGGTGTTCTTGCTTCCGGAAATGACGTATGAGATGGTTTTCGACGTGATATAGATGCAGATGAGGGAATAGCCAGAGAGCAACCAGCTGTGCTCACTCGCGGAATCAGTACCGACACCCATTCCTATCACCAGCAGACCGAAGAGTACCACAACACCGTCGGTTGCCATCAGTGCGTTGGCGAACTTCACGTGACAGTACTTCCTTATCAACATAGCTACAATGTCCGAGCCGCCCGACGTGGCGTTGCAGCGGAAGATGATACCCTCGCCCACTCCCACCAGCACCGGACCGAGCACAGACGCAAGTATGAGATCATCGGAGAGGTCGAGGTAACCACCGCAGAGTGCGGAGGAGTCAAGGTTACGCAGTGCCGTCGCGTCGGGATAGGCAAGCGACGAAAGGATGTTCATGAGGAACGGGGTGACAAGAGTAGCCACCAGGGTTTTTACGCCGATAGACTTACCGAGAAAAAGGTATGACATCACAAGCAACGGAACGGCTATCATGTAACCGAACGTTCCCACCTGTATGTGGGGGAACAGCGAGTGAAGCACTATACTTGTACCGAACACGCCTCCTGGCACCAGTTTGTATGGGTTGATAAAGAACACGAACGCCACCGACACTATGAAGCAGCCGATGACGATTCCTACATAGTCGAGAACCTGTTTTCTCATATCCTGTCTGTTGATGTGTGATTCAAAAGAGTGCGGCCAGCCACTTTTTCTGTGGTCAGACCGCACATTTATTTTACTGTCTGTCGTTATTTCTCAAACATATAGAGGAAGGTGGCGATACCTTCGAGAGCCGGCTTGCGCTCACCGTCGATCTCAAGCTTGAACTTAATCTCCACCTTAGCTGTGCCACGGAGGTTAGCGATGTTGTACAACATGGCGGACAGACGCACCCGCTTGCCTACCAGCACCGGAATGCCAAACTTCATCTTGTCCATACCATAGTTCACGAGCATCTTGATGTTCTTCGCCTCGATAATCTGCTCGTAGAGGTACGGAAGGAGTGAAAGAGTAAGATAACCGTGCGCAATGGTAGACTTGTATGGACTTTCAGTCTTAGCCCTCTCCACATCTACATGTATCCACTGATGGTCGAGCGTAGCGTCCGCAAAAAGGTTGATGCGCTCTTGCGTAATCTCCAACCACTCTGACTGCCCCAGTTCCTTGCCGAGGTAGGCAGCAAACTCATCGTATGAACTAACAGTAATCAATGCCATAATCCCAAATTTATTGTATTTATGTGCAAAGGTACAAATTATTGCACAAACGCAAGCATCTGATGCACGCTTATTTTTGTTTTTACTGCTCAACACCACTATTAAATGTGCCACCAACTGCAAACAGCCTAGTAGGTGACGTGGCTCACGTCACAACAATCAGCAGGTAACGTGGCTCACGTCACAGATTAAAATCTATTTTCTCCAGTACTTCACTTTGTTTCTATTAGGCAGGACTGGAGTACCGAGTATTCGGTACTCCAGCCCTGCCTATATGGTACGCAGGTACCGACTACTCATGACTACCATAGAAGTTAGTCGGTTTTGGATGGCCAGTCGTACAAACATGTCAAAAGGCACGTTTATCCTCTCACTATAGAATGAATGACTATTATTTTTTGTACCTTTGTATTCTCAATCATTTACCCGACATGATACTTTCAGTTCTTATCCCATCATACAACTACGACTGCTCGGTGCTGGTGGCAGCACTGAAGGGGCAGTGCGATGCATGTGGCGTGGACTATGAGATTGTGGTGGCAGACGACGGGTCGGACAAACCTGTGTGGATGGATGTGGAGCGGACGGTGAACGGACTCTGCCACTGTCGTTTCATACGTAGGGAAACGAATGTGGGCAGGAGTCGCATCCGCAATTTCCTTGCCTCAGAAGCAAAGGGCAGACTACTGCTGTTCATGGATCAGGACGGAAAGGTGGTGAGGGACGACTTCATACAGAGGTATCTGGATGCTGCTGAGAACCACGATGTGGTCTGCGGAGGAATCATCCATCCGAAGGAAGCCACGTCGGCAGACTGCTCGTTGCGTTACAAATACGAGAAGAACTACGAGAACCGTCTGGCACAACAGACAAAACGTAATCGGGAGTCGGGCATGAATAAAAGCGACCTCAACAAGTTCCGTTCCTTCTGTTTCCTGGTAAGACGTGAGGTGACAGAGTCTGTGTTCATGGACGAGCGGTTTGGCAGGTACGGCTACGAAGACGTGAAGTACGGCATCGACCTCCACAATGCCGGCTATGAGGTGCACCGCATCGACAACCCACTGATGAACGACGAGATAGAGACCAACCCACACTTTGTGAAGAAGACAGAAGAGGCACTCGAAAACCTGCATCGGTTCAGGACGGAGCTGAGAGGGCACGTGACCGTACTCGACCGTGCTGAGCAACTGAAACGCATGGGACTGGCCCCCCTCTTACATCTGATTGCCACCGTTTGTCGGAAACCGCTGCGGCACAACCTGTGCAGCACACGCCCTGCGGTAGGACTATTCAACCTGTATAAACTCCTTTATTATATAAGTATCGACGATGATTGAAAGTGGAAAGTTGAAAGTGGGACGCGCCTCGGCTGGAAGTGGCAAGACGTTCACCCTCACACTCGAATACCTGACCCTGCTCGTGGAGAACCCCGACAACTACAGGCACATCCTTGCCGTTACCTTCACCAACAAGGCTACGGCTGAGATGAAGAGCCGTATCATAGAGACACTGTACAAGGTGGCAACAGGAGACCCCAGCGCCAAGATTTTCGAGGAGAAGTTGCAGGAAAAGACCAGACAGAGCCAAACCGTCGTGCGAGACCATTGCCGTATCGCACTGTCGAAGATTCTGCACGACTACAGTCATTTCCGTATAGAGACCATCGACTCTTTCTTCCAGAGCATCATACGTGACCTCGCGAGGGAACTCAACCTCACTGCCAATCTGAACGTGGACCTCAACAGCGAGGAAGCCCTCGAAGAGGCAGTGGCACAGATGATAGAGAGGATGAAGGAGGGCGACGACGTTTATAATGCGGTACTGGCGTATGTGGAGGACAACCTCGAAGCGGACAACAAGAACTGGAAGATTGACGCAGAAGTGGCTGAGTTCAGTCGCAACATCTTCAACGAGAATTATCTGAAGGAGCAGAAGAACATCAATGAACAGACTGGCGAGCCAGGGTTCTACAACCGTTACAAACAATCGCTCTATGCTGAGAGGGACAGGATTGACAACCTACGGAAAGACAATGCGCGACAGTTCACAGACTATTGCAATGAACACGGCTTCGGAGCGGAGGACTTCGTCAGAGGCAGGAGCGGAGTCTACGCTTTCCTTCCGAAGATAGCGGATGGAAACTTGACAGGTGCTGTACCCAAGGCACTGAAAGAAGACCGCGACACTCCGTGGATGAAAGACCGCGGACTGGACAGTGAGCATCAACCGTACTACATGCAGTTGTTTGACAACGAGATAACCCTGCGAAGGAGGAGGAACACCGTGGACACCATACTGCAGTACGTGAACCAAATGAGTCTGCTGAACAAGGTCGACACTACTCTGCGCCAACTGAACAAGGAGAAGAACCGCTTCATCCTCGCCGACACGGCACACAAGCTCAATGACATCATAAGCGACAACGACATCCCCTTCATCTATGAGAAGGCTGCCTCGTCGTTCCGTTACATCATGATAGACGAGTTTCAGGACACCAGCGAGCTGCAGTGGAAGAACTTCATCCCACTCATCAAGGAATGCATAGCCAGCGGACACACATGCCTTATCGTGGGCGACGTGAAGCAGAGTATCTACAGATGGAGAAACAGCGACTGGGCAATACTCAACAACATCAACAGCGACAAGAACTTCAGTACCAGAATCGAGGAGGAGGAGATGCGCAGGGCACTCGACACCAATCACCGAAGTGACGGCAACATAGTGGACTTCAACAACTGGTTCTTCAGTGAGGCTGGCAAGGAGACCACACGCCACTTCACCAACCAGTTCGGTGAAAGCAAACTCACTGAGGCCATCCGTATGGCTTACAATGAGGTTAAGCAGAAGATAAGGAAGGGACACGAAAGCAGGGGGTATGTGGAGGTGATTGACGTGAACGATACGGAGACCGACTGCAGTGGGGAGCGCACGAAAGAAGAATACCAGCGACAAGTGCTGGAACTGCTTGGAGACACTCTGAAGCGTTTGTACGAACAGGGTGTAGAAGAGAGCGACATCGCCATCCTCACACGCTACAACAACGAACTGCAACTCATCTCCAAGTACCTGAAGCGACAGTTCAAGGACATCAACATAGTAAGCAACGAGGCATACAGGCTCGACTCATCGGAGGCAGTACAACTCATCGTGGCAGCCATGAGGGTGATTGCCGGCTACGACAGCGATGCATACAGTCAGGAACGGAAACCGTTCAACATGTTCCTCTGTGCCACACTGGCATTCAAATACCAGACAACCGTAATGCACAGGCAATGCCCTATCGACAAGTTCTACCAAGCGAAGGAACAAGAGCTGTACGGTCTGCTGCCCGACGGTTTCGTCTGCAGCATCAGTGAGTTGCAGACACTTCCACTGTACGAACTGTGTGAACGACTCTACAGTCTGTTCGGACTCGACCGACTGGACGGGCAGTCGGCTTACCTCTTCTATTTCATGGACCAGGTGGCAGCCTTCGCAAAGGACAACAGTGCGGACATCGACAGTTTCGTTCAGTACTGGGACGAGCGGCTCTACAGTCAGACCATACCTGCAGGAGAGACGGAAGGACTCCACATGATGACGATACACAAGTCCAAGGGACTGGAGTTCCACACAGTCATCCTACCCTTCTGCGACTGGAGCATGGAAATCAAGAACCCTGTCATCTGGTGCAGTTCGAAAGAGGAGGGACAACTGCCAGTCATCCCAGTGAAGTGCAGGAAGAGCACTGGTGAGACCGACTTCAACCACGAGTATGAGGAGGAGGTCATGAAGAACTATGTGGACAACCAAAACCTACTCTACGTGGCGTTCACACGTGCTTCACACAACCTCATCATCATGACGGGCAATGCCAAGGAGAAGAAGAACAATGACAGTGGCTACACCGTGCATGATGTCATCAAGAACACAGTCGGAGACGATATCCAATTCCCTATCGGGGAGGTTGTACGCCACAAGGAGGAGGAGGAGGAGTCAGCAAAGGATGAGGACGGCACACCCGACATACGTGTAGGGTTCGTGAATACCGGCAAGTCACCTGTGTTCAAGCAGTCCAACCGCTCACGCGAGTTCATCTCGGACGAGGACGGCAATGAGGAGGAGAGCCACTCATATATAAAGAAGGGACTGGTGGTCCACAAGGTGTTCTCAATGATCAACAGCGAGAACGACATCGACATGGTGCTGAGGCAACTCGACCAGGAAGGGGTGATGGAAGACAGCACGTTCCGCGACTGCATAGAGCGAGCCATCGGTAAGGCTCTGGCGAACGACCGCATCAGGGAATGGTTCTCGCCCAAGTGGAAGGTGCTCAACGAGCGTGACATCGTTACAGGTACAGGCAGACAGACGCAGACCAAACGACCGGACAGGGTTATATATGATGACAGCCGCACCATAGTCATCGACTACAAGACAGGAAACCACAGTATGGCGCACCACCAACAGGTGAGGGACTACATGCGACTGCTCACAGGTATGGATATGCCCGGTGTGGAAGGATATCTATGGTACATGAAGGACAATGAAGTGGAACGAATCGAAGACAACTTATGAAGACATTCCTTGAATTTGTGGCGGAAGACCTGACAGGCATCGCCAAGGAGCGGTACAACGGACAACTGAGGGACATGACTGTCATCTTCCCCAACAAACGGGCGAGCATGTTTCTCAACCAACAGCTCACGAAGTACATGAACCCTCCGTTCTGGACTCCACACTACTCCACCATCAGTGAGTTGTTCCAGTCACTTAGTGGACTCACCGTAGCCGACCCCGTACTCCTCGTCTATTACCTCTATAGGGCATTCATCAGTGTTACGGGTAAGAACGAGACGTTCGACCAGTTCTACTCATGGGGTGAGGTGTTGCTGAACGACTTTGAGGATATCGACAACAACATGGTGGACGCAGGAAAACTGTTTGTCAACATAACCGACCTTGAGGCGTTGAGCGACTTCGACTACATAGACCGGGAACAGGAGGAGGCAATCAGGAGACTGTTCGACAGTTTCAGTACTGAGACAACGACCGAGCTCCACCGGCGTTATCTGGAGATGTGGACCAAGATGCCGGAGATATACGGCACGTTCAAGTCCATGCTGCGGAAGGATAAGTATGCCTACTCGGGTATGCTGAAGCGTGAGGTGGCTGAGAAGATACTGAGGGGGCAACTGGACGATGACTGTCTGCGGACACTCGGGTCGGACTTCAGACATCCGTTCGTAGTGGGCTTCAACGTGCTCAACGAGACTGAAAAGACCATATTCAAGTACTTGAAGGACAACTACGGAGCTGTCTTCTACTGGGATTACGATGAGGCTTACGCAAAGGTAGGGACGACCTTCGAGGCAGGGGCGTTCATCAGTGACAATATCAAGTTACTGGGCAACCGTCTGACAAGGAAGGAAGTCTATGACAACCTGAGGAAGGACAAGACCATACGGTTCGTGTCGTCCCCTACCGACAGCGCACAATGCAGTTATGCCGGCACATGGGTGAGGAACACACTCAAGACTGAAAGTCCCATGAACCGCACGGCTGTGGTGCTGTGCGACGAACACCTGCTGCAGCCACTGCTGCACTCCATTCCCGACACTTATGCAGACGGACTGGCCACAGAACTGAACATCACCATGGGTTACCCTATGCAGGAGACACCCGTGGCAGGCTTCGTCATGGCACTGCTTGAGTTGGTGTTCCGCGGATGGAAGCCCAAGACTGGGGAAATACCTGTCGGCCGTTGGAGATACACCTACGTGGACAAAGTGCTGAAACACCCTTACCTGTTGATGATGAACAGAAAGGATGCACTCTCGTTGCTTGCGGACTTCAAGAAGAACAACAACACGTTCCCACGCCAGGATGCCTTCAAGGGAGAGTTCATCGAGGAGGTGTTCAGAGAGCCGTCAGTATCGGTCAAGGACAACCTAAGACATATTGCAGAACTGGTGAAGGCCGTGGCACAAAAAATGGCGGAACTGCCGGGAGACAACGCACTCTACTCCGAGTCGGCATACAACACATGGACGATTCTCAACCGTTTCCATGACCTCATCGACCGGCACAGTCTCACATTCAACACACCAGAGACTCTCATACGACTCGTGCGACAGGCCATCGCCTCCAGAAGCATTGCGTTCCACGGAGAACCGGCTGTGGGGGTGCAAGTGATGGGAATACTGGAGACACGTAACCTCGACTTTGACAACGTCATCATGCTGTCCACAGGTGAGGGTATGCTACCCAAGGCAGGACACTCCACCTCGTTCATCCTCAACTTCCTTCGCGAGGCGAATGGGATGACGACAGTGAAGCGGCAGACAAGTCTCTACGCTTATTACTTCTACCGTCTCCTGCAACGTGCGGAGAACGTGACGCTGGTGTACAACGCCTCTACCGACGGACTTAACAAGGGTGAGATGAGTCGGTTCATGATGCAACTCAAGTATGAGGGTGACAGCATCCTGTCGGACTCCACACGGATACATGAATACAGTCTGGTAGCCGACACTGAAAGTGGCAACGACCACAGCCACAAGGATGAGGAGACGGAAGAAGAGAATAAATATGATGTCAGACTCCTTGCCGTGGACAAGTCCACAGAGACTGTCGGCAAAGGACTCAACGACATTGACAGTCTGTCTCCGTCAGCCCTGAACACCTACATGGCGTGCCAGTTGCAGTTCTACCTCAGTAAAGTATGCGGTTTCAGTGAGGAAGACGAAATCAACGAGAACGTGGCGGACAATGTCTTCGGAAGCATCTTCCACCGGGCAATGGAATACTTCTATCTGCCCTTCACAGGACAGACACTGGACTCGGGGTTCTTCAGCAAGTATGTGCGTACAGACTCAAAGGGAAAGGAGCAACTAACCAAGGAGGGAGAGTTCGCCATACACCGCTGTGTAGACCGAGCCTTCGCACTGGAGATGTTCAAGGTGAAGAAAGAGGATGTGAAACAGGATAAGTTCACGCTGGAACTGAACGGAACGCAACTGCTGAACTACAAGGTGATTTCCAAATACGTGAAGAAGCAGATAGTAAGCGATTCCAAGTGCGTGCCTCTCATCATACACGAGCAGGAAATGAAACACAATGCAGACATCACATTCCCCGACAACGACAGCACACGCAGGCTACTGATTGGAGGCGTCATCGACCGCATCGACAGTGCAACGGTAGAGGGTGCGCGCCACTGCCGCATAGCTGACTACAAGACATCATCCTCCCTACAGTCAACAGCCTCCATCGAAGCATTGTTCCTACCAGCAAAGAACCGCGCCAGCCACATCTTCCAGACATTCTACTACAGTGAGGTCATGATGCGCTGTGCAGAGAGGGACAGCAAGAACCTTCCTGCCCTATCCCCCACCCTGCTCTACATCAAGCTGAAGAAGGAGGGGAAGGACTCTATGGTCAAGATTGGCAAGGAACCGGTAACCGACTACCAGTCACAGTGTCACGACGAGTACAGTAAACGACTCAAAAACCTACTCACCGAGATGTTCGACCGCACAGGACAGTTCGTCCAGAGCGACACCGACGACCACTGCAACTTCTGTCCGTTCAAGATATTGTGCGGCAAGGAGCACCTGAATTTCAATTATAGGTAAGACAATTAGAGACAGCATCCAATTAAAGTAAATTTCAATGACAAGACATACCCTTTACATGCAATATTACGACTCTCCTTGTGGAAAGCTCGTCTTGGCATCATCAGATGATACACTTTGCCTATGCGACTGGCATGGAATGCCATACGCAGAGCGCAACAAATTTCGGTTGGAAAGGCTTCTTCACGCAGAGTTTAAAACCGCATCTTCCGCTGTGCTGGA
Organism: Alistipes ihumii; assembly: GCA_963626085.1. Taxonomy (GTDB): domain Bacteria; phylum Bacteroidota; class Bacteroidia; order Bacteroidales; family Bacteroidaceae; genus Colivivens. The sequence continues at coordinate 339 of CAVFVJ010000037.1, read as the reverse complement.
ACAGGCGAAGAAAGAACTTGGGGAATATTTCGAAGGCAAGCGCAGGACTTTCGGCATTACTCTTTGTCCAGTAGGTACAGATTTCCAAAAACACATATGGGATGCTTTGCTCGAAATTCCTTACGGTGAAACCCGAACCTACAAGGAGATAGCCCAAAGGGTTAATAATCTAAGTGGTATAAGAGCCGTTGCTCAAGCCATAGGAGCCAACGGCATAAGCATCTTCATCCCATGTCATAGGGTCATCGGCACCAACCACACCTTGATAGGGTTCTCTGGTGGAATCGAGGCAAAAAGAACACTTTTGGATATCGAGAACAACAACTATCGTAAATAGAC
>CAVFVJ010000036.1:0-23268 GCA_963626085.1 Alistipes ihumii | reverse complement strand
ATTAGGAGAAAGTGGCTGAGAAGCCCCTAAGCCCCCCTTTTATTTCACTCGAGTGCCATTTTGACTTTTCCTCAATGGAGAGCAAGGTTAACAAGAGTATGGAACTGACGGACGCAGCAGATGAGATGAAGGCAACCGACAAATCACAATGGCAATAGTAAAAAAAAATCCGACAAAACGAAACAGGCTTATACCATAAATTACCTACCTTTGCAATAGTATAAAAAAATGAGAACAAAAATCCAATGAGACAAAACAATCTGAAGAAAGCCATCGCTTGCGGTATTGCCCTACTTTCTACCATTGAAGCAAGCGCTGCCGACCGCTTTGTATCATTCCACCAAGGCGACTTACTCATCAACCCAGACAACCAAGTAAGCATCTACCAAGACACCAATGACTGCAAGGGCGTGAGCTATGCCGTGCAAGCCCTCGTCAAAGACATCGCAAAAGTGAGTGGTGGAAAGACCACCATCACATCGGAAACGACATCGGCACCAGGAAAGGTCAAAGCCTCCACCAAACCAACCATCATCATCGGAACACTCGGTCACTCCGCAGCCATTGACCTACTCATCAAGGAAAAACGAATCGACGCCAATCTACTGAAAGGCAAAAGAGAAAAATTCATCATAACCATAGTAGACAACCAACTGGTCATCGCTGGCAGCGATCGTAGAGGTACCATCTATGGAATCTATGAGCTATCACAGCAGATGGGCGTATCACCTTGGTACGACTGGGCAGATGTACCCGTGGAGCATCACGACTCCATCTTTGTCAATGAGGGAGTGTATACTGATGGCGAACCAGCCGTCCGTTATCGAGGCATTTTCCTCAACGACGAGGCACCTTGCCTCACCTCTTGGGTTAGCAATACATACGGAACCAATTATGGAGACCATCGTTTCTATCAACGAGTGTTCGAATTGGTACTCCGCTTGCGTGGCAACATGATGTGGCCTGCCATGTGGGGTTGGGCTTTCTATGCCGACGATGCAGAGAACGAGAAGACAGCAGACGAGATGGGCATCATCATGGGCACATCCCATCATGAGCCAATGGCTCGCAACCACCAAGAGTATGCTCGCCATCGCAATGAATGGGGCACATGGAACTACCAAAAGAACAAAGAGAGTCTGCAACGGTTTTTCCGTGAGGGCATCGAGCGTATGAAAGACACCGAGCAAATCGTGACCATTGGTATGCGAGGCGACGGCGACGAGGCAATGAGCGAGGAAGCCGACACCAAGTTGATGCAACAAATTATTGCTGACCAACGCAAGATCATCAGCGACATAACAAGCAAAAAAGCCAGCGAGACTCCACAAGTATGGGCATTATATAAAGAGGTATTGGATTACTATGACAAAGGTATGAAAGTGCCCGATGACGCAACCCTCCTGCTCTGCGATGACAACTGGGGGAATATACGTCGTGTGCCTAATGCACAAGAACGCAAGCACAAGGGCGGTTGGGGCTTATACTACCATGTGGATTACGTTGGTGCCCCACGCAACTCCAAGTTTATTAACGCCACCCCTGTACAAAACCCATGGGAACAACTCACTCTTGCCTACGAAAATGGCATAGACCGCCTTTGGATTCTCAACGTGGGCGACCTTAAGCCGATGGAGTACCCTATCAGCCAATTCCTTGACATGGCTTGGAATCCACACAAATACTCCGTTGACCGCATCACCAATCACGTAAGAGATTTCTGCGCACAGCAGTTTGGCAAGGCACAGTCTGAGGAAGCAGCTCGCATTCTCAACCTCGCCTGCAAGTACAATGGCAGATGCACAGCAGAGATGCTCGACAAGAACACCTACGACTTGGAGAGCGGAGAGTGGCAGACAGTGGTAAACCAGTACCTGCGCCTGGAAGCGGATGCCCTTCGTCAGTACAATAGTCTGCCCAATACCTATCACGATGCCTATCGCCAGATTATTCTCTTTCCCATAGAGGTGATGAGCAATCTGCACCAAATGTATTTTGCCCAGGCCATGAACCACTCACTCTATGCACAGGACAATCCAAAAGCAAACGAATGGGCTGACGAGTGTGAACGACTCTTCAAGCGAGATTCACTCATCTGCGACTTCTACAACACGAAGATGTCTAATGGCAAGTGGAACGGCATGATGACCCAGAAGCATATTGGATATACCTCATGGAACGACTCCTTTGACAAGGACACCTGCCCTAAGCTACATCGAGTAGCTGCAGGCTGCGTCATCTCCGAAAAAGACGAGGTGGTTGAGATAGAAGCTCCGTACTACTACAGTACAACCGATGCGACCTCATCCGCCAAGGGAACAGGAGTCGCCAAGTGGACTGAGATTCCATTCATGGGCAAGAGCAAGGCAGCCATGACCTTGATGCCATACACCCAAGACGTTAAAGGCGCAAGCATAACTTACAAGTTCAAGATGACAGCCAAGAAGGTTCGTATCCATGTCATCACCAAATCGACCTTGGACTACCAAAACAAGGGCGGCATGACCTATGGGGTAAGCATAGATGGCAACAAACCCGTCATCGTCAACTTCAACGAACGCCTCAATGAGAAACCTGAGAACATTTATGACATCTACTACCCTACCATTGCCTCTCGCATCGTAGACCAAGTTATAGAAGTAGAGTTACCGAATACATCCGAAGATATCCATACTCTCACCCTTACCCCTAACGCTCCTGCTATCCTCTTCGAAAAGATAGTTATAGATGGAAGAGAAGGTAAGAAGAGGATAAGGATAATATAGGCTCTGTGTTGATTTGAGTAGGTAGTGGGTAATGGATTACCTTTACCCACACTATTCAACACAGAGCCTAAAAAAAATAGATTCTGCATGGGATTATAGTAGATACACCACAAAAAAAGGTGAAATCATAATTGCGATTTCACCTTCTTACAACAACAAAGTTGTTAATCTCGCGAACGTAAAAACTTCCACCTATTCGCGAGCGTGTCTAAATGCGCATGTGGTTATCACTAACCTCTCACACACTGACGACACTCACATTTCATTCTCTTCTTATATATTCTCTTATCAAAGTGCGGTTGAAAATTGCGTATGATTTCCGCACCCTCCAATAATCTGGCTTCACAGCCATCTACATTTCAATTTCTTTCCGGCTCAATCAGTAGCACATTTCAATTTCAAGTTGAGCACATTTTAATTTCCGGTGCAAACAACCGCACATCTTAATTCCTTCTTGGTTTCAATGTCTTTACAGCCTTTTCACTTAGGAGTATTGAACGCCTCGTATGTCCCGTCATCGAAGAATATGCGAACCTCCACGATCTGCCTTCTCCTCTGACTGATGGCTTCCTCCATCGATGATCTTATCACCTCCTTTATCCCCAACATGTCTACAGGCTTAGAACCATCCGTCGCAGACGACTTACCTTTTGCCTGTTCAGCATACCGCCTGACAGGAGTGTCCGACGATGGCTCCGAAGAAAACAAGTCCAACGATCCGCTTGAGAGCTTTTGACCCTCTTCCTGTCTCACCGCTGCTGCGTTCTCCTTATTCTTATATATATTGCCTTCGCCCATGAACACCCACTCTGGATTCAAGTCAGGGAATGCATCCATGATTGATTTGAATATCGACAATGTCGGTTTGCTCCTCCCACCCGTTATATGGGAAATCGTAGCCGGGGCGATGCCCGTGAGTTTTGAGAACTCAACGTTGGACAGTGCCATCTCCTTAATAATATATTCTATGCGCTCTTTATCGCCCATCGGTCTATTATTTGTTTCACTCATTCTTACTATACCACATCCGTTTATCAATGGGTGTAAAATCACCCATTTCCGAAATGGTTTACAAAAGTAGATATAATTTTTCGACCCACCAAACAAAATCAAAACTTTTTTCTGAAAAACATTTTCAGTATAGCATTCTATATTTTATCATTGTAATACACTGTCATGTTATTCTATTTACAAAATCAAATACAACAGACAACTTCCATTGAATTGATTATGATTAATTCGCAGTTTATCTTATTGATAATCTACTTATTATTATATACATTCTTATCCTACTATACATCAATCAGAATAATATTACAACTAATTAGCTTATCAGATAAACCAACTATCGCATAAGAGTAGTTTATGTGTTGGTTTACAACGTTTTATACCATGTACATTACAACTATTCATCTATGCATATACAAATATATCTGTAGACAAACATATCAAATAACCCATTCTTTATAATTGTAATGCCAAGATTACACCTATACATTTTCATTTTACCAATTTCAATGGATTACTTTTGTAACTAATTGACGATCCTAAATCACAATTATCGAACGCCATATTTTGTTTCCGCTTGTATAAAACCCACGAAACCTCCCAACCATTTTCCTATTTTACCTAATGATGCCTGAACCAGCAAACGAAGGCACGCCATAAAGACCTTAAAAGCGCCTTAATTACCTATTATTCAAGCCACAGACATAGAAAAATCTTGTACAGTATTTTCCTTCTAAAAAATTTGTCAGAGACATAAAACACCGTTATTGAACATATATTCGAGGATTCCTACAGCACAAAACACACGAAAACAAAACTGAGAAGCCGTCTAGCCTCCCAGTTTTACAATTTTCAGAGCCTTTTTCCCATACAAGAAAAATAGTAGGTGCAGTGTCTCACTGCACACTTCACAAGATGTGACGCACACTCTACGGGATGTGACGTGGGACACGTCACCTACTAAAAACTGTGGTCAGTGAAGTATGAAGAACAACAGCTCCTGCATAATCTCACCGTCGGTAGCACTCCCCTTCTCTACTCCCTTCAACTTACAGTCAGTCCCACGAATTTTAGAAAGTACTTGCATAGTCTTCAAAGCTGTATAGTTCTTCATTGCAGTCACCAGCTCCCTTGCCTGCCATGGGGAAATGCCTAGATGGCTTGCTATTCCAGAGTCACTTCGGTCAGGCGCATAGAATCCCTGCATCATACTTGAGAACAAATTGAAGAGTACGGCAAGAGTGGGGAAAGGCGGATTCGCCTTCGGATTGGAATTGAAATAGCACAAAATCTGATTCGCCTTAAATACGTTTTTGTTCACAATGGCATTCCTCAATTCCCAGTTGTTGAACTCACGACTGATACCTATATTACGTTCCACCATCTCGGCAGTAACGTTCACCGCGCCCTCAGGCAATGCAACAATCAACTTGTCGAGCTCACCTGCCATGCGGTTGAGGTCAGTGCCGATACAGTCAGCAATCATCATGGTCGCATTATTGTCAATGGTGACATTCTTCTGCTTCAGATAGTCAACGACAAAAGCTGGCAGCGCAGAGTCCTTCACCTTTTGGCTCTCAAACACCACCCCATTCTTCTGAAAAGCTGCCACAAGTTTCTTTCTTTTGTCCACCGTCCCGTTCTTGTAGCAAAGCACCAGTATGGTCGATTTGAGAGGATTTTGCACATAACCAACCAGTTCATCCAATTTAGTTAAATTCTGAGCCTCTTTAACAATTACTGTCTGGTATTCCGACATCATCGGATAGCGTTTGGCGGTATTGATGATATCCTTCACATCCGTCTCGCGCGTGCAGTAAATAACGATTTGGTTAAAGTCCTTCTCTTCCTCACTAAGCACGGTCTCAGCCACACACTCAGATATGCGGTCGATATAATAAGACTCCTCCCCCATCAACAGATATACGGGACTGAAGATACGCTTACGGATGGAGGTGACGATATCCTTATATGTAGTGCCAGATGTAGTTGTCTTTGCCATACTATAAATATTATCAGTTCATGATGCAAAGATACAACAAAGAAATGAGAAAAGAGCCTTGCATCACTGCAAAGCTCCCTCCAATAATCACAATTTATTAATTTAATCCAAAATGTATGCCGTCATAAAGAGCTACACTCCAACAACACGCACACACCCGTCTTGTGCGTATCTATCAATTCGTTCCCACATTGGTTCTGCCTCCGTTCTCCCGCAGAGACATCTTAACTACGGCACCTGGCAGGTCTTCTGACTCATCCTCAAGCAACTCAGTCTTCCCATTTCTCAGCAAGAACCACCTCATCGGTCATTCTTTACCAGTCGAAACAGTGACTTTTATCGGTTGCCCTTAAAAAAAAGGACTCACAGCTACGGGTATAGTCGCAGAATCACACTGCGTTCCCATCTTAGTTCTCCACCAACGAGTGGTGTTGAAAACCAAATGCGCTGCAAAGTTAACCATTCTCATTGAAAGCGCAAAATGAAAAATGATTTTATTTCAGGCAACCTATGATTTCTTTTAGTACAGCCACATGACATTGGGATTTTATTTGTAACTTTGTATTGACAATCAAACAATAAAACCAATCACAAAGTATGAAACAATTCCTTGATGACAACTTCCTGTTACAAACAGAGACTGCACAGAAACTTTACCACGAACACGCAGAACACCTGCCTATCATTGACTACCACTGTCATCTTAGTCCTCAGATGGTGGCTGAAGACCACCGTTTTGATTCACTTACAGAACTTTGGCTCGGAGGTGACCACTATAAATGGAGAGCAATGCGTACGAACGGTGTCGACGAGCGTTACTGTACAGGTAAGGACACAACAGACTACCAGAAGTTCGAGAAATGGGCTGAGACGCTCCCCTACTGTTTCCGTAACCCACTCTACCACTGGAGCCATCTTGAGTTGAAGACCGCCTTCGGCATAACCAAGATTCTGAACCCGGACACAGCAAGGGAAATCTACGACAAATGCACAGACAAGTTGCGCAATGACCCAGAGTATACTGCTCGGGGACTTATGCGCCACTATAACGTAGAGGTGGTATGCACAACAGACGATCCTACAGATGACCTACACTTCCATCAGGAATACGCTGCATCAAGGAACGAGAACGACCCACACATGATTCCCGCATGGCGACCGGACAAGGCGATGGCAGTGGAGTCACCACAGAACTTTAGGGCATACATAGAAAAATTGAGCGAGACAAGCGGTGTTACTGTCACTTGTTTTCAAGATGTCATAGACGCACTTCATAAACGCCACGAATACTTCACCTCCAACGGTTGCCGACTGTCGGACCACGGTATCGAAGAGTTCTACGCAGACGACTATACCGACTCCGAGATCAACCACATCTTCGACAAGGTCTACGGTGGAAAAGAACTGACGCAGGAGGAGATACGCAAATACAAGAGTTGTATGCTCGTAGTCTTCGCTGAGATGGACTATGATGCAGGATGGACACAACAATACCACTACGGAGCTATTCGCGACAACAACAGCAAGATGTTCCGGTTGCTTGGTCCCGACACCGGCTTCGACTCCATTGGACAGTTCAACACAGCCAAGCCCATGTCGAAGTTCCTCGACCGTTTAGCTTCAGAGGACAAGTTGGCTCGAACCATACTCTACAACCTCAACCCTGCCGACAACGAGATGGTAGCGACCATGCTCGGCAACTTCCAGGACGGCAGTTGTCCCGGCAAGATTCAATGGGGCTCAGGCTGGTGGTTCCTCGACCAAAAGCGCGGCATGGAAAACCAGATGAACACCCTGTCACTGCTCGGATTGCTCAGTCGCTTCGTAGGGATGCTCACCGACTCCCGTTCGTTCCTCAGCTACCCTCGGCATGAGTATTTCCGTCGCACCCTCTGCAACTTGCTTGGTAACGATGTGGAAAACGGAGAACTCCCGGCAAGCGAAATGAAACGTATCTGCCAAATGGTGGAAGACATCAGTTACTACAACGCAAAGGAATATTTCAAATTCTGACGAATCACAGCCGCCTTGCACAAACAAAGCATGAATATATTACATAATAGGATATGCTACGCAATCTCATTAGTACTGTTCACCTCGACATCACAAGCTCAGGTGAACGGTACTTTCGTTGACAACCTGCAGACCATACAGGTAAAAGCAAATGGGGAATGGGGTGAGCCGCCTGTCATCCTACTGGGAGGCAACAACTACGTGGAGATCTCCTTCGACGACCTCCAGCACGACTATGTGCGCTACACCTACACCATAACCCACTGCAATACCGACTGGACACAGTCCGACCTCTACGAGGGCGACTACATGACAGGCATTAACGGAAGTGACGTGCTTGACGACTACGGACAGTCCGTCAGCACAGAGATGGCGTATAACCACTACTTCTTCCGTCTGCCAAACTCCGAGCACCGACTTCTCGTAAGCGGCAACTACAGAGTCGATATCTTCGAAGACGGTGATGACAATCTGGTTGCGACCGCCTGCTTCAGTATACTGGAACCTAAGGTAGGCATCGACATCAGTGTCAACGCCAATACCGACATAGACACGTACGAGCACCATCAGCAGGTGGACTTCAATATCAACTACCAGACATACGAGACATCCAACCCTGAGGCTGAGTTCATGCCAGTAGTATTACAGAACAACAGGTGGGACAACCGCGTGTGCGACATCAAGCCATCCTACATCCGGTCACGCCAACTAGTCTACGTCCACAACAGAAGCCTCATCTTCAGTGCCGGCAACGAGTACAGGCGATTTGAGATACTCAATAAGTATGTGCCGACCATGCGCGTCGATGCGATGCAGTACGAAGATCCGTACTACCACGCATATATATTGGAAGACCTGCAGCGCATCAACTACAAGTACGACCAAGACCAGAACGGACGTTTCCTTATCAGAAACACCGATGATGTGGACAACGAGACCGAAAGCGACTACTTCTACACTCATTTCCGTCTGAAAATGCCACAGATTGCCGATGGTTGCCTCTACCTCAATGGAGACCTAACCAACGGACGGTTCGAGGAAAGGTACAGGATGGACTATAACCTGATAGACCACCAGTACGAGTTGACCCTACCACTGAAACAGGGGTCGTACAACTACCAGTACCTTTTCGTTCGTGACGGAGAGACAGTGGGACAGACCGCTCCCTGTGAGGGCGACTACTTCCAGACAGAGAACGAATACCACATATACGTCTATCACCGTGCCTTTGGAGCACGCTACGACAGGCTCGTCGGTTTCCAAAGCGTCACATTCAAAGGCAACAACGCCTTTTAGAACACACAGTTCAAATAACAAACACATATTACAGCAATACAATAAGAACCAACAGTTGAACGTGAAAAGACTTGTTTTCCTATTATTACTCCTCGTCACCGTACAGCCAATGTGCGCACAGACCATGCGTGGCTATCTGTTTGACTACCTCGACCACTACACACGAAGCGACCAATATATCAAGCGCAGCACACTCGACAGCCTCTGTGTGAATGACAGCACAAGGACAATAACCATATACGCCAGTGGAGGATTCAAGGAACAGTTCTTCACCGACAACATTGTGAAAGGAATCTACAAGGACGTCTCTGGATTCGTACCCGACAGTCTAGCTGATTACCGCATCACTATAATGACCGACCGTCACCCCATAGAGGAACTTGTGCCAAACGCTATACGCAATGGTAACAAAAGCAGCGACCGCCTGTGGGCGGACGACTACAAAGGTGCGCCATGGACAAAAAACATCAGCTCCCCACTCTTCGCTCCAAAAGGGCTGGAAGGAAACCACGTTGCACTGTGGCAGAGTCATGGCACTTACTGGAAACAAGCCAAACAATCGTGGATGTGGCAACGTCCTCATCTGTTCTGCACCACCGAAGACCTCTTCTCGCAGACCTTCGTCGTACCCTACATCATACCAATGTTGGAGAATGCAGGAGCGGTGGTCTACACTCCGAGAGACCGAAACTGGCAGAACAGGGAAGTAATAGTAGACAATGATGCTCCCGAGAAGAACGGTCTCTACGAAGAGAAAGGTAGGTGGAGCACCAGCGACTCAGCTGGCTTCGCCCACCTGAAGGACATCTATTACACCTACGACAAGCCCTTCAGTGACGGAACGGTAAGATATACAGAAACAAGCAAGTCACAGGGCAGCGACACACATATCAGTTGGACTCCATCCATCCCCGAGGACGGGGAATATGCAGTGTACGTATCCTACCAAACTATGCCACAAAGCATCGACGATGCCTCATACGCCATAATACATAAAGGGATAAAGACTGAATTTAGGGTCAACCAAAATATGGGGGGCGGCACATGGGTGTATTTGGGTACATTCAACTTTTCCAAGGGATGCAGTGAGCAGAACCGTGTGGTTCTGTCCAACTACAGCCAAAGCGTAGGGGTGGTCACTGCCGATGCAGTCCGTTTCGGCAGCGGCTACGGCAACATCGCCCGTGGAGCGTCAGCGGCAGACTCCACCTCATTGCTCAATGCCCGTCTGAGTGGAATGCCACGCTGGGCAGAGGCTGCCCTCTATGGTGCACAGTGGGCTGGGATGCCCGACACCATCTACAACCACTTCCGCAGTGACGATGACTACAGCAACGATATCTGGGCACGTCCGGAGACAGCCAACACACTGGCTGGCGGTTCGGTATACATGCCCAACAGACCAGGCAGAGGCGTACCGTTCGAACTGACCATGGGATTCCATACCGATGCAGGATACAGTCTGACCAACTCTCTCACTGGCTCGTTGTCCATCTGCACATCCGACACAGCCTACACCCACGGTAAGTTGAATGCTGGCATCGACCGATTCGCAAGCTATGACTTGGCGAGTCTGTTGCTTAACGGTCTTTCGCTGGACTTGAAGAAATACAACTGGAGAGTGCGCCAGTTATGGAACCGCAACTACGGAGAGACACGCATATCCGAACTGCCATCCATCATACTGGAGATGCTCTCCCACCAAAACTTCTACGACCTCGTGTTGGGCTACGACCCACAGTTCAAGTTCGACTTCAGCCGTTCCGTTTACAAGACCATCGTAAAGTACATCGCCAGCCAACACAAGCGCGACTACGTGATACAACCCCTGCCTGTACACAACTTTGCCATCACCCTGAACGACCAAGACAAGTGGGCGAACCTCACATGGGACGCTACAGAAGACTCACTCGAACAGACTGCACGACCAGACAAATATATCGTCTACACACGTGTCGGTGAGAGTGACTTCGACAATGGCACGATAGTGGAAGGCACATCCTACCTCGCACCCATAGAGAAAGGGATACTATACAGTTTCAAGGTTGTGGCGATGAACGAAGGCGGCATCAGTTTTCCGTCAGAAACGCTCTGTGCCTATGCTGCAGAGAAGAATCAAGGAACTATACTAATCGTCAATGCCTTCACCCGACTTGAAGGACCTAAGCGGATTGACACTGCCACCGACCAAGGGTTCGACATCGATGCCGACCCGGGAGTGCCTTACGGTATGTTTGCTGGCTACTGCGGTAGGCAACTGGTGTACGACAAGACGAATATGGGAAGCGAGACTTCCACTGGCACTGGCTACAGTGGTTCGGAACTGGAGGGGACAATCATGCAGGGCAACACGTTCGATTACGTGTACCAACACGGACAAGGCATCAGTGCCTTGGGCAACCACTCGTTCTGCAGCTGCAGCGAGGAGGCACTGACCCGTGGAGTGACCGTACCGAAAGAATACACTATGATTGACCTTATTTATGGAGTACAGACACAGTTCAAGAAAGAGACTGCAGCCAAACTGGACGACTACTGCCGGCACGGAGGATGTCTGCTTGTCAGTGGAGCCAACCTGTTCAACGGACGGGACTTCACCTTACAGACATTACACGCCACCTACGGTACAGAAATAACAGACAAGTCCATATGTTCAGTCAATGGAAGTGGGCTCCGCTTCAACATCTATAGGGAGATGAACCCCAAGAGCTATGCAGTACCCAAGATAATGTCGCTGCAGTCTTCAGACGGAGCGTTCGCCATACTCCAATATAGTGACGGCAGTCCGGCTGCTGTTGCCTACGACGGAGATGACTACAAGACCATCACAGTCGGGTTTCCCATTGAAAGCATACAAGAAACACAGACACGCAACTTGCTGATGCAGGCAATCACCAATTTTCTATGCAGATGAATAAAGAACAAACATACACCACTTCGGCTTTTTTGCCGACAACAAAGAAAGAAGCAGAACAGCGCGGTTGGGACGAACTGGATGTCATCCTTTTCTCTGGTGACGCTTATGTCGACCACCCCTCATTCGGAGTGGCAGTCATAGGTAGGGTCATAGAGGCGGAAGGACTGAGAGTGGCTATCGTGCCCCAGCCCGACTGGCACGGGGACTTCCGTGACTTCAAGAAGTTGGGTCGTCCACGCCTGTTCTTCGGCATCGCTCCGGGATGCATGGACTCCATGGTCAACAAATATACGGCTGCCCGACGATTGAGGTCGGAAGATGCCTATAGTCCAGACGGCAGACACGACAAACGTCCGGACTACCCTACAATCGTCTATACACAAATACTGAAACAGTTGTATCCCGATTCGCCCGTAGTCATTGGCGGTATAGAAGCGTCACTGCGACGGCTCACGCACTACGACTACTGGCAGGACGAACTAAAGAAATGCATACTGTGCGATAGCGGTGCCGACCTGTTGACTTACGGTATGGGCGAACGCCCGACCATTAGTATCGCACGTCTGATTGACGACGAGTTGCGGACGAGAGGACTGGAGTATGCGGACACCACCCTCTTCCACAGTCTCATGCTACGCCACCCACAGCCCCAGACCGTGATGCTGCTACGCAAGGACGAGTTCAAGATAACCGACAAGGACATCGTGCTCTATAGTCACAAGCAGTGTCTGCAAGACAAGAAATGTCAAGCCGCCAACTTCCGCCACATCGAGGAAGAGTCGAACAAATATCACGCCCAACGTCTGATACAAGAGGTGGACGGCATGTACGCCGTGGTCAACCCTCAGTACCCACCGATGACACAGAAAGAGATTGACCGTGCGTTCGACCTGCCCTACACTCGTCTGCCCCATCCTAAATACATCGGCAAGCGCATCCCTGCCTACGACATGATAAAGTTCTCTGTCAACATGCACCGTGGTTGCTTCGGGGGCTGTGCCTTCTGCACCATATCTGCCCACCAGGGCAAGTTCATAGCAAGCCGAAGCAAGGAGAGCATACTGAAGGAGGTAAAACAGATTATCAACATGCCCGACTTCAAGGGCTACATCAGTGACTTGGGCGGTCCGAGTGCCAACATGTATGGGATGCACGGCAAGAATCTGGATATCTGCAAGAAGTGCAAGCGTCCTTCATGCATACATCCGAAAGTGTGCTTCAACCTCAACACCGACCACAGTGCGTTGCTTGAGGTCTACCATGCAGTGGACTCCCTTAAAGGAATCAAGAAGAGTTTCATCGGCAGTGGTGTCAGATACGACCTCATACTTCACGACACAGGTGACGAGAAGACAAACAAAGTGAACCTGCGGTATGCGCGCGAGCTTATCGAACACCACGTAAGCGGACGGCTCAAGGTCGCTCCCGAGCACACCAGCGACAAAGTGTTGCGACTGATGCGGAAGCCGTCGTTCAAACTGTTCTACGACTTCAAGGAGATATTCGACAAAGTAAACCGAGAACGGCATCTCAACCAGCAACTGATACCTTATTTTATAAGCAGCCATCCAGGTTGCACCAAAGAAGACATGCAGCATCTGGCGGAACTCACTCGTCACCTCGGGTTCAAGCTCGAACAAGTGCAGGACTTCACCCCAACACCTATGACCGTAAGTACGGAGGCATGGTACACAGGTTACCACCCCTACACTCTCGAAAAGGTATATTCAGCCAAGACGCCACAGGAAAAGAAACAGCAGAATCAGTACTTCTTCTGGTACAAGGAAGACAAGGATCATTATATTGCCAAGGAAGACAAGGGAAACTATAGGGACAAAGGAAATAGAGGAAGAGGCGGCAAAAATTCCGTCACCCCTCCTTGATAATCCAGTTGCCTATGGTGCGCTGGTCGCTGTCGTAGTTGACACCTATCTTATACAGTCGTTTGCCGTCAGCGGAATATGGTATCAGATAGCCCTTGTCGTCAATCTGACGGATGGCATCCTCCGCTGAACCATCGTACTTCAGTTCGAAGACATACACGACATCGGGCATGTGGACAACTGCGTCAGCCCTACCTACGGCACTGTCTTCCTCCACCCTCATGTATGCGCCCATGAGGTTGAAGATAAGGTAGAAGACGGTTTGGAAGTCACGCTCGTTCTTGTTGGACAGACGGTTGGAGATTCTGGCAAGATAAGCCTTCAGACGCACCATTGCACCTTCCACGTCACCGTTGTAGAGCTTTTCCAGCAGGTCGCCCACCAGACTGCTGTTGTCCATCGCTATCGGGGAGAGGTAGTTAGGAGCGAGGCTTTTCAGCATACCTATCCTTACTTCCCTATTGGGGTAGCCCAAGGAGTAGCGGCGCAGGATGGGGTTGTATTTCTTTATCGTGAGGTAGCCGCTCTGGTAGAGCAACGGCAGTGCGGAGGTCATCTGCTCGGGCGAGATGTCAAAGTCATCCACGTCGCAGCTGTTGTTCTCTATGTCCAGTACGTTGACATGATATTTCTGCAATGTCTTGATGAGGTAGGACGGTGTGCCAGAGCCAAACCAATAAGCGGATATATCTTGACTGTTCATGCACTTTATGAGGCTGAACGGATTGAACACGTCTTCTGAATCCTTTCCGAAATGGTATCCATCGTAGTAGCGAGTGAGCTCGTCAAGGCACTCCTCATAGGTCATGCCAATAGCCTTGCCCAGTCCCTCGATGTCGGGCTTCATAACAGTCGTAAGTTCCGTCTTGCTTATGCCGCAGATGACGGAGTACTGGTCGAGCATGCTGATGTTGTCGAGGTTGTTCAGCTCGCTGAAGATGCTGAGTTGGGAGAACTTGGTTATTCCGGTGATGAAGACGAACTCCAAATATGGGTCGAGTTTCTTCAGAGGACTGTAGAAGTTCTGCATTATGAAACGCAGCTGCTGGAGATTATCCTTCTCGTGTACAACATCGAGCAGGGGTGCATCGTACTCGTCGATGATGACCACAGCTTTCTGTCCAGTCTGCTCGTTGGCACGTTCCACCAGTCCCATCAGCCGTTTGTTGGGCGTGTCCTCCCACTCTTCCTTGCCGTACAGTCTCTCGTATGGACGGAGGATGAAGTCGAGATACCCGTCAAGGTCATCAGCATCCATGTGCTTCGCTCCACTCATGTCGAAGTGGAGCACAGGATGCGCCACCCAGTCCTTCTCGTAGTCGGCTATGGCGAGCCCTCCGAAGAGTTCCTTCCGCCCCTCGAAATAAGCTTGGAGCGTGGAGGCGAAGAGCGACTTTCCGAACCGTCTCGGGCGACTCAGGAAAACATACGTCATCCCTTTCGTCAAGAAATCCACAATATACTTGGTCTTGTCAATATAGAGGTAGTTGCCCTCCCGGATTTTCTCAAAGGTCTGTATCCCCACAGGATATCTGTTCACTATTTCTGCCATGGCCTTGCTCTTCTACGTTTCACACTGCAAATATACACCAAAGATCCGTAACCGCAAAACTTTAAGTGAATTAAACAGACAGGGCACTACACTTTAAAAGGAATTGCACATTTTCTCCTGAGAGCAGAGAATACGTGCTTTAGGAATTTATCAATGGACGAATGCACCCCGAATCCGCTCGTATTTACGTAGCGACAATTAACTTTCCAAAGTAAAAATCTGACCGCAATTTTGATATTAGAAAGTAAAATCGTACCTTTGCGCCCGAAATAGCAGTTAGCAATATGGACAGGATCTACAAGACTTACGGACGTTTGTTGGCAAAGACCGATTTGAGTTTCACCAGATATCTATATGATAAGGTCAACTGGGATAACAGGCTGATTGTCATCAAGGGAGCGAAGGGCGTAGGCAAAACGACCATGCTTCTTCAGCACATCCTCAAGACGTTTCCAGACAAGCAAAAAGCACTCTATGTATCACTCGACCATATATGGTTTGCCCGTCACTCGATACTCGACTTGGCGGAGTACCACTATACGCATGGGGGTACACACCTGTTCCTTGACGAGGTACACAAATACAAAGGCTGGCAACAGGAAGTCAAGAACATTTACGATTCATATCCCGGGCTGCATATTGTGGTGACGGGTTCATCAATGCTCAGACTCGAAAAGTCTTTAATGGGTGACCTATCCCGCCGTCATCGCCAATATACCTTGGAAGGACTGTCGTTCAGGGAGTATCTAGAGTTGGAACAGGTGGCTCAATTGCCAGTACTGTCGTTGGAGAGTGTGCTCAACGATCATTTCATGCAGGCGTCCCTTATTACCTCAAAGCTGAAGGTGCTCGGATACTTTGAGAAATATGTGGAGTCCGGCTATTACCCTTTCTACCGCGAAGAGGGCGACGGTTTTTTCGACCGTCTGCAGCAAGTAATCGACACCATCATAAACACAGAGATTCCAGCCGTTGGCAATATCGAATATGAGTCCATATATAAAGCCAAACAGTTACTGGCAGTACTGGCGGAAAGCTCCCCTTATACTCTGAACATTTCGGGACTGTGCAACACGCTGCAAGCCTCGCGCAACAACATTCTGAAACTTCTCGACCTAATGGACAAAGCAGCATTGGTGCGCAGGCTTTATTCTGTCGACAACGACATGAACATGTTGACAAAGCCAGAGAAAGTGCTGTTCTACAACACGAACCTGATGTACTGCCTGACATCCAAAGCCGAGGAGGGCACGATGCGCGAAACCTTCATGGCCTCTCAGTTGGGCGTGAGCCACCAACTCAGCATGCCGAGTCATGGTGACCTGGTTGTGGATGGCAAATGGCTCTTTGAAGTGGGAGGTAAAAACAAGGGGTTCTCCCAGATAAAGGGTATCGACAACAGCTATGTCGTATCCGACAAGATAGACATCGGTCATGGCGACAAGATTCCCCTTTGGCTTTTCGGTTTGCTGTATTGAGTGTTCAGGCGCAGAGGAAATGTTCCGTTGATTCATTTTTCTCCACTCAGTTCCGACAGCTTGCACATACCTCACCCAAATACAGGTCATCTGCCATCTGCAGTATCAGATCATGCATTTCCAAGTCAGCCTTGAAATCATCAGGAATAGCCTCATACTCAATGGCAGCACCGAGAAGACCACTCCCTTGAATGGATTTTCGTTTTATAACCATAGTACACTCCGAATTTTTAGCATTTGTGTATATTTCTCGGAGTGAATCTTATGAGAAAGGTCTTCCCGACACGCCTTCTGCCATAAACTACTGCAAAAACTGGCTTCTTTGCCTGACAGAGAGTTTGCAATTCCTTGATTTCATGCTCCCTTCCGATTATCTCTTGTGCCATGGCCACATCCGTTATTTGCTGCAAACGTACTAAAAAATCCCATTTCGCGCAAAATAGTCGCAGACAGGTGCAGACTTGTCACTGCAATCCTTCCGTCAAGAACCTGTGCAGGTGGATATGCGTGATGCCCCCATCATCGTTCTTGGTCAGAAGTGGGGTCATGGAAATCACATATTTGGGATAGTTGTCCTTGATGGCGCGGAGGTTACCGAACTCCCGTTCCCTTGTGGCGTCATCAATGATGATGTAGGAGGCTTGCACGTAGACACGCCCACCACTAGGCTTAGTACATACAAAGTCGATTTCTCCAACTTGCAACTGCCCAACATACACTTGATAGCCCAAACGAACGAGGTGTTGGTAGACGATGTTTTCTATCACCTTCTCGATGTCGCCCTCCCTGGTTCCTCCTGCAAGAGCGTTTCGAATACCGTTGTCCTCGAAGTAAAACTTATCGTTTGTTTCAAAAATCCGTTTTCCGTGAATGTCGTAACGGTTCACCTTGTGCAAGATGTAGGCTTCGCAAAGAAAAGAGATGTAGTTGATGATGGCGGTAGAAGTTATAGATTCCCCTTGCGATTTCATATATTTAGCTATGCTATTTGCAGAAATCAACTTGCCAGTGTTGTCCGCCAAAAAGCGAACTAGATTTTCCAAGAACGGCACATTCCGAATTTGGTTACGCATAATGACATCCTTCAACAATACGGTATGGCAAATATCCATCTGATATTCACGTGCATCATCTTCATCAAGTCCTATCTTAGCCAAGCCTGGCAGGCCACCGTATTGTATGTACAGAGATAGAGATCTCTCGGTGTCTTCGAGATGGTGAAATTCTAGGAACTCGCTGTAACTAAGCGACTGGATGTATATTTCCTTGTATCTGCCACCGATAAGTGTACTGAGCTCACCGCTCAACATATGGGCATTGCTACCTGTGATAATAATATCGGTATTGGGCTCAGTGCGGTAACTACGTATGGAACGCTCGAATTCAAGAATGTCTTGTATCTCGTCAATGAGAATATAGTTGTGCTTTTCAGGAATGAAATGTCGCTCGATATAATCATTGAGATCCCGATAAGTCTGAATGCCGTCAAACTCTCTTTTCTCCTTGTCGATATAGATGATATTATTATATTCATCTGTTTTCTTGCGGTCGCATACCATCTTGAGGGTGTAGCTCTTTCCCACACGCCGTTGACCCACGAGCACAATGATTGTATCCTTACCAAGATACCTTTCTATCTTGTCGATATATGATTGACGGATTATTGCTGCCATACTTTGTCTATTATAATCTAAACTTTCTGCAAATATACTGCTTTTATCTTTTATAATGGATAAAAGCCATATATTTTACGCTTATCAAATGACAAGACGGACAGGCGAGAACCCGACCACACTCCCGATTGTCCGAGAGACGGACAGTGTAAATCATTCAGGACAATATTCCTTTTTCCCAAAACTTGTTCAATGGCCCGAAATCCTTTGTAAAGAGCCAATACACGGCTTTTATTCTGCTTTTTACAATTTGCGCCTTCAGAGATTTCTCTTCATTCCGTTTACCCATAAGAGAAGCATCGAAGTCCTTCCCCTTGAAAGTAAATGTCTTACGGAAGCAAGAGCTTGTCAGCCCCCATTTCATAAGAAACTGCCGTTGTCCCATGTTTTTTCGTATGCGTGTTGTAGACTTCGTCTCGAAATGATATACTCTGCTTGCAGACAAGCCTTTCATATACCTGATTCCACAAAGCCACAACTTTGCAGTAAAGTCTGGGTCACTGTACATCCCCGGGGACAGTTCTACACTGTATCCACCAACTAAATCCCAAATATCTCGATGGACAACATTTGGCGGAAGCGTAGCACCCATCCAATCACGAATCTCCAATTTTCCGAAATCATTAAGCAAATCATCTTCACGGAAAGTCTCTACTGAGTCTCCGTAGTCGGCATTCAGTACTGAGTTCCCGGGGGTGTGCGGCTGTATCGTAGTAGCAGACAAGAAAAATCTGTTGTCTGAACAACATTTTATTTCATCATACAAAACCTTGTCCCATTCTGGAAGAACATACATATCGTCGTTTACAAAACATATATAGTCTGTCTTCACTTTGCTTCGCATCATATTCATGGCCAAACAGACACCAACGTTATGCGGAGTGTATGTATAGTCAAATCCCTGCTCCCGTACCCACTCAAGAGTGCCATCGCTACCATCATTCACATGTATAATTATTTGGTGTCTGTAAGTTGAATTCTTCTGTATGCTCTCTACGCACAATTTCAAGAAAGCAAGATTATTCCAAGTGGGTATGAAAATTGAAAACAAACGATTCTCCTCCATTGAGTTTTCCATTGTGTAGTTATTATAGTACTCCCCAATTTCAGACCAGTTTTTCTATCTGCTTAGGCAATGATACCTGCCAGTTGCTCCCAAGACAGACAACAGACAATGTGAGCCAGAGTCCTTTCTTGGGTAGGAATTGGCGGAGCTCGATGCCCCGACCATTCCTTAGACAACAGCGTAATGTTTCACCATCATCCTTCCTTGGGCATCGCAAAGTTAAGCATATTTCCTGAATGGCCGTTATCTTCTGACATTTTTTTCACATAATCTCCAAGGCTCGTAACGTTACATGGTAGGGTTGCAGTCAGCGTAACGAAGGTCGAGATATATGATGACAGGTTTATCTGGTTCACCACTTCTGCCGCCACCTGATATGTTCCCAAAAAGCGCAATGCAAAAGGGAACAGAACATAGTAGCTCATCAATGAGCATCTATTTAGTGTGAATTCACAAAATAAAGAGATTGTACTGAAATTAGGAACATATACCCATTGACGTTGGTTTATGGAACCATTATTGTCCAATAAAAACACAGCAAAACATTTGGAATTAATCGCGGATAGGTGTAAATTTGCACAAAAATTAATCGCGGATAGGTGCGTAATAACATATCTAATAATTGCGGATAGGTGTAAATTATGGAACGAAAAGTATATAATCAACTGTTGAGATGGAAACAACAACGGCATGGTGATGGAGAACATCGTGGCGCAAATGTTACGAACAGCTGGACACAGCCTCTATTTCTTCTCTAAATATAATAAGGAGAATGCTGAGGAGAGAATGGAATTGGATTTCCTTATCGCCAAAGATGCCATCACGACCCGTCACAACATATCCCCCATAGAGGTGAAATCTACAAACAGATACGCCCTTTCATCACTTAAAAAGTGCATTGCAAAATACAGCAATTACCTCTCCACACCCTATGTGCTACATACTGCTGATATAAAGACAGAGGACGGAATCACCTACCTGCCGTTATACATGACAGGACTGCTGTGAGGAGCTATTAAGAGAGATTATCCAATCGCTTATGGTGCGCTGGTCGCTGTCGCAGTTAACACCAATCTTTACCAAACGATTGCCGTCAGCGGAATAAGGAATGAGATAGCTACATAAGGAATTAGTGATTAATAAATATTAATAAGAATACACAATATGACAGAAAAGACAGACTGGGAAAAGATGCGGACTGGAGAAGTATACAATGACTTCGACAAAGACCTATTCAACCGCAGGGTGGAGGCTAAGAAACTATTCCGCGAGTACAACAAGACAGAGGATGACGAGACAGAGAAGCGACATGACTTGATACAGAGGCTTTTCAAGTCCGTAGGCAGGAATGTATGGATTGAGCCGGACTTTCGCTGTGAGTTTGGTAAGAACATCACGATCGGCAACGATGTCTACATTAACTTCGGGTGCGTGATACTCGACTGCGGTAACGTCATTATCGGTAACCAGGTGCTCATTGGTCCGAACGTAGGGATTTATGATGCCAACCACGCCTTGGACGCCAAGGAGCGCATGGACGGAGCACTCATACCGGGAGACATCCACATAGGCAACCGTGTATGGATTGGCGGCGGAGCCATCATCCTGCCAAATGTCACCATCGGAGACGACACTGTCATCGGTGCGGGTAGTATCGTCACACACGACATCCCATCGGGCGTTGTAGCCGTCGGCAATCCGTGTCGTGTACTGCGAAAGATAACAGACGCCGACAAGGTAGGTTGGGACACAATATGAATCTACACAGAACGGGAAATAGTCACAATTTGGTTTTATTTACCTAAAGAGGACTTCGTATGTCTAAGGTACAAAGACTCCATCGACACCGCCTTGGAAAGAGAACGTGCGGAAGGATTGGAAGAAGGTATGCAAAAAGGAGAGAAGGAGACAAAGGAGAAGATGGCTTTGAAACTTTCGGCTTTGGGAGTTCCTTTGGATACCGTATCTCATGCATCAGGCTTGTCAAGAGAAGAGATTGAAAGACTTGCAAGCAAGTAGATTGTCAGAGCCTGTCAATCCTTTAGTAGGTGACGTGGCCCACGTCACAATAATAGGGACCTACGTATCCCACGTCGAATCAGCACATAATGTGCGGTGGGACAGGTCACACAATAGTAAATAATGTGCGGTGGGACACCGCACCTACTAGACTGGCACTCTTTATCTGCATATAGCCTTTTTTTAAGATTGAACTGGGAGGACGAGGCGCAGACCGAGGCTGCTGCCGGTACTGCCCGGTGAGTCGTAGCCCCGGTAAGACACACGGCAGTACCTGGCATTGAGACTCCAGCTGCCACCACGGTTGACGCGGTTAGAGCCAGAAGTAGCACCTGTAGGATTGGTCTGAGAAGTGGAGCTGTAACTTCCATACCAGTCACTGCACCATTCATAGACATTGCCGCTCATATCATACAGACCAAGTTCATTCGGTTGCTTCGTGCAGACAGCATGAGTCTTGTAATCGATATTACTATAGTACCATGCCACATCATCTATATTATTACTGCCCGAGTACTTGTAACCCATGCTCTTGTTACCTCCACGAGCTGCGTACTCCCATTCCGCTTCTGTAGGCAGACGGAAATTCAAACCAGTCAACGAATTCAGTTTGGTGATGAACATCTGACAGTCATTCCAAGAAACCTTCTCTACTGGCAAATTGTCACCTTTGAAATACGACGGATTGCTGCCCATGACAGCTTTCCACAACGCCTGGGTCACCTCATACTTGCCAATCATGAAACTGCTGAGGGTAACTTGGTGAGTTGGACTTTCGCTACTGTAAGCGTCACTGCCCTGCTCCGAGGTCGCACCCATCGTGAACGTACCGCCTTCAACAAACACCATACTGTTTATCAGTTCGTCTATCACGGCATTGCCTGTATTGCCCTTAACAGTACTGCTTCCTGTTGTCGCAACAACATCATCTGGCTTCTCCTCAACAGTCAGCGTCGCTGCGAGGTCGCTCACCTTGCCTTCGGATACCGTGACCTTGGAACTGTAGACGGCATAGCCAGACTTCTTCAGTTCCACAGCACGTGTACCCTCGAGCACATTGGCAAATATGTCCGGGGTTGTACCTACCTTCTTTCCTTCTATGTACACGTCTGCCCCGACAGGCTTGCTCGTGATGTTGAGAGACCCATAGATTGGTGTCGGGGCATCGAGCGACACGGTCTGCATGCCGCCTTTCGCCACGTCTACCCTCTTGCTTGTACTGCGGTGTGACTCACGGCGTGCCTCCACCACATAAGAACCGGCGGAGAGCTTGCCTGTCCACTGCGACACGCCCTTGTCGTCGTTGTTTACATATATATGGCAACCCTCGGGAGCGGTTATGGTCAGCGTACCAAAGTTGGCGGTCATGGGAACCGTCAGTTTCTGTGTTGAGCCGTCAGACGGAACATCAACGGTCATCGTACGACTCTCGTACTGAGACTGCTGCAGAAGCAGAGTGTGGCTGCCACCAGAGAGTTTGCTAGTGGTGAACGGTGTGGTGCCGGCTGCCGTCGCGCTGTTGTCTATGTACACCTTGGCACCATTCTCCGGTGATGTGCTAATCTCAAGCAATCCGTAAGCAGGTTTCAAGTCAAC
>CAVFVJ010000035.1:0-67836 GCA_963626085.1 Alistipes ihumii | reverse complement strand
GTATGTCAAAAATACCACGCAAAATGACCTATACGCCCAATATTCTGCTGTTGTGACGTGGGACACGTCACCTACTATAATTTGGAAAAAGGTAGGTCGGGAAGGTTAAATTTTAGATATTTCCCTTGTTTTTCTGATGTATGTGTGTGTACTGTAAAAGAAAACCATTATCTTTGCGACGTATGAAACAATACTGAAAGCTCAGGGGGGTAAGATGTATAGTTTTTTCAGTTCAACAATAAAAACTGTAAGTGTAAATTTTCAAGATAAACCAAAAATAATAATTTCGTATGAAGACAATGAGGACTTTATTCGTGTTTTTGCTGGCGATGGTACTGGCAGTACCTACCGTTACAGCGCAGAGTTCAAACAAACAATTGCAGAAGGCAATCAAGAAGGAGTACAAGCAGAAGCAAAAGGAGTTGAAGAAGGAGGGATGGAAGCTCTACGGAAGTACTCGTTCCATTGACGTAGTTTTGCTGCTCCATTACGACAAACTCTCAGCCCTTGGTGAGAACGGTTACGAGGTGATGGGCGAGGCAAGTCGCTTCAAGTCAAAGAACGTGGGCAAGCAGCAGGCGGTCAACAATGCATACAACCTGTATGCCCGTCAGGCTGGCAGCAAGATAAGGGGACGTATCGTGAGTGACCTTGCCGGCAGTGACGATGTGGCTGCTGAGTTCGACCATTTCTATACGGCCTACGAAACCTTGGTTGAGAAGGAGATCAAGGGCGAGATGCAGGAGTCGTTCTCTGTCATCCGTGACAACGGTGACGGCACTTTCGCAATGCAGACCTACTTCATCGTCAATGAGGACGCAGCCACCAAAGCACGAATCCGTGCCATGGAGAACGCCATGAAGGAGAGCGAGGCTGCACGGAAGTACGCCGAGAAGGTGAGTGAGTTCGTCCGTGAGGGGTTCGTGCCTGAATCAGTAAAATGATCGGACGGCTTTCGACATGAGGAAAATTATAATTCCATGCCTGTTGTTGGCAGCGTGTGTATCTGGGGCAGACGCACAGACGGACAGCGACTTCGCACAGTTCCGCCAGCGGATGCTCGATGACTACCAGGGCTTTCATGGCGAGATACTCGACAACTATGCGAGTTTCCTTGATACCGTGTGGGTTAACTACGACCTGTCTGCAGGCAAGAAATTCTATCCCGAAAAAAAACCGAAGACGGCTCCGAGGGTTCCTCCCGTGGACATCACTCCGGTGACAATGATTCCTGTGCCTGACGTGCCTGACCCGACAGCTCTGGCGCCTGTTCCCGAACCGACAATGCCGGAGTTGGGCCTTCCTGTCATCCCCGTACAGAAGTATGTGTCGTTCGACTTCTATTCGCTCAAGGCAAGGGCGTCGGAGTTGAGACTGTCTTCGCTTGGGGGAATGGAGGGACATGACGTGAGTGTGCTGTGGCAGAGTTTTCAGGACGGTGACGTGTACGACAAGGTGGCATCCGCACTCAACCAGTACCGCACCGGGTGCAACCTCAACGACTGGCTCACGTACCAGTTGGTGCATGACTATGCGGACGCACTTTATCCAAGGGACGACAACTCCAGTGCGGTGCTCACCCATTACCTGCTTGCCAACATGGGTTTCGACGTGAGGATAGGCAAGGGACGGCCCGACCGTTTCCTGTTGCTCGTTCCGTTCCGCCAGATGGTGTATGCGCGTCCTTACCTCGAGCTGGATGGAACAAAGTACTTTGTGTTCATGTATGACGATGGGAAGGACGTGAGCCAAGGACTGACCACCCTCTCCACGTATGATTTGCCGAAAGGGGCAGATCTTGGCAATGCCCTCAACCTGGTCGTGGGCAGTCTCATGATGCCCGCCAAGGGGGAAAAGAACTATGAGTTGACCGACGGGGTGATGACACTGAAGGGAACTGTGCCAGAGCCTCCGATTGATGTGGCAAAGGGTTTCGTGCAGACCGACATACCGGTATATGCCAAGTCGTGCATGTCCGCTGACTTCAAGAACGAACTTCTGGGACAGGTGAGGGAACAGCTCAAGGGCTTGTCGGAAAAGGATGCCGTAAACCGTTTGCTGCACTTCATGCAATATGCCTTCGGTTATGCCACTGACGACGAACAGTTTGGCTACGAGAAACCGTTCTTCATCGAGGAGAACTTCTATTACCCGAGCAACGACTGCGAAGACCGTGCCATCCTGCTCTCGTTCATTGTGCGCAACGTGCTGGGCCTGGATGTCCATTTGTTGCACTTCCCCGGACATGAGGCTACTGCCATACGCTTCACCGACCAAACTCTGGATGGGGACGGCTATGTGTATGAAGGCAGGAAATACCTTATCTGCGACCCTACGTACATTGGTGCAGAT
The DNA here is from genome assembly GCA_963626085.1 of Alistipes ihumii. Classification (GTDB taxonomy): domain Bacteria; phylum Bacteroidota; class Bacteroidia; order Bacteroidales; family Bacteroidaceae; genus Colivivens. The sequence goes on along the minus strand of CAVFVJ010000035.1, from coordinate 65,484 downwards.
ATTGGCAGATGCATGTCCCAATATGAGGACGTGAAGCCTGAGATTGAACTATAATGACATACTAAAATGTGCCTGTCTAGTAGGTGCGGTGTCCCACCGCACATTATTTTGCTGTTGTGACCTGTCCCACCGCACGCTGTTTGTTGTTGTGACGTGGGACACGTCAGTTATTGTTGTTGTGACGTGGGACACGTCACCTACTATCAAAGTCCGATATTTTCTGTCTGATTGTTTGGATGTCTCAGGATAAAATTGTAGCTTTGCAGCATCATAACTTGATAACTTATCATCAATTGTTGAAATTATGGCAAACTACATTCGATTTGACTGGGCTATGAAGAGGTTGCTCCGCAACAAGGCTAATTATGCAGTGTTGGAGGGACTGATGTGTTCTCTCTTGAACGAGAAGTTTACCATCAAGCGTTTTTTGGACAGCGAGTCCAACCAATACAGTGAGAACGACAAGTTCAACCGTGTGGACATCCTCGCAGAGAACGAGAAAGGGGAGTTGGCAATCTTCGAGATTCAGAACACGCGTGAACTTACATATTTCCACCGTATACTTTATGGAGTGTCGAAGGTTATCACGGACTTCATTGGTTTGGGTGATGACTACGACAAGGTGCGGAAGGTGTATTCCATCAATATCGTGTATTTCACTCTTGGTCAAGCCAAGGATTATGTCTATCACGGCAAGACGGTGTTCAGAGGTATGCATGAGACGGACGACGTGCTGAAACTGTCCAAGAGACAGAGCGAAGCGTTCTTTGGAGACGTGATTGAGAAGGGCAAGACCACAGACCGCGAAGCTGGAGATATCTTCCCTGAATACTATCTGCTTTGCGTCAACAACTTTGATGACATTGCTGTCAATAATCTTGACGAGTGGATAGGCTTCCTTAAGACAGGTGAGATTGAAGACTCTGCCAAAGCTCCGGGTTTGGCTGACGCACGTAAATGTTTGGCCTTGGATAAAATGTCGGTGAAAGAAAAGAATGACTATGTCCGTCACATGGAGAACCTCCGATACCAGCGTAGCGTTATCATGACGGGCTATGATGACGGCTTGCAAGATGGCCGTGCTGAAGGTCGTGCTGAAGGCCGCGCTGAAGGTCGTGCGGAAGGTCGTGCGGAAGGTCGTGCTGAAGGTCGTGCTGAAGGTCGTGCAGATGTAGCTAGGGCAATGTTGGAGCGAGGTATGGACAAAAAGATGATTTCAGAACTGTCTGGCTTGTCTGAGGACGAGATAGAAAAGTTGTAGTAGGCTTAGAGGAATTGCAACTCTCTTTTTGTCTCCAAAATTTTGTGTGTAGGAGTAGAATCTCTAACTTTGCATGTGCAAAACAAACAATGTTGGCTATGGACAGACTACCAAATGACCCTGCTATGCTCGTGTCGGCAGTGAATATGCTGTTGCGCGACGACGAGTATGATTCCCTCGAATCACTGTGCTACAGTTTCGATACTACCCCAAAAGAACTGAAAGCTCGCCTTGAGGGGGAAGGGTATGTGTACAGTGAAGACCAAAGGCAGTTCAGACCTGAAGGGTTCGATAAAGATGCTGTCAGATGATTTCACAAGACAGTATAGAGTCCACATATTGCTTCTTCCACCAGAAAGAGAGGGTGTACAGGTATTCTACACTTGATTGGCAGAAGGATGACATTGAGCAGGCTATAGGCGGATATGTGGACGGCATGGATAGGGAACTGTATGCCTGTCTGTCAAACGGTAGGGCGGACTTCCTGCTCGACCACACCACTTTTGCCCACGATTTGGCGCAGGCGGTGGACACCTTGGACAGACTGATGCACCAGTAGTTTTTTAGTATAAGAATAAAACAGATAACAACAGATGAAGAAACTATTTTGTATGGCACTTACAATGTGCCTTACATCATTCCTTGCATGTGAGAGCCAGCAAGGTTATGTGATTACAGGAACCGCAGAGGGGACAGTTGACGGTGATACCGTTTACTTGTGTCAGATGCAGGGCTTTTTTGCAATGGTACCTACAGACACCGCAGTGGTGAAAAACGGACAGTTCGAATTCAAGGGTAGCTATGACGGAGCCGCCATACGTTATGTAATCGCTCTGCACAATGGTGACGCTGTAGGCGGATGGGCTGACGTGATACTTGAGAAGAAAGCCAATATCAAGGTGCAGATATTCAAGGATGAGGAAAAGAAACCGGTAGTGGAGAGCGATGGTGTGGAGTCTAAGCTCTACAAGGAGTATATGGCTTTGGAGGACAAGTGGAACAAGTTGGAAGAACCTTCTTGGGATATCGTGCGCGAGAGGAAAGGTACTCCTGAAGAGATTGAGGCTGCACAGAAGGAACTGGACTCACTCTCCGATGAGATGCACAAGGCTGAGAAGCAGTTCATGATAGACCATCTGCCTTCAGGTGTAAGCGACATGATTCTGGCAGACATCTACAACAGGGCTGAGACAGAAGCCGAAAAGACGGAACTGCTTGAACTGTTCAAGCTGAAATGTCCAGACACACCAAACTACAAAATGATAGTGGCTGACATAGAGGCACAGCAGAGGAGTGCGGTGGACGCTAAATATACTGACTTTACAATGGAAAATCCTGAGGGGGAAAAACTCTCAGTCAGTCAGTTTGTGAAGAACAACAAATACACGCTCATCGACTTCTGGGCTTCATGGTGTGGTCCGTGCCGCGCTGAGATGCCTAACGTGGTGAAGGCTTATGAGAAGTTCCACGACAGGGGACTGGAGATAATCGGTGTTTCGCTCGACAGCGATAAGAAGGCATGGCTGGCAGGACTGGAGCACCTTGGCATGGCTTGGCCACAGATGTCCGACCTTAAGGGATGGGAATGTGAGGCAGCATCTCTCTATGGCATAAAGGCAATTCCTGCCAATGTGTTGATTGACCAAAACGGAGTGATTGTAGCAAAGGATTTGCGTGAGGAAGAACTGCAGTCGAAACTTGCGGAACTGATGCCCGAAAACAAATGAATGTGGATATAGAACCGTCGTGGAGACGGCAGTTGCAGACTGAGTTCGACAAGTCTTATTTTGCAGAACTGGTGGCTTTCGTGAAGAGGGAGTATGCGACACGCACCGTGTTTCCTCCAGCACGACTCATCTTCAACGCATTCAACAAGTGTCCCTTCACTGATGTGAAGGTGGTACTGATAGGACAGGATCCATACCATGAACGGGGTCAGGCTCAGGGACTATGTTTCTCTGTGGCTGACGGTGTGCCTTTCCCTCCATCGCTTGTCAACATATTCAAGGAGATAGAGACCGACACAGGTACTCCTGTGCCGCAGAGCGGTGACTTGACTCGTTGGGCAAGACAGGGGGTACTGTTGCTCAACGCTACACTGACGGTACGCGAGCATGAGGCAGGATCGCACCAACGGCATGGGTGGGAGGAGTTTACGGATGCCGTCATACGTATTCTGAGTGAACGTAAGGATAATCTGGTGTTTATACTCTGGGGTAGCTACGCTCAAGGAAAGGCTCAGTTGATTGACGGTGGAAGACACTGCATACTGCGTTCAGCTCACCCGTCACCGCTTTCCGCCTACCGTGGCTTCTTCGGAAACCATCACTTCAGTCAGACTAACGCTTATCTGCGTGCCCACGGTAAGGAGGAGATTGTATGGTAAGGAGGTTGTGGCGCTGGTTTATGACTAAGTGTGTAATGAAACAGATATTCTATATTATAATTCTGTCATTTCTCTCTGTGCCTTTGTGCGCTCAGAGTGATGTATATGAGAAAGGGTTTCTGAAAGGCAAGGGACTGGAGATAACGGAAGGCAATACTGTGAAACTGCTGAAAAGCGGTAAGGAGAAATTCGCAGATCTATTGGAATCTGTCCGTAATGCTAAGTCCTTCATCCATCTGGAGTACTTCAACTTCCGCAACGATTCGATAGCGAGACTGCTTTACCATGAACTGGCAGAAAAAGTAGCTGAGGGTGTGGAGGTGAGAGCTATGTATGATGCGTTCGGCAATCTGTCGAACAACCAACCGGTGGAACACCATATGCATGACTCTATCATGGCACTGGGAATAAAATTGGTGAAGTTCGACCCTGTGGTTTTTCCTTGGGTGAACCACATTATGCCGCGTGACCACCGTAAGATTGTGGTTATAGACGGTGTGATAGGTTACACTGGAGGGATGAACGTGGCTGACTATTATGTAAACGGTCTGGAGGGAATCGGTCCGTGGCGCGACATGCACATGCGTATCGAGGGCCCTGCGGTCGGACAGTTGCACAAGATATTCTGTCGTATGTGGCAGTCTGCTACAGGAGAATTGCTTACTGGAGACAAGTATTTTCCCCAACCGACAGTTCGTGGCACATCGGAGGTGGCTGTGGTCGACAGGCATCCAGGAGAAACCAACAAGTCAATGCGTGAGTTGTACGTGAGTATGCTCGACAACGCCCATACCAAGGTACAACTTGTCAATCCCTATTTTGTGCCGACCAAATCAGTCCGTGATGCTCTCAAACGCTGTATAGACCGAGGCGTGACGGTGGAGATAATGCTCAGCGAGAGAAGTGACATCCCCCTTACTCCTGATGCAAGCCATTATGTGGGGCGTAAGATGGAGAAACGGGGAGCCAAGGTCTACATGTTTCGTGGAGGCTTCCATCATTCCAAGATAATGATGGTCGATGGTAAGTTCTGTACCATCGGGTCGACTAACCTTGACAGCAGGAGCTTGCGGTGCGATTATGAGGTGAACACCGTCATCTTTGATAAGGATGTGACAGCAGAATTGATGGACATGTTTGAACATGACAAGAGGCAGTGTGTGCCGATGACCAAGGACTACTGGAAGCAGAAAACCCGTTGGAAGCGTTTTGTGGGGTGGTTCGGTAACCTGTTGACCCCAGTCCTGTAAAGGAAGAACTATTCTGTAAAGAAAATAATAGACAAGACATAATGAAACTATCACGATTAAAAACCATTGTGGCGATGGCGGTTGCTCTGACAACCATCGTCTCAGTCAGTGTCCATGCCCAGCGTTACCCCAAGCGTGAGTTCCGTGGCGCATGGATACAGTGTGTCAACGGACAGTACCTCGGTAAGTCTCCGTCCAAACTGCGGCAGATGCTTAGCAGTCAACTCGACACTCTGCGGAAAGCAGGCATTAACGCCATTCTCTTTCAAGTGCGTGCCGAGGGCGATGCTCTCTATCGCTCTGCCTACGAGCCGTGGAGCCGTTACCTCACTGGTCAGCAGGGCAAGGCTCCATCCGATGGGTGGGACCCACTTGCGTGGATGGTGGAGCAGTGCCATAATAGAGGTATGGAGTGTCACGCATGGATTAATCCTTATAGGGCAAAGACGGCAGGAACCACAACCCTTGACCCGAGCCATGCTGCTATCAGATATGCAGATAGGGTCTTCAAGTACGGTGACTTGCTTATCTTCAATCCTGCGCTTGAAGTAAACCGCAAGTACACTTGTCTTATAGTTGAGGATATACTTAACAGATATGATGTGGACGGACTGCACATGGATGATTATTTCTACCCTTATCCAGTGGCAGGACAACCCATTCCTGACCAAGCATATTTCAATGCCGATCCACGTGGGTTCGACAATATAGAGGACTGGCGGCGTGATAATGTGAACAAACTGATTTACGACATTCATAAACTGATAAGGAAGGTGAAGCCGTGGGTGAAGTTCGGAGTTTCTCCGTTCGGCATATATAGAAACAGTCCTGACGGGGTGAACAATAACCGTGGTAGTGCTACCCGTGGAACACAGAACTATGACGACCTCTACGCTGATGTGGTGTTATGGTCTGACAAGGGGTGGGTGGACTACCTCATTCCACAAATCTACTGGAATATCGGGACTACGGTGGCAGACTATAAGGTGCTTTGTGACTGGTGGAATGACTATTGTGGTAAACGACCTCTTTTCATCGGTCAGGATGTAGAACGTACAGTAAAGGGGGCAGACCCGAGTAATCCTCGAATGCATCAGATGGTGAGCAAGTATGCCATACAGCGCAGTGAGTCCAATGTGAAAGGTTCTTGTCAGTGGTATGCTGCGGCTGTGGTGAACAACCCCGGCAACTACCGTACGATGCTTGAGGTGGAGTACCACCGTTATCCGGCGTTACAGCCTCTCATGCCGTTTATTGACAACAAAGCTCCGAAGAAGGTGCGTAAGATATCCGTAGACTTCAAGAGTGGCAATGGCTTGTACGGAAGTGGCAAGATTTACCTTACTTGGACTGCTCCGAAGGCGAAGAAGGAGATGGACAAGGCGCGGCAGTATGTTGTCTATCGTTTCGCGCCTGGTGAGAAGGTCAATGTGAGCGGTGACGATGCGTCACATATCGTTGCTGTAACCTCTGAACCATGGTATGAACTGGAGGGTAATCAGACTGGCTGCACGTTCGTTGTCACTGCCCTTGACCGTCTACACAACGAGTCGAAGCCTGTCAAGGTGAAGTTGTGATAAGGAAAAATTACGCCACAGAGTTTTGTGTGTTTCTGAGGTAATGGCCTTTGGCGTAAGTGAAGTAGATGATGACCCCGGTGAGGTTGGAAACCCACATCATCCAGAACGAAGTATGGTAATTGACCATACCGGCAATCACGCCTCCGAGAAGCACACCGATGCCTGAACCCAAGTCCCATGACGTGAGCAGGGTGGAGTTGGCAGTCCCTCTCTGTCGGGTTGTCGCCAGGTTGATGAACATGTTCTGGAATGCTGGGTACATGTGACCGTTGCCCAGTCCGATGATGAGTGCCGAGGCGTAGAGGGATACGGGGTGGTGTATGAGTGCGAAAAGGAAATAGCCGAAAAGGGAAATGAGCATACCTTCGGAGGCGTTGTGCACGATGTGTCCCTGCCGCAGTCCCTTGGCTCCAGTAAGCCGTGACAGTGCCAGTCCACTGGCAAGCAACAGAAAGAAGATACCGGCACCGCCTTTCATATGCAGTTCCTCTGCAGCGAATATAGCCACGTAAGTGGAGATGACTCCGTAGGAGAGGGAGAAGAAAAGCATGCACAGTCCCAGACTCCATCCCTTGAAGAGAAACAGTTTGCCTAATAACACAATGATGCGGCGTTGGGACAACTGTCCACCATACACTGTGGTTGGTGTCCCTGTTGCAGAACTCGTTTGCTTTTCCTCCGGTTCAATCTTTATGGTGTAGTCAATCGCCAGTCCTATGAAGGAGATGATGAGAGAGAGGACGAACAACAGGTTGTAGCTATGGAACAAGTGGAGTAGGAAGAGGGCGACGGTGGGGCTGATGGCTGTGGCTATGTTGTTGCTCAGTCCGTAATAACCCAGTCCTTCTGCTCGGCGACTGGGATAAAGCACATCGACTGCCACCGTAGTGCCAGCTACTGTGGTGGCTCCGAATGGAATGCCATGCAGTGTGCGGAAGATGGCGAAGAGGGTGAGTGAGGATGCCGCTAAATATCCTGCGAAAAATGCCACGAAGAGAAAGTTGAACACCATGAGGACTACTTTACGTGGCAGACAGTCCACCATATAACCACTGAACGGACGGATGACCAGAGCGGCAATGGTGTAGCCCGACAGTACTACTCCGATGACTTCCTTGCTTGCTCCGAAGGTGTCGCGCAAGTAAAGGGGGAAGAGGGGCATCAGCAACATGAAGGAGAAATAAAGCATGAAGTTGGCAATCCAAATCTTCGTGTAGTTACTGTTCCATAGTCTTTCCTTTGTCTCCTTTTTCTCCATAATCATCTCGTGTGTGCCTCCAACTGTTGTCTTGTGTCCCAATATTGTGGTTTTCGCAATTGCGGCTGCAAATGTAGTCATAAATCCCGACACAGAGGCACAGTTTTGTATGTCACCTCCTGTTTTATGGAAAATAGGTCCGCCTGTTACAAGATTTTTACCTAACTTTGCTCTGGAAATCTGACAACAATCAATTCTATATTGAAACATGAAAAACGTTTGTATCACTCACATAATGTGTGTTATAGCCATTCTCGTCAGTGCGATGTCGTATGTGGCGTGTACAAGTGACGAGGCAGTGACGGATGACCCAACTCCAGTCACTACTCAGTCGCTCACTGTCTATTACCCTGGGTCTGACGATGAAGGTTCAGCCAATGCCAAGACCCGTGTGGGGTTCGACCAGGCAGGCAATGGTTATTGGCATGAAGACGATGTTATCGGTGTGTGGTCGGAGGAAGAAGGAACATTCAAACCGTTTACTGTCAAGGACGGAGCGGGTACAGGCAAGGCTACGTTCACAGGAACGATGAAGGGCGAGATCGGAAATTATGCTGTGGTGCTCTATCCGTATAGTGAACAACACAACTTGAGTTATGGCGACTCTTTGGTGACCTATCACTTCCCCGATACTTACACATACACAGGTGTCGACAAAGAGTACTATTCGACAGACTCTGCTGGCAATGTGGTGGCAAACATCAACAGTTTCAACATGCCGATGTATGGTAATGTCACGGATTCCAAGAACAGTAATGGAGATAGAATCGTGACTTTCCATAACTTAGGTGGTGTGGCTGTAATCAAGGTGGACAAGATACCCGAATCGGGTACTGTCACTGTGACTGCCGACCAACCCATCTGTGGAGACGCTTGTATGACAGAAACGAACAAGAAATTCAGCTATACAGGTACGGACGATGGTTGCAAGACAGTGACGTTCAGCTACAGCGGTGCGGAGAAACTCCAGCAGGGTGTGTTCTGTCTTCCTCTGCTTGTAGGGACGTACTCTCTGACGGTGAGCATCGAAGGCTCCAACACTACCTCAGACGGGACTGCCAAGATTGATTATAAGTACTCCAAGACCTTCGACTCCTTCACTTTGGAACGGTCTCACCTCAAGAGACTGGAGGTGACAAGCAACTACGAGATTTATGTCAACGGACACCGGTTCATCGACCTCGGTCTGTCGAGCGGTCTGCTATGGGCAGAGGTGAACTTGGGTGCTACTGTCCCTGCCGACTTCGGAGGCTATTATGCGTGGGGCTACACAGAACCATGGTCGGGAGAGTCTAACCCGTATTGGAACACATACACGAAGTTCGGCAATTATGCTTATGTAATAAAGACGGACTGCGGACTTACCAAATACAATTTTACGGACGGCAAGTTGGAACTCGATCCTGAGGACGATGCCGCTACTGCCGCTTGGGGAGCACCGTGCCGTATGCCAACCCTCGAGGAGTGTAAGGCTATAATGTATTATTACAATGAGGAAACTACCAATCAATGGTATAGGCTGAAAAATTCACAATCAACTTATGTTGCCGGTGTTGACATAAAAAGCGTGGCAAATGGCAATACGGTGTTCATCCCTGCATCAGGTTATTATGATTATTCTGGGGGACGTGAGATATACAGAAATGTGTATTTGCAGACGAGCACCCGTCCATTATCTTCGGACTATGTATACTACGCCAACACGGCAGAAGTGTTTGAAAGTGACGGAAAACCCCAGTTTACAAACAGCCCTGCGTTTGCACGTTATTATTGCATCCCAGTCCGTGCGGTAGTGCAACCTTAATCAACCATACATTGAGAATATTATTGAAATGGAAAAGAAAAAATATTATGAGACCCCGGCAATGACTGTAATTGCTATGGAAACAACTTGTATGCTCGCAAACAGTGATGGTGATACAACTCCATTTTCTATAGGAGCATATGATGACAACGATGATTCTCAGATAGAGAAAGCAACTTGGGATTAGAGGTCTGTACAAAAGAAATCCACAACCAATAAAGTTGCGGATTTCTTTTGCACTGCCGTTTCGACTTTTACTCCTTGAAGTAACTGCCGCTCTTCATCGGAGCGTTTTCCGCCAGACAGGCATTGTAGCAGACACGTGACTTGCGTTCGCGCTCAAACATCTGCTGTGTCCCCTCAGCGTCCTCAGTGAACTGCAGGTGATTGTCGATACTCATGTCTCCTGCCATTCCCTCTACATCGAGGTTGTCTGTGCCGATAAGAGTGAAGGTCCAGTTCTGCTTCTTCATCTTCTCGATGAGCGTCTTGACCATCGTGAGGTTGTATTCGTCGGAACAGTTCTCCTCCCCGTCTGTGATGATGGTCACCAGTACATTGTCGTCGACAGCGGTCTGGGCGTTCAACTTACTGATGCCGATGCCGATTGCGTCGTAGAGTGGTGTACCTCCGCCTGGACGGTATTCGTTGTTGGTCAACAGATGGGTGTGGGTAGCCGGCACGTTGTCGAACACATACCGCTTGTGTGAACTGTCGAAGGTTATGAGTGTCACACGCTGTTCCATGTCAGGATGCAAGTCCTGCATCTTCTTCACTGTCTCCAGTGTCTCGTTGAGTCCCGTGAGAGCCTGCTTCTCGATGGTTGACATACTTCCGCTCTCGTCCACGATGATAAGGTTCATTACTCGTTTCATTGTCTTATTCTCCTTTGTTTTAATAGTTGAACTTGAATTGTACTTTGTACTTGTTTACCTATTAAAAGAATCAAGGCACGCAAAAATTAAGTAACTGGCAAAAATAATTTCTCCAGTCTGCAAAATATTTTTCTCTAACTGGAGAGAAAAACGTTGCCGCCTGTTTGGCTTTCTCCAAGATTTGCATTAAATTTGCCACATGAATGCAAACGGTCTATGAAGGGAATCTCCGATAATGACATAATAGAGGGACTGCGCAACCGTGACCCACTGATCACGCGCGACTATTTCTACGGCTACTGCCGCATCGCCTACTACGTCTACAACCGACAATATGGGTTGGAGATGAAGCAGGGACTGGACTTCTACAGTATTGCCCATGAGTATTACCTCTCGCTCGACCGTCATGACTTCCGACCATTGGAAGACCGCAAATCGGGTGTCTCACTGAAGACGTGGATGGTCAATGGTTTCCGTTTCGTGCTCCTTGACCGTCTGAAGTCGTACACCAAGGAAAGGAAGGTGGAGCCGTTCGAAATCCGTGTAGACCAGGATAACCTTAGCTTCGATGTACCCGATGACAACTTCACTTCGGACTTCCACAACACAGTCTTCGAGATTTGTCACAAGATTCTCGGAAGGGACTTCCGGTCGTCCCTCATCCTGCAGATGATACTCATTGACGGCTTCAAGGGCAAGGAGGTGGCAAAGGAACTGGGAATCACACCATCTGCAGTGACCCAGAACTACCATAAACTGATGGAGACGGTAGTCATACCCTATTTCCGGAAGTATTACGAGGCATCTGCCGCATACGAGTCTGCGGAGATGGCGGCTCCATCGGCAGTCTGCGATCAGTCTTCACCTTCAATGTTTGTAAATGACACACAACGTATGATACCGCAGAACAGAATAACACCAAACAACATCACATCGCTCAAACCAAACGAGATTTTTGTCTTCGGCAGTAACCTGGCAGGGATGCACGGAGGTGGGGCAGCACGTGCCGCCCATCTTTACTTCGGTGCGGTCCTCGGACAGGGAGTGGGGATGCAGGGACAGAGTTACGCCATCCCGACCATGCAGGGTGGGGTGGACACCATCCGTCCTTATGTACTCCAGTTCATCGATTATGCTGTAAACCATCCACAGCAGACCTTCCTCGTGACTCCTATAGGGTGCGGCATCGCCGGATTCACCCCCGAAGAGATTGCCCCCTTGTTCCGGTTTGCCGTTGACGTGAACAACATCTACCTGCCAGAGTCGTTCTGGGAGGTATTGGTATGAGTGCCACTGAATGAAACCGACGGATGATGATCGCTTATCTCATTTCTGCTTACTGTGACGCTCCACACCTGCAGCGGTTGGTGGCGGCTCTCGATGAGGATGCCGAGTTCTATGTCCATATCGACGCTAATGTGGACGACACCCTGTTCCGTCGGCTGTTGCCGGAGAAGGTGTGCTTTGTGCCGCGTCATGCGGTGAGTTGGGGCGGTTTCGAGCAGGTGGCCTATCAGTATGAACTGATAAAGGCGGCTGTGGACAGTGGCAAGCCCTACACCCATCTGGTGTGTCTGAGTGGACAGGACTATCCTCTGTGGAGTAACGCACGTATTCATAGGTTCTTTGAGGAGAACAAAGAAAAGGAATTGATAGAAGGCTTCAACATCACCCGTGGCAGAAACAAGGGACAGTTGGCTAAAATTGTACATGTCCATCCGTTCCGTGACCTGAGGTGGCGCAACCGCTGGTTGAAGAACAAGCTGGTGGCAGGCTCACGCGAGCTACTTGCTCTGTTGGGCGTTCACCGTCGCCCACAGGTTCAGATTAACGGAGCGATGTGCGACGTGTATTTCGGTTCCGACTACTGGGCACTTACACTCGACTGTGCACGTTACGTGAAGTGCACGTTGGAGGAGAACCCGTCCATCAGTCGGTATTTCCGTACCACTTTCGCCCCGAGCGAACTGTGCATACACACCCTCGTCTACAACTCTCCGTTCGGTGAACGGGCAATATTGTATAAGGGTGAGTACCCTGGACTCGTGAACCTCACTCCGTTGCACTCGCTGTCCTATCACGGCAGTGTGAAGCAACTGACCCTAGATGACTGGCGGATGTTGGTTGAGGACGACAAGATGTTCTGTCGTAAGGTGGTGACTGGGATGTCGGACGAGTTAGTGGACATGATTGACAGTAAATTAAGAACAATAAAAAGAGATTGATTATGAAAATTGCAGTAGCGGGAACAGGTTATGTCGGTCTGTCCATAGCGACCCTTCTGGCACAGCACCACGAGGTGGTGGCTGTGGATGTGGTGGCAGACAAGGTGGACAAGGTCAACCGGAAGGAAAGTCCTATCCAGGATGAGTACATCGAGAAGTACATGAGGGAAAAGGAACTGCACTTCAGTGCTACGCTCGATGGGGCTTCAGCCTATAAAGATGCCGATTATGTGGTGATTGCAGCTCCCACCAATTACGACTCGGTGAAGAACTTCTTCGATACGAGTCATGTGGAGGAGGTGATAGACCTCGTGCTCAGTGTCAATCCTGATGCGGTGATGGTCATCAAGTCAACCATCCCCGTGGGTTATTGCCAACGGCTGTACAACATGTATGAGCCTAAGATGCCGGAGGGTAAGTCGTTCAAACTTATCTTTGCGCCTGAGTTCTTGAGGGAGAGCAGGGCTCTCTATGACAACCTCTATCCGTCGCGTATCATCGTGGGTGCTCCGCCTCAGTGGAAGAACGAGGCTGTGACCTTCGCCAAACTGTTGGTGGAAGGTGCCATAGGTCCGTCGGCAGACGGTAAGAGTCCAGACTTGTCTGGCAGGTTCGATGCTGTGGACAGTGCTGAGACCAAGGGGATACCAGTGCTCTTCATGGGACTGACCGAGGCAGAGGCAGTGAAACTCTTTGCCAACACGTACCTCGCACTGCGCGTGTCATACTTCAACGAGTTGGATACTTACGCTGAGGTGAAGGGACTCGACACAGCTGCTATCATAGAGGGAGTGGGACTCGACCCGAGAATCGGTACGCACTACAATAACCCGTCGTTCGGCTACGGAGGCTACTGTCTGCCGAAGGACACCAAACAACTCCTTGCCAACTATGCTGATGTGCCGGAGAACTTGATTGAGGCAATCGTGGCAAGCAACCGTACACGCAAGGACTATATTGCAGATGCAGTGCTCCAGAAAGCAGGCTACTACAGTTATGCTGACGACAATACGTTTGACTCCCGTAAGGAACGGTCTTGTGTGATAGGGGTGTATAGGTTGACGATGAAAAGCAACTCAGACAACTTCAGACAGTCTGCAATACAAGGTATAATGAAACGTATCAAGGCTAAAGGGGCTGAGGTCATCATCTATGAGCCGACCCTTGCCGATGGAACGACGTTCTTCGGTAGTCTGGTGGACAATAACCTCGACTCGTTCAAGTCAAAGAGTCACGCCATCATAGCCAACCGCTACGATGCGGTACTTGATGACGTGAAGGACAAGGTGTACACGCGCGACATCTTCAGAAGGGACTAAACATATATGAGAGCCTAAGCAAGTTCTTCTATCTGTCGCTCAGATGGAAGAACTTGTTTATGACTTTGTTGAGCGTGAACGGACGGTTGTCAATGAAGGCATCCAGCACCTTCGACTTGCCGTGGAGTGGGATGACATCGTAGTCGGCTATAGCTGCCGGTATGAGACAACTGTAGCCCTCACGCACAGTAATCTCGTCGCCCGTAGACCTTATCTTTATCTTACAGTCACCCTTGATGCACATGCTGATGATGAAACTGTCGTACTTGATGAGGTTGCGGTGGAAGGCGTTAGACTGTCTGACTGTCCCCAAGGTTGTCTGAGGCTCTATGTCTGTCACCCTCACGTTGAAGAACGGAGAATCGATGACCGACACAGCCCTGTTGCCGCTCTCACGATAGATGGTGCGGTACTCGTCGTCCACATGGAAGTCGAGTGCCTTGGCTGCCAGTTCGGTGTGCAACTCGCGCGGCTTGCCGTCCATACCCGGACGGTTGTAGTCGTAAATCCTGTAGGTCACGTCGGACGACTGCTGCACTTCTGCCAGTAGTATTCCTCCACAGATGGCGTGAACCCGTCCTGCCGGTATGTAGAAAACATCGCCTGCCTTTACCTCATGTCGCGCCAACACCTCAGTGATGGTGCCATCTGCAATCCTCTGTTTGTATTCCTCGGGCGTTATTCCTTTCTTGAATCCCGCATACAGGTAACTGCCAGGCTCAGCGTTGATGACGTACCACATCTCCGTCTTGCCGAACTTGCCGTGTTCACGTTGCGCCATCTCGTCGTTGGGATGCACCTGTATGCTCAGGTCTTTCTTTGCGTCAATGAACTTCACGAGCAACGGCAGTTTGTTGTGGTACTGCTGTGCAACCTTCTTGCCGAGTATCTCTTCCGGAATCTTACTGATGACATCGATGAGGCTGCAACCAGTCCATGCACCGTTGGACACTGCCGACGGTGAACTGTCCACTGCCGACACCTCCCAACTCTCGCCGACTCCGTCTTGTTCCGCCATCCCTTTCCAACGGGTCAAACGGTCGCCTCCCCACACCACAGAGTGGAGGTTGGGCTTGAGTAGCATAGGGTAGAGCCTTGCCTGTCCTGTTTCGATAGATGATTCTTTCATTCCTGTCTGTAGCACTGTTGTCAGTTTATGGTCGACCTGTACCAATCGAACAGTCTCCGCACTCCCTCTTCGATCTCCACCTTGTGAGTCCAACCCAAACGGTGCAGCTTGTCTACATCGATGAGTTTACGTGGTGTGCCGTTGGGTTTGGTCGCATCCCACACGATAGTTCCTGTGAATCCTACGGTCTCGACCACCAGTTCCGCCAGTTCCTTTATAGTCAGTTCCTTTCCTGTACCCACATTGATGTGGCAGTTACGTATCTCACCGAGTGATGGGATGGCTCCGCCACGTCCTTCACTGTTGTTGCGGTCGACCACACCGTCCGCCTTCACTCCGTAGAATACGGATGAGTACTTCTCGATTCCTATGATGTCACTGAAGTCCACATTGACAAGCACGTGTACTGATGCATCCGCCATGTCCTCGCTCCAGAGGAACTCACGGAGTGGTGAACCGTCGCCCCACAGTGTCACTTTGTTGTTTTCGATGCCGTAGAACGCCAGTGCGTCGAGTATGCGCTGCCTGTCGCTCTGTCCGTCCACATTCTCCTTGCCGATGAGTTCCGCCAGTTTAGACGGTGGATTGATGGGACGCTTGTCCATGTCCTTGCGTATGGCTTGCCAGTCGTCCTCTGCAATGAGTTTGGCAAGGTATATCTTGCGCATCATGGCAGGCATTACGTGTGAGTTCTCCAGGTGGAAGTTGTCGTTAGGACCGTACAGGTTAGTCGGCATCACAGCTATGTAGTTGGTGCCGTACTGCAGGTTGTAGCTCTCGCACATCTTCAGTCCTGCAATCTTTGCGATGGCATACTCTTCGTTGGTATACTCCAGCGGTGACGTGAGCAGACAGTCCTCCGGCATGGGTTGGGGGGCGTTCTTCGGGTAGATGCAGGTACTGCCGAGGAACAAGAGTTTCTTCACTCCGTGAGCATAAGCCTCGGAAATCACGTTGCACTGCATCTTCATGTTCATCATGATGAAGTCGGCACGGTAAAGGCTGTTTGCCATGATGCCTCCCACGAAGGCGGCAGCGAGTACCACCGCATCGGGCTTCTCTTCATCGAAGAATGCCTTCACAGCATATTGGTCGGTCAGGTCCAGTTCCTTGTGGGTGCGTCCCACCAGGTTATTGTATCCACGTGACTTCAGGTTGTTCCATATCGCAGAGCCGACCAGTCCGCGGTGACCTGCCACGTATATCTTTGAATCCTTTGACAACATATTACTTGACAATTCCTTTCTCCAAGTATTCAGCGAGATTGGTGCGCACCTTTGCTGCAGCTCCTTCAGCTGCAACCTTTGCCACATCGCTCTCCACCATAATTTTTACCAGTTGCTCGAACGAGGTCTTTGATGGATTCCAACCCAACTTGGCCTTTGCCTTGGTAGGGTCGCCCCAGAGGTTCACCACATCAGTAGGACGGTAGAAGTCCTCCTTGACCTTCACCAGTTCTTTGCCGACCAGTTCCTTGCTGACGTTGCCGCTCACCTTCACACATACACCGACCTCGTTCAGTCCCTCACCCTTGAACTCCAGTTCGATTCCAGTGTGCTTGAACGCATAGTAGGCGAACTCGCGCACCGAGTGCTGCACTCCAGTGGCAATCACGAAGTCCTCAGGTTGCTTGTTTTGTAGGATGAGCCACATACACTCCACATAGTCCTTGGCATAGCCCCAGTCGCGCAGTGACGAGAGGTTGCCGAGGTAAAGACAGTCTTGCTTCCCTTGGGAGATGCGCGCTGCTGCAAGTGTAATCTTACGTGTCACGAAGGTCTCTCCGCGTCGTTCAGACTCGTGGTTGAAGAGGATGCCAGAGCAACAGAACATGTTGTACGCCTCACGGTACTCCTTGACAATCCAGAAGCCATAGAGTTTGGCTACGGCATAGGGACTGTATGGATGGAACGGCGTGTTTTCGTTCTGTGGCACTTCCTCCACCTTACCGTAGAGTTCTGATGTGGAGGCCTGATAGATTCGACAGGTGCTCTCAAGTCCACAGGCGCGTACAGCTTCGAGTATACGCAACACACCTGTAGCGTCCACGTCGGCTGTGAACTCAGGAGAGTCGAAACTGACCTGGACGTGACTCTGTGCTGCCAGGTTGTAGATCTCATCTGGACGTACAACACCCACTACCTTGACCAGTGACATAGAGTCTCCGAGGTCTCCGAAATGCAGGTGGAAATGAGGATGTCCTTCGAGATGTGCGATACGCTCACGGTAGTCTACCGAACTGCGCCTTATTATTCCGTGCACATCATAACCTTTGTCAAGCAGGAACTCACTGAGGTAGCTGCCGTCCTGTCCGGTAACTCCTGTAATCAATGCTGTCTTCATATTACTATTGTCTGTTATAAGTTGCTCGTTCAATGCTGACTCCAGCAGTTCGATGGAGCTTTTGGAAATGCCTACCTTACCTGCGAGCCAACGTGAGATAACGGTCTCGTCCTTGCCTATCATCGAGGCAAGCTCTCTCTGACTGATGCCATTGCGGTGCATGGCACTCCTCAAGTTCTGAATAACTGTCGAATCTTTCATAACGGATGCAAAGATAGAGTAAATCTATATACTTGACAAATTTTATTGTGGTAAATTTATCACTTGACAAAATACGTGTCAAGTTTGACTGCTACTGGAGTCGTACTTGACACGTATGTATTGATAATGGTATGATGGACAGTCTTGGTGATGCAAGTGTCAGTGACTGTCGCACAGTATGTGCCTTGCGTTTGCCAAGCATTCCGCTGTTGGCGGTTCTACCCCGTTGAGGGTGTAGTTCAACCCCAATTGTTCCCACTTGTACACGCCAAGGGTGTGGTAGGGCAGTACTTCCACCTTCTGCACGTTGGTCAGTGTGTCGATGAATGAACGGAGTCCGCGCAGACTGTCGTCGTCATCGGTCACTCCAGGTACCAGTACGTGTCGTATCCATACAGGCACGCCCATCTCCGAGAGAACATGGGCGCAGTCGAGTATGTTGGTGTTGTCCCACTGTGTCAGAGCCTTGTGCTCCACAGGGTCGATATGTTTAATGTCGAGCAACACGAGGTCGGTGAGTGACATCAGTTCCCTGAACTTGGAGAAAAACGGTTCCTTGCGTGTGAAGGGCTGTGCCGATGTGTCGAGACATGTGTTGATGCCCCTCGCTTTGGCTTTGCGGAAGAGGTCGAGGAGGAAGTCTGTCTGGAGCAGAGCCTCTCCTCCGCTGACAGTTATCCCTCCAGTGCTTCCCCAGTAGGGTCGGTAACGTTCCGCTTGGTCGAGCAGGTCGTCTGCACTGCGAAGGTCGTTATTGGCAGAGTCCCATGTGTCGGGATTGTGGCAGTAACGGCAACGCATATGACACCCTTTCAAAAATATGATGAAACGGATGCCGGGACCGTCCACCGAGCCGAACGACTCGGTGGAGTGTATGTTTCCCAGTACAGGCACTTTGTTGTCTGTCATCATGCGAGACGCTCGTGAGCCTGACGCGCAATCACGTCCATCTGCTGCTCCTTAGTCAAGTCGATGAACTTGACTGCATATCCACTCACACGTATGGTGAAGTTGGCGTACTCTGGTTTCTCCGGGTGGTTCATCGCGTCGATGAGTTTGTCCACTCCAAACACGTTCACGTTCAAGTGGTGTGCGCCCTTGGTGAAGTAACCGTCGAGTACACTGACAAGTGTGTTTACGCGCTCCTCCTCGTTCTGTCCCAGTGCTGACGGTGCGATGGTCTGTGTGTTGGAAATTCCGTCAAGCGCATATTCGTACGGCAGTTTGGCAACAGAGTTGAGTGATGCCAACAGTCCGTTCTTCTCTGCCCCGTATGATGGGTTGGCTCCAGGAGAGAGAGGTGCGCCAGCCTTACGTCCGTCTGGCATGTTGCTCGTGTACTTGCCGTATACAACGTTAGATGTGATGGTGAGGATACTGGTGGTAGGCTCAGAGTCACGGTAAGTGTGGTACTTCCTTATCTTGTTCATGAAAGTCTTCAACAACCATACGGCAATCTCGTCAGCCCTGTCATCATCGTTTCCGTAGCGTGGGAAGTCGCCCACAGTCTCGAACTCAAGAGGGAAGCCTGTCTCATCGCGCTTGATCTTCACCTTGGCGTATTTGATGGCACTGATGGAGTCGACCACATGACTGAATCCTGCGATGCCAGTTGCGAATGTCCTGCGCACGTTAGTGTCTATGAGAGCCATCTCCGCTTCCTCGTAGAAGTACTTGTCGTGCATGTAGTGGATGAGGTTGAGTGTGTTGACATACACGTCAGCCAACCATTCCATCATGGCGTCGAACTTAGGCATGAACTCCTCATAAGTCACGTACTCGCCCTCGATAGGACGGTATGCCGGACCACACTGCTCACGTGTACGTGAGTCGATACCGCCGCTGATGGCGTAGGTAAGACACTTGGCGAGGTTGGCGCGTGCTCCGAAGAACTGCATCTCCTTTCCTGTCTGTGTGGCTGACACACAGCAGCAGATGCTGTAGTCGTCGCCCCATATCGGACGCATCACATCATCGTTCTCGTACTGTATTGAACTGGTAGTTACAGATATCTTTGAAGCATACTTCTTGAATGCGTGGGGCAGACGTGAACTGTAGAGCACCGTGAGGTTAGGCTCGGGTGACGGTCCCATGTTCTCCAGTGTGTGGAGGAAACGGAAGTCGTTCTTGGTGACCATGGAGCGTCCGTCTTGTCCCATACCTGCCACTTCCAGTGTTGCCCATACTGGGTCGCCTGAGAACAGTTGGTTGTATGACGGGATACGGGCGAACTTGACCATACGGAATTTCATGACCAGATGGTCGATGAGTTCCTGTGCCTGTGCCTCTGTGATTGTACCTTCCTGCAGGTCGCGCTGTATGTAGATGTCGAGGAAGGTAGATACTCGTCCTACACTCATGGCAGCACCGTTCTGTGTCTTGATGGCAGCAAGGTAACCGAAGTAGAGCCACTGTACAGCCTCCTTGGCGTTGGCAGCCGGCTTGGAGATGTCGAACCCGTAGATGTTGCCCAGTTCCTTCATCTCTTTCAGTGCCTTGATCTGCATTGCCACCTCTTCACGCAGACGTATCACGTCCTCAGTCATTGTTCCACTGCCGATGAAGTTGAGGTCTTTCTGCTTCTTCTCGATGAGGAAGTCTATTCCGTAGAGAGCCACACGACGGTAGTCGCCCACGATTCGTCCTCGACCGTAGGTGTCTGGAAGTCCGGTGAGGATATGGTTGTGGCGCACCAGTTTCATCTCGTCGGTGTATGCGTCAAACACACCTTCATTGTGTGTCTTTCTGTATTTAGTGAATATCTTGTGCAGTTCAGGGTCTGGTGTGTAACCGTATGTGGTGCAAGCCTGTTCTGCCATCTTGATGCCTCCGTAAGGCATGAACGCACGCTTGAGCGGCTTGTCGGTCTGCAGTCCCACAACCTGTTCCAGCTCTTTTGTGTCTTCACTGATATAGCCTGGTCCGTATGCTGTGATGCTGCTCACGACCTTTGTCTCCATATCCAGCACTCCGCCCTTTGCTCTTTCTTCCTTTTGCAAACCCTGAAGAATATCCCAAAGTTTGTTGGTTGCGTCGGTAGGGCCACTCAGGAACGATTCGTCTCCCTCGTACTGTGTGTAGTTGTTTTGGATGAAATCGCGGACATCCACGTCTGTGTTCCATTTGGTTCCCTGGAACCCTCTCCATTCTTGTCTCATTGTGTCAAATAATTAGTGTTGATACTTATTGTTTGTTTTTCATTCTCTTTTGAGGCTACAAAGATACGCATAATAATCGGTTTGTCCGAACCTTTCCAAGTCCAATGAGGCCAACAGTATTCAATTGGCTGTTTTTTTGATTGGCTCTGCCTGAAAAACGGCAAAATACAAAGATTGTGTGCAATGGATTAACAGCAGTCTGCTTTTTTTCGTACATTTGCACTTGTAATCTAAACTGGTTTGGTATGAGTTTAAGTAAAGTTTCAAAAGATGGTCTGCGAGGCATGATTAGTCAGGCTTTGCGGAAGGTTTCGACTGAAGGGGACTTTGAATTGATGACGGACTTTCATCTGCATCTAAGGCAGGATACGGGTGAACTGACTATGACTGACGATGAGGGGGCGCTCTTGGGCAGTATTGTGGTTGAGGAGTGGAATGATGTCAACAGTGATGTACTCAATGCCGTTGCTCATGCTCTTACTTCACTTCTACAGCAGATGCACCATGATAAGGAGTTCGATGGTGTGAAGGTCCTCAAGCCGTTCTCGTTCGTACTGGAGGATGATGACAAAGAGACTGTCGAGGATCTGTTTGTTGTGGACGACGACAATATTTGTCTTACGGACAGTCTGCTGAAGGGAATGGACGAGGATCTTGACTCTTTCTTTAGCAAACTGATGAAGGAGTAGGGTAGTATACTCCTATATATATAATAAGGTGTGATATATAAACAATAAGCAGTACCCCTTGGTGGATGTACTGCTTTATGTTGTTCTTTATTTTGTGACTGTAGCCTTGATGATATGGCAGTCACGGATGGGACGGTCGTTTTGGTCGGTAGGCAACTTCTCAATCTTTTCAACCACATCCATACCGCTCACCACACGTCCGAACACGGTGTAGCTGCCGTCGAGGTGTGGTGCACCTCCGATTGTCTTGTATACCTCGCGCATCTCTGGAGTCAGTTTGACCGTGTTGTTGGTCCATTCGTCAATACGCAGTTGTGTTTTGTCGAGTGCCGCATCGTCAAAAGTGCGTCCAGTCACGATGGTGAATTGTGTGGACGAACTTTTCCTCTCTGGGTTGGTCTCGTCGCCCTCGCGCGCAGCGTTGAGCATGCCTCGCTGATGGTAGAATTGTGGAACTCGTATCTCTGCTGGAATCCAGTCGGCAGGTGTCTCGTCGCCTTCTCCGAGCATCTCCCCTGGTTTGGCATTCTTGCTGAGACGGTCACCGGTCTGTATGATGAACTGGTTGATGACCCTGTGCCACAGTATGCCGTCGAACGATTTGTTCTTCACCTGACGGAGGAAATTGTCACGGTGCAGCGGTGTCTCGTTGAACAGTTCCACTACAATGTCTCCGAAGTCGGTAGTTAGTGTCACCTGTGCACGTGTCGAGTCAGATGGACAGGTCTGTTGTGCTGCCATTGCCATCGGCATGATGAGTGTGATGGCGAGGCTGATGATTCTCATGCTTAGTTTGGTCTTCATGTTCTGTTTGTTTTTATTGAGTCCTTATTCGTCTTCCGCAGTGTTATGACAGCCTCGTTAAGCTTGTCGTCAGTCGTAGAAGTTCCAGCTTAACCCGAACCTCACGCATGATGGGTTGATAGGGTAGCCCGGTGCCCAGAAATAGCGTCCTTCACCTTGGTTGGCGTGGTAGTACTGCACGTAGAAGCGTGTGCGCTTGAGGTCAAAGTTGACGTATGCGCTCAGCAAAGGGTAGTTGCCTATCTTCACGAGATTCTGTTGGTTCTGCACCATGAACTGGCTGACTACTGGTGAGTAGTCGGGTGCATAGTATTCGGTGAAGTACTTCAAGTCGCATCCCAGTTCGCATCCCAGCACCTGTGCTATGCGGAACTTGATATAGGCGTTTGCAAAGAGCGACAGCTCCGGCAGAGGCAGCACCTGTTTGTTGCCAGTCTTCTGGTAAGTGGCATCGAGTTCCACATGCAGTATGCTCCATTTGAAGTTCTGTCGCAAGGTGGCACTGAGCACCTGTATGTTACCAGAGTGCTGCATCGGTGTGACGTTGTTGGAGTACCTGACAGTCGTACCGTCAGCGTATGCCAGTCCCGTATTGGCAAAGTAGGTGTAGTTCTTTATGTTCTCTGCACTGACGGTGAGTGCTGTATGTGTGTGGGGCACTGTCAGTGTACCTTCAATCCTTGTGCGGTTTTCACGGTCGAAGCCGTCATTGTCCCACCATGCGTGTGTCGAATGGTAGTGGCGGAAGTAGTACGACGGTAACTGGTTCTTCACGAAAGCATTTACGACCAGTTGGGCGGTGTCGCCCAGTACCGGCAGGTTGAGTTCACCTTGTCCTTTTACGTAGAAGTCGCCTGACCTCGCTCCAGTAAGTGTTATGTTAGCGTCTATGTTGAAATGAAGTTGCTTGCCTTGTGTCCTCAATAGTTGTCCACCTATGGATATGTTGTTTTCCTTTACCTTGTTACGTTCGAGAAACCGGGTGGACTGGGTGAGGGTGGTGGTAAAGGTATCAGGCATCTCGAAACTCTGGTGCTCGAACTCCACGTAGGCGTTGATTCCTGCCGCAGCATATTTGTTGAACCCCTCACGCAGTGATATTCCCACGATGTTCTTCACCACGAAGTCTTTGGTGCGGTCGTTTGTGGTGTCACCGTCGAGGTACGTGTACGTATGGTAGTTGTCGGGTGTGGTGTAGGCTCGGTAGTTGCGGCGCAGGTAACGCAGGTCGACCGTGTGGAAGATGCTGGTTACTGGCACGAACTGGTATTGCATGTTGGTGCTGTCGCCAGTCTCACGGTAGAAACCGAGGTTGTACCTATGGTTGAGGTGTACGATGTCGTGCTCCTGTCTGGACCATGTGTTTGACAGGTAAGTCGGTATGTCGCTCGACTTCACGTTGGACGACATCGACTCGGGGTGGGTTATGTAGTTCTCGTCGGTTATCCCTCCGTTTTCTGCCATTTTCATGAAGTTGTGTGTGTAGTAGAGCTTCATCTCATACTTGTCGTCTATGTATGAAGTCCATCCTGATGCACCCATGTAGGAGGTGGACTGGTTGGCGTAGTATCCTTGTCCGTACATGTAGTCGTACAGACCTCCGAAGTTGATTTTCTTTCCGGCGTTCTGGGTGTAAACCACCTTCACATGGTCGTCACCAGTGTCCTTCGAACCCACACAGTTGTATGTGGCGTTGAGGTAAGGCGACTTGGTGTTGTAGAACAGAAACTTGTCGGCTGGCACATAAAACTGACTGAACGGACGCAGGAAGATGAATTCGTCGTTCTCGTCATTATTCCGTTCCCTGAATATACGGTTGAGGCGTGGGGATCCAAGGTTACCCAAGTGGTTGTAGTGTCCTGTGATGCCTTCCGCGAGGTTGGTGTTTTGGAACAAGTGCTGCATGGTGTCGACCACAGCATCCGTACGGTTGCCATAGACTCCGTCGATAGTCCATGCCCGTACGTCGACAGGTACGGTCTTTTTGTCTTTCTTGTCGTCCCTGTCACCTCTCACGGAGTCTTCCGGAATCATGTCCTTGTCTGTGTTGCTTTCCAGATCACCTATGATGCGCTGTGCCGACGCCATGACCGGCATCAGAGCCAACAGTAGTATCAGTTGCCGTCTCATCTAAAACATGAATCGCAGATAAAACTCAATGATTTTCAGTAGCAGTGAACCGAAACCGATGGAGAAGAACAGTACTTTCTGGTCGGGGAACACGAAATAGACAACGACTGCCACGAGGAATCCCACCATGAACACGACGTTTAGTATCTTGCGTGCCGTGCGAATCCCGTCCGACTGTCGTTCTACCTTCTTTCCTTTGCGCTTTCCCTTCTTGTCGTTCTCAAGAGCTTCAGCAATGATTTTGTCTATCTCGTCTGACTTCATCTGTATCGTTTATTGTATTACTGTGGCTATCTCAGAGAAAAGCTCTTCCTTCAGCTTGATGGTCTTCACACGGAACTTGCGGTTGCTTTTGTAGAACTCGCCCTTCTTGTTGAATGACTCAGCATCGGTTATGTATGCCTCAGCAGAGACACGTTCCTTTTCAGAGGAGAAGGTATAGACGTATGAGATGTTGTGCATAGAGACATTGACAGCTCCGTCTTTCACGTCAAGTTCAAGCAGGTAGTCGATGACGGTATAGTCCTTAGCGAGGAAACTGTTTCTGAATACCAGTTCCTCGTTGCCCTGCAACACGAGTCTTCCTGCATCCTTGTCGCTCTCTTTAGTCCCTGCCATCTCCAGGTTGTGGAAGTAGTCCTTGTCTGTCCATTTGCCATTCTCCACATTTGCGAGGAAGCGTGCGGATGCCCATGACCCGACAAGGGTGTAAAGCTCAGCCTTACTCTTGCCTGGTGCAGCTATGGTCTTTGAGAATACTACCTTCCCGTCCACCTCGGTTACAGCACCTTGCATGTATGGAGTGTAGTCGATTGCCTCTTTAGAGTTTGGATTCTTGGCAAACATCCCCCTGTTCTGTGCATAAGAGCAAACAGGGAGTAGCGCGATTGCAAGCGCGATTACAAGTCTGTTCATATCGTTCTTCTTCTTTGTTGATTACTATCCTAAAAAGCGTACTGTCGTATACGTGCGGCAAAATTACGGAAAAAATACATACGTACAAAATTTTATCGCCCTAACCGCATAATTTTAGGTGAGTTCTAAAAATAACCTTTGATGGATTTTTGCATTTAGAACCAGTATAAAAAGTCGGGAAGAGGACAAAATTATATTTGAGGTAATATAAAATAAAAATATTTCCGTATCTTTGCATTCGAAAGAATATAATTGATTGTGGAAAAGACAAATTTGTCACTTGCCGTCAAGGCACTGAGGAAAGAGTACGGACTGACTCAGGAAGACCTCGCAATGAAGTCGGGGGTCGGACTGTGCTTTGTGAGAAACCTGGAACAGGGCAAGACCTCGTTGAGGATGGATAAGGTCAACCAGTTGCTCGATTTGTTTAATTATGAACTGACAGCCACGAAGAAGCTATGAGACAAGCGTATGTATATCGTAAGGACGTATTTGCCGGTTTGCTGACCGAAGACGGCGGCGAATACCGTTTTAGTTACGACCAGTCGTACTTGGACTGTGAAGATGCGTTGGCAATAAGCCTGACGTTGCCCCTGCAGCAGGAGGCATTTGTCAGTCCTACACTGTTCCCGTTCTTCGACGGACTGATACCAGAAGGATGGTTGCTTGATGTGGCACTCAGGAATACAGATATCAGTATCCTTGACCGCATGTCGCTACTTCTGCTGTGTTGCAAGGATTGTATAGGTTCTGTAAGTATTGTACCAAAAGAAGGTGGAGGACAAGAGTGATGTGTAGATGCCTGTATTGTTATAAGCCCTTGGGTGATAGTCTGGGAGATTTTCATCCTCAGTGTGTCCGTAAGTTTTTTGGAACTAAGGAAGCACCATTGCTTGAATACAAACATGAAGACCTTGATCGTTTGGCAGAGCAGATTATACACGCTCAGACATCGCTGACAGGTGTGCAGCCTAAGCTGTCGTTGAATTTGGACAGACATGAAGGTGCTGGTCGACTGACTGTTGTCGGACTTTGGGGAGATTATATATTCAAACCACAGACGGAACGTTATCCACAGTTGCCTGAAAATGAAGACTTGACAATGCATCTGGCAGAGGCAGCGAAGATAAGCGTCGTGCCCCATAGCCTCATTCGGCTTGCCGACGGTGAACTTGGTTACATAACCAAACGCATAGACCGCACGAAGAAAGGTGTGAAAATAGATATGGAGGATATGTGTCAACTGACGCTTCATCCAACTGAATACAAATATAAAGGTTCGCATGAGCAGATAGCCAAAACCATCATGCAGTATTGCGAAACTCCGAAGCTCGACTTGACGAATTATATGCAACTGCTTCTCTTTTGCTTTGTTACTGGCAACAATGATATGCATCTGAAGAACTTCTCGCTCTACCGACCGTACGACAGTTATCAGCTTTCTCCTGCATACGATCTATTGAATGTCGCCATTGCAAATCCCATAGACAAAGACGAATTGGCATTGACGCTGTCTGGGCGTAAGACCAAACTCGCTCTCTCTGATTTTTTGAGGGCTGCCAATACTATGGGAGTGGAAGAGCGTGTTGTGATGAATCTTATAGAAGGCTTGCAGAAGGCTGTGCCGAAGTGGCGGCAAATGGTTCACGATTCGTTCCTGGCAGATAACTTGAAAGAGGAATACTGGCAAGTCATCATGCGGAGGTTGGAACGTCTTTTATAGAACATGCCTATAGCCCTAACCGCATAATTTTCTTTTGTGCTGTCAGAAGGTTTGTGTGTCTACACTGAGTCCGTATAGAGGGATTTGTCTTCCAGTACTTCTGTTTGTGTCGACTAAGCAGTACTGGCGTACCGATTAGTCGGTACTGGAGTCCTGACTAGTCGGTACGCTAGTACCAACTACTCAGAACGACGCTATAAGTTAATAGTCATTTTAGAATGAGTTGATGTGGTTTGCGCTTTTGTCTATATGTGATGCCTGTTGCGTTTTCCGTAAGGTGGGAATTTATAGGCGGGTTCTATAAATTCCCATCGTAATGATACTTTAAAACTATGGGTTGCGTTTTGTCATCTTACGGTCTCTTTTCGGTTTAATTTGCCTGTTCGTTCAGTCGTAATACTCTTACATTAGGACTGACCGAGTTGTTGCTAAACAGCATCGAGAGAGAGAACTACGGTTTCGATGGCAATGTTCAAAACATAATGAGCCGTTAGCAGTCATACCTTGCATTTTTTTTTGTAACTTTGCAGAACGAATCATTTATGTATAACACAAGAATAGAAACAGAAGAGGATTATGTTGGGAAATTATTGGTTTGAGTGTAAGGTAGAGGCGGAGAAGGCTGTAGAGGGTGGTTTGAGTAAGAAGTTCAAGGAGTCTTACCTTGTGGATGCCCTCAACTTCACTGATGCAGAGGCAAGGATAACGAAGGAAATCGCTCCGTTCTGCAGCGGTGCGCTTGAGATAAAGAACATCACACCGGCAAAGATTGACGAACTGTTCATCAATACTGCGGACGATGCCGACAAATGGTATAAGGTGAAGTGTAACTTTATCACGCTCGATGAGAAAACTCAGACAGAGAAACGCTCATCGCACTATATGTTGGTACAGGCGTCCAACTTCCGAGGGGCTCTTGACCGTTTTGAGGAAGGAATGAAAGGAACGATGGCTGACTATGAGGTGGCTGCGATACAGGAGACAAGCCTGCTCGACGTGTTCCCGTTCGAGGTTAAAGGAGACAATCAGGATGACGTGCATACAGACAACACTCAGGCAGCTGCAGAATGAGCTCCTCGGTACTGGGGCTCGGCTCGTGGCTGTATCCAAATACCATCCTGCAGAAGCCATACGTGAGGCTTACGATGCGGGACAGCGTGTGTTCGGAGAAAGTCATGTACAGGAACTGGAGGTGAAGCAGAAGGCTCTGCCAAAGGATATCGAGTGGCACTTTATTGGTCACTTGCAGACCAACAAGGTGAAGTACATTGTCCCGTATGTCAGCCTCATCCATTCGGTCGACTCAATGAAACTCCTTCGGGAAATTGACAAACAAGCCGGTAGGGTGGGGCGCACGGTGGACTGCCTGTTACAGATACACGTGGCGCAGGAGGAGACTAAATTCGGATTACTCCCAACGGAGCTGCTCGACATCCTTCAGGAGGGTGAATACAGGCGGCTGGAGCATGTGAGAATCACGGGACTGATGTGCATGGCTACCAACACTGACAATGAAGACCAGATACGGAGTGAATTCCGTGTGGCACATGATACATTTGAAGAAGTTCGTGAACGGTTCTTCCACGATGAAGAGACTTTCTGCGAACTGTCGATGGGTATGAGCGAAGACTATCGAATAGCACTTGAGGAAGGTAGTACTCTCGTGCGTATCGGCAGTATGCTGTTCGGCCCCCGAAACTATAGCGCACAGCAATAAAATATACGCAACTATAACAACACAACAAACACAAACAAACACATGAAAGCGTTTTTAGACAACAAGAGGGATGCGGCGCGCGAGATAGCAAGGAAATATAACGTGAAGTTGGACGTGGAGTCCATAAGTATGCTGTCCGACATGCTGCAGCCAGTACATTTCCGTCACCGTACTCTCATACTGAAGTCGGGCGAGGTGAGCAATGATATGCTTTATCTCGTGAGAGGGCTGGTCAGACAGTACCATACGGATGAAAGCGGAGTTGACCGCGTGGTGGACATAGTGCATGAGGGTGATATGCTCGTGTGCAACGAGAGCCTCTTCGCACAACAGCCGTCCATGCTTAACGTGCAGACTCTGGAACCGACCTATGCTTACGGGATGAATTACAAGTACTTCAAGAACCTCGCCTCCGAGAGCAAGGACCTGAACTCGCTCCTGTTGGCGATAATGGAATCGGTTGTATTAAAGAAAGAGGAGGTATACAATATGCTCGACGAGATACCCATCAACAAATATATTGCCCTAATGAAGAAGGACAGCGAGGTAATCAGACGTACTCCACTCAAGTACGTGGCTTCATATTTGAGAATGGCACCGGAGACGTTGAGCAGGGTAAGAAATACAATCAATAAACGTGAAAGTGATAATACTTGACGTGGTCAACGGACTTTCACTGGACTCGATATAAACAATCGTGGCGGCTTTCGAAAGGGAAGCTGCCACGATTGGTATTCGATGATGGTGCCCCGTCCTTATTTCGTGCTTACGGGGATGGTGTCGACTCTCAACTGGTGACGCCCGCCTGCGAACTCTGTTGAGAAGAACTCGTCGAGACACTGGCGGCACACGTCCTCTGTGATGAACCTGCCGGGAAAGACAATCACGTTGGCGTTATTGTGCTCACGTATCAAGTGGGCAATCTCTGGTCTCCATACTAGTCCGGCACGGATGCTCTGGTGTTTGTTGAGGGTCATGCTGATCCCCTCGCCACTGCCACACATGGCAATGCCCGGATAGACCTCTTCTTTCTCGATGCCTTCAGCCAGGGCGTGTCCGTAGGTGGCGTAGTTGCAACTCTCTTCTGAGTATGTGCCATAGTCCTTGTACTCGTAGCCCTTCTCTTCGAGGTATTTCTTCACGAATTGTTTTAACTGGAATGCAGCGTGGTCGCTTGCGATTCCCACTGTCTTTATCTCCATAATATAATGTCGTATGTTCAATGGGACTCAGTCCCAAGTCATTGTTGTTATTGTTGATGTTTCTTTTATTTGTCGAGGTCAATAATCGTGTACTCGGTAGTACCGAGTCCGATCTTCTCCGCATGCTCCACTATATGTTCGCCGTGGAGTTGCTTGATGCGTCCTTGTAGCGGACGTGCGTCGTCGCCTGGCTTGTCGGTGTGGTTGAAGATGATGTCAAGACAAGCCTTGTCGAGTGCCACTGGGTCTGTCGATGCGAGTATACCGACATCTGCCAACTTGGGATCTTGTGGGTTGCCGTTGCAGTCGCAGTCAATCGACATGTTGTTCATCACGTTGATGTATAGCACCTTTCCATTGAAGTAGTTATGTACTGCTTGTGCTGCTGCAGCCATCGACTCGGTGAACGAGTCCTGGTTGTTGTTGCCCCACGGGTTCTGCTCGCTCTTCCCTGCGGAGTGTATGTTTGCCTTGCCGCTCTTGGACGCAACTCCTATGGATGCGTTCTTCAGGACTCCACCGAAGCCTCCCATCTGGTGTCCCTTGAAGTGTGCAAGGTTAATCATGAAGTCGTAGTTGGCAAGGTGTGACCCAACGATATCGTACTTTATCCAGGTGGAGTCTGCCACTGGTATCTTCATGTCGCCCTCCTCGTCCATGATGTCTACCTTGGCTATCTTGTCGAACCCACGTTCCGCGATTGCCCTTCTGTGGCTCTCGGTATTGCTCCTGTTGCCTCCATATGCCGTGTTGCACTCCACGATTGTGCCCTTCACCTTCTTCACCAATGGTTCGATGAATTCTGGGCGCAAGTAATAGGTGCGTGCAGACTCTCCAGTGGAAATTTTCACAGCCACCTTGCCTTTGGCTTTTACTCCCAAGGCTTTGTAGATTTTCACCAATGACTCTGGTGTGATCTCTTTGGTGAAGTACACCTTTGATTGGGCGAATGTCCCCATAGATGCAATGCCTAACATTGCAATAACCAATACACGTCTCATAGTTGCCAGTTTCTGTTTGTCTCGCAAAGATACAAAAATAATCGGTCGTGTTGATATCTCATCCTTCATTTATTGTTGAACGGAGCCGATTTTGTATGTTATGTAAGATGAAACAAAAAAAGAAGGCATGTGGAGTTACATGCCTTCCCTTTTATTTGGTTCAACTGCTTATGCGTTAACCTTTGCCATGTGTGCGATGAGCTCGAGAACCTTGTTAGAGTAACCGATCTCATTGTCGTACCAGCTGACAACCTTAACGAATGTGTCAGTGAGGGCGATACCAGCCTTTGCATCGAAGATAGATGTAAGGGTGCAGCCGAGGAAGTCAGATGAAACGACAGCCTCGTCAGTGTAACCGAGTACTCCCTTGAGTTCGCCTTCAGAAGCCTCCTTCATAGCAGCGCAAATCTCGTCGTACTTAGCTGGCTTAGCGAGGTTAACAGTAAGGTCAACAACTGAAACGTCAAGAGTAGGAACACGCATTGACATACCAGTCAGTTTGCCGTTGAGCTCTGGGATAACCTTACCTACAGCCTTAGCAGCACCTGTTGAAGATGGGATGATGTTACCTGAAGCGGCACGACCACCACGCCAGTCCTTGAGAGATGGACCGTCAACAGTCTTCTGAGTTGCAGTTGTAGAGTGAACAGTTGTCATCAAACCGTCTGTGATGCCGAACTTGTCGTTCAATACCTTTGCGATAGGAGCAAGACAGTTAGTTGTACAAGAAGCGTTTGAAACGAACTGAGTTCCCTTTACGTACTTGTCGAAGTTAACACCGCAAACGAACATTGGAGTGTCGTCCTTTGAAGGAGCTGACATAACAACGTACTTTGCACCAGCCTCGATGTGAGCCTGTGCCTTCTCCTTTGTAAGGAAGAGACCTGTAGACTCAACAACGTACTCAGCACCAACTGCGTCCCACTTGAGGTCAGCTGGGTTGCGCTCTGCTGTTACGCGGATGCTCTTGCCGTTTACGATAAGCTGTGATTTCTCTACGTCAGCCTCGATTGTACCTTCGAAAGCACCATGCATAGTGTCATACTTAAGCATGTATGCGAGGTAGTCTACTGGACAGAGGTCATTGATACCTACAATTTCAATGTCACTACGGTTCTGAGCTGCACGGAAAACGAAACGACCGATACGGCCAAATCCGTTAATACCAACTTTTGTTGCCATTTTCTTTGTAATTAAATTATTAAAATAAAGTTTCTATAATAATATGTTCTAGTCAGTCACTAACCACAGTTGCAATAATTCTTTGATGTTATACATGCTGCGCAAAGCAACACTAACAACACTAAGCAAAGTATATTGACGGTGTGATATCTCATATTCTCGAATCGTTACTCTTTTCGGTTTGCAAAGATACATAATTAATGGACGGGGTATCACGTAAGAGACTGTTTTTTTTTGAAAAGGACAATTACTTTCCCGGTCAAGAGAGTGATTTGCCATATCGGTTAAACAAAAAAACGGCTTTGTTTATTCCCGTCTTGTGGAAAAATGACTACCTTTGCGGTGTCAAACCGCAGGGTGGTCTCTGTGGATATTCCAATAAGAGTAATCGGATAAACAAATGAAGCAATTTATTCAAGAGTTCAAGACTTTTGCCTTGAGGGGTAACGTGATGGATATGGCTGTCGGTGTCATCATCGGTGGTGCGTTCGGCAAGATTGTGTCATCGGTTGTGGGAGACATCATAATGCCTCCGCTCAACTTTCTGCTCTCAGGTGCGGATACCGGCAATTCCAAGTGGGTTCTTCGGGATGCGGCAGAGGAGGTGACGGATGCGGCAGGTAATATCGTGACACCTGCTGTGGCTGAGATCTCAATCAATTACGGGGCGTTTATCCAGAATTGTATTGATTTCATTATCATAGCCTTCATCATATTCCTTATGGTTAAAGGTATAAGCAAGTTGGCTAACCTCCGTAAGAAGGAGGAAGAAGAGGCTAAGG
Organism: Alistipes ihumii; assembly: GCA_963626085.1. Lineage (GTDB taxonomy): Bacteria > Bacteroidota > Bacteroidia > Bacteroidales > Bacteroidaceae > Colivivens. The sequence continues at coordinate 32,550 of CAVFVJ010000035.1, read as the reverse complement.
CACCAGCGGCTCCAAGCAAGGAGGAATTGTTGCTTACGGAGATTAGAGACCTCTTGAAGGAACGTGGAAAATAATATTATTAAGGTGTAGTTGCCGCTTGTTTAGGACCTGTAATCAAAAAAACAGTCTGTATCCGTTCTTTGTTTCGTTGAATATTCCTAACTTTGCACCGTTTTTTGAAAAACAGACAATATCAAAATGAAAGTAGTAAATACTGTTTCTGATTTGAAAGCTGTACTCTGTGCTTTCAAAAAAGAAGGGAAATCAGTCGGACTTGTCCCCACTATGGGTGCTCTGCATGCAGGACATGCGTCTCTCGTGGGGCGCAGTCTGAGGGAGAACGATGTCACTGCGGTGAGCGTTTTCGTTAATCCAACACAGTTCAACGACAAGAATGATTTGGCAAACTATCCGCGCACGGTTGACAAGGACTGTGAACTCCTCTCAACGATACTCGATGAAGTAAGGGGCGAGGACGGACACTCTGGCAGTGAGTTGTTGGTGTTCGTGCCTTCAGTGGAGGAAATGTATCCGGAGCCGGATACCCGTTCGTTCAGTTATCCTCCCACTGACGAAGTGATGGAGGGGCAGTTCCGCCCGGGACACTTCAACGGTGTGTGTCAGGTTGTGAGCAAACTGTTCATGATGGTGGAACCCGACAGAGCGTATTTCGGAGAGAAGGACTTCCAACAGATAGCGGTCATCAAACGTATGGTGGCTGACAAGAAATTCCCACTTGAGATTTGTCCTTGTCCCATTGTCAGGGAGGCAGACGGACTGGCTCTGTCAAGTCGCAATAGTCTGTTGTCCGCTAATGAGCGCAAGACAGCATTGGCAATCTCGAAGACTCTATTTGCTAGTCTCGACTATGCGAAAGACCACACGCTCCAGGAGACAAAGCAGTGGGTTGTTGACCAGATAGATGCCGTAGACGGACTGAAAGTGCAGTATTACGAGATTGTAGACGGTGACACTTTGGCGAGTCTCAACAATTGGAATGACTCCCATTATGTGGTTGGCTGCATCACGGTATATTGCGGTTCCGTCCCTGTAAGATTGATTGACAATATAAAATACAAAACATGCTGATAGAAGTATTGAAGTCCAAAATCCATTGTGCGACGATCACAGAGGCAAATCTTCATTATATGGGAAGCATCACCATCGATGAGGATTTGATGGATGCCGCCAACCTCATAGCCGGGGAGAAGGTGGCAATTGTGGACAACAACAATGGCGAGCGTTTTGAGACTTATATTATAAAAGGTGAAAGGGGTAGTGGCTGTGTATGTCTTAACGGTGCTGCTGCGCGTAAGGTACAGGTGGGCGACATCTGCATCATCATGTCTTACGCCCTGATGGACTTTGAGGAGGCGAAGACTTTCAAGCCTACGGTCATCTTCCCTGACGCAGACAACAAGGTGACGAAATAGAAAACGGAACAACACAAAGAAGGGGTGCTCCTCAGTGGAACATCCCTTCTTCGTATGTACAGGCAGGGTCTCAGTTTCCGAATACCAGAGCACCGCCCTTGACATCCACCTTGATGTCTGAATCCTTGTTGACAGAACCGTCGAGAATCTTCTTCGACAGGTCGTTGAGCAGGTAGTTCTGTATGGCCCTCTTGACTGGGCGTGCACCGAACTGAGGGTCGTATCCCTTCTCTGCGATGAAGTCTGTGGCTGCGTCGGTGAGTGTCATTGTCACACCGTTGCTCTCCAGCATCTTCTTGACTCCGTTGATCTGGAGCACCACGATTTTCCTTATCTCTGCCTCGTCGAGTGACTTGAAGGTGATAATCTCGTCGATACGGTTGATGAACTCTGGTCTCATCAGCTTATGCAACTGTTCTTCCGTGCAGTTGGACGTCATGATGATGATGGTGTTCTTGAAGTTCACCGTACGTCCCTTGTTGTCGGTCAACCTACCGTCATCGAGGACTTGCAGCAAGGTGTTGAACACATCCGGGTGTGCTTTCTCAATCTCGTCGAACAGTACTACACTGTATGGCTTCCTTCGTACAGCCTCCGTCAGTTGTCCGCCCTCGTCGTAGCCCACATAGCCTGGAGGTGCACCGATGAGTCGGCTCACACTGTACTTCTCCTGGTATTCGCTCATGTCGATTCGGGTCATCAGTGACTCGTCGTTGAAGAGGTAGTCGGCAAGTGCCTTCGCCAGTTCTGTCTTACCTACGCCCGTAGGACCGAGGAAGATGAAACTGCCTATCGGTCGGCGTGGGTCTTGCAGTCCGGCACGGCTGCGGCGCACAGCATCACTGACAGCCTTGATGGCTTCATCCTGTCCCACGACCCTGCGGTGTAACTCATCTTCCAGGTGAAGCAACTTGTCCTTCTCGCTCTGCATCATCTTGCTCACAGGTATTCCTGTCCACCTGCTCACTACATCTGCGATGTCGTCACTTGTCACTTCTTCCTTTATCATGGCGTTGCCGCCTTGCGTCTTGGAGAGTTCGTCTTGTATTTTCTTGATGTCCTCCTGTATGGACTGGATCTTGCCGTAGCGTATCTCAGCCACCTTACCGTAGTTGCCTTCACGCTCAGCCCTGTCCGCCTCGAACTTCAACTGCTCAATCTGAACCTTGTCCTGCTGAATCTTGTTCACCAGACTGCGCTCAGCTTGCCATTTCCCGTTGAGTACCTTGAACTGTTCGTTCAGTGAGTTAATCTCTCCGTTCAGTTGTTCGAGCTTTTCCTTGTCCCCTTCACGTTTGATGGCGGCACGTTCAATCTCCAACTGTTTCAACTTACGCTCAATCTCGTCGAGTTCCTCTGGCACAGAATCCCTTTCCATGCGGAGTTTTGCTGCAGCCTCGTCCATGAGGTCTATGGCTTTGTCGGGTAGGAACCTATCAGAGATGTATCTGTTGGATAGTTCAACGGCAGCGATTATGGCGTCGTCCTTGATACGTACCTTGTGGTGGTTCTCGTACCGCTCCTTCAGACCACGCAAGATACTGATGCTATTGGGCACGTCAGGCTCATCCACCATGACTGTCTGGAAGCGTCGCTCAAGTGCCTTGTCCTTCTCGAAGTACTTCTGGTATTCATCGAGAGTTGTGGCACCGATGCTCCTCAGTTCACCACGCGCCAGTGCAGGTTTGAGTATGTTTGCTGCGTCCATGGCTCCCTGACTCTGTCCGGCACCCACGAGGGTGTGAATCTCATCGATGAACAGTATGATGTTTCCTTGGCTTTCTATGACTGCATTGATGACCGACTTCAACCGTTCCTCGAACTCACCCTGGTACTTCGCTCCTGCTATGAGCGCACCCATGTCGAGTGAGTAGAGTTGTTTGTCTTTCAGGTTCTCAGGTACGTCGCCACGTAGTATGCGGTGTGCAAGTCCTTCCACGATGGCTGTCTTACCCGTACCAGGCTCACCGATAAGTATAGGGTTGTTCTTTGTTCTTCGACTCAGTATCTGCAGTACCCTACGAATCTCGTCGTCACGTCCGATTACCGGGTCGAGCTTTCCTTGCTTCGCTTCGTCAATCAGGTTTGTTGCATACTTCTTGAGAGCTTCAAGGTTCTGCTCTTTTGTGTTATTGTTACTGTCTGTGTTCATATCTGTCACTCCTTTCTTTTTTTTTTCTCTGACTGGAGAATTATTTTTCCCTAACTGAGAAGATATTTTTCTCTAACTGGGGAATTTTCCAGTCTCTACGTAATGGGTTTCAAAGAGTGTTCCATTCGTAGTGGTGTGCGACAGAATGACGTTTATTCTGACAGATTGTCTGTATGATAAACTTCAGTGGATGCAAACTGTTACTTTGGCTGGGAAACAGTAACTCGGGTCTCCTCTCTCCTGGAGCGATGACTGCAGGTTGCTTTTGAGTCTTTCCAGTTTCCCATAGAAGAGGGTTTTGCCATTGTGCGTCACACGTATCTTCCTGTCGAGGTCCACGAGGGAATCGTTGAGGTGGATTGTGACCTCTGAGTAGTCGCACTTTTCGAGGGTTATGGTGTTGTCCTTAACACGTGCGCTTATGAACTTGCCCTTTACTGCCTCCTTTTGGGGTACGCCCAACCAATAGAAGAACCGTCTTCCGTTGTCGCCCTGCACCCATTCCACGTATGTGGGGTAGGGGTTCCGTCTGTATTTTGCCATCCACGGCAGGGCAGCCTTGTCTTCGAGGTCCATCCAGTGGGGTTTGCCGGGCAGTATGTGGGTGCTGTGCACGAATCCGTCTGGGTCTGCTTTTTGAAGTGAGTCGAGCATCCGTCCACGTTCTGCATCCAACTTGTTGCGGTCGTATGCTACGTCGTTGCCTCCGCACCATATCATGAACGGTAAGTTTCTGAGACTGCGCATGTCCACGTCACCAGGGTGTCCTGCCATCATCGATGCAGCTGCCCAATGGTCTGCCATTCGCGGTGCCATCCTCCAGACTCCGTCGCCTCCAGCTGAATAGCCCATGAGGTAAACCTTGTTGGGGTTGACATCATAGTGGGTTACCATGGTACGTATCAGTTCTTCGAACATCTTGTCGATAGGATTCTTGAACCACATATCCCAGTCGTCCCACGGAGCACGTGGACACACATATAGACCTTCCGTAGGTTGGTAGAGTACCTTTTGGTTCTCCCACTGGCTGTCGTTGAGTGATGTGGGCGCATTGCCGCCTCCGTGCATAGAAATCCACATGCTGCGTCCGTCCGTCGGTTTTTCACCGAATACTTTCATGGTGTATCTCATCCTGAGTGTTCCCTGATTGACGCATGAGTTGTCCACGTTCTTCTTCGTGGCGGCATTCACTTCCGCTTTCCATTTGTTTACAATCTCCACGGTCTGTCGTTCCACCTCGCTCTTGCTTAGCACTTTTTCCTGTGCGCTCATCATTCCACATGTCAGTAGGGCGATGGCTGCGCTTAATATTTTTTTATTCATAGTCCTTGTTGCACTTGATAATCTGTCTGCAAAGTTACGTGTTCTTTGTGACTAAATGCCATAAATTGCTTCGATTGTTTTGTACATAAGTAAATTTGTAGTACCTTTGCACGCTTTTTAGACTGGTCTTCGACTCTGTTAATCGAGGCTTGCAGAGACTATGATTAATTTAACGGAGTTCACAATAAATAACCAGTACTTGCGTTTATATCAATAAGGACGTGAGTATTAGTTTGTATGCCTTGACGCATAAACTGATTAAGTAATGACAAAAGAATTAGATAAGACGATAATAACAGATGGAATGAACTCTCTTGAGAGGGCGGTGAAGCGGGGCTTTGACATAATAGGCTCGTTGGTTGGACTGATTTGCACCTCGCCGCTGTTCCTCGCAATCATGATAGCGCAGAAGAGGGAAGGTGAGGGCCCCATACTGTATAAGCAAGAGAGGATAGGACTGCACGGCAAGCCGTTCAATATATTGAAGTTCAGAACAATGATGGTGGGGGCGGAGGATGATGGTCCTCAGCTGGCTCAGGACGATGATGAGCGTCTCACACGTGTCGGTAGGGTTCTGCGTTCTCATCATATGGACGAGCTACCACAACTGTTAAACGTCTTGCGTGGAGACATGTCGTTCGTGGGCTACCGACCAGAGAGACCTTACTTCATCAAACGGATATGCGAGCTTCGTCCCGATTACGTGCAACTTTACGTTAGCCGTCCGGGAATGACCTCGGATGCAACCATCCACAACGGCTACACATACACGATGGACAAGATGATACGTCGGCTCGACATGGATCTCGACTATCTGCGTCACCGTAGCTTGTGGATAGACGCAAAGATCGTAACGGAAACCCTGTTCTTCTTCATCACGGGGAAGACCTTCTCCAAAGACTCTCTCTCTTGACTTGAACGTCAAAAACCAATCAGCCTCATAATAAACACAGATGATGGAAGCAAAGAACAAATCAATGATAAAGCGGATATTTATATTCACCCTGTTGTCAATCATCAGTTGCCAACTCTCTTTCGTTTATGGTCAGTCGATGACCGACGACCAGGTGATTGACTTTGTTACCAAGCAACAGGCCAAGGGCGACGACCAGGCCACAATAGTGCAGAAACTCCTGAAGAAAGGTGTTACCGTACAGCAGTTGAAGAATATACGGAAGAACATGGAGGCGAAGCAGAACCAGCTGGGGGCTGTGGACATCTCCGGAACAGGCACTTCTGTATCGGGTAACCGCTTGCGTACCAACAAACAACTTGACGGTGAGTCCTACCAGCAGCAGAATAACTATATGGTGCGCAGTAAGGTGCGCGGTCAGAGGGGTACGGACAACTACACTCAGGACGAGCAACAGCAACTCATGAACGGTGAGATTGGCTTTCTTGATATCGATTCTTTGTTGTATTACAGGAATATGCTCGGTGACCAGGAGAATCAGGTGTTCGGACACAACCTCTTCAATAACCCCGAACTGACTTTCCAACCCAACATGAATATCGCGACTCCCACGAACTATCGCCTGGGTGCAGGTGACGCTGTCATCATCGATGTATGGGGAGCTTCACAGGAAACTTTCGAGGGTACAATATCACCCGACGGAACGGTGACCATCGAGGGGGTGGGACCGGTGAAACTGGCTGACCTTACCGTGGCACAGGCGCAGGACGTGCTGTCCGTACGGCTCGGACGCTACTATTCGGGTTCGGACATCAAACTGTCGTTGGGCGACACTCGCTCAATCATTGTGCAGGTGATGGGTGAGGTGAAGGTGCCTGGCACCTATACCTTGAGCTCATTGTCCACCTCTTTCAACGCCCTCTATGCGGCAGGCGGAATAAGCGACATAGGAACGCTCCGTGATATCAAGGTGTACAGGTCGGGCAGACAGATTGCGTCCATCGATGTCTATGACTATATACTCAACGGTAACTCCAGCGGTGATGTGCGTCTGCAGGACAACGACATCATCGTGGTTGGTCCGTACGACTGTCTGGTGAGAGTCAAGGGACGTGTCAAGCGTCCTATGTTCTACGAGATGAAGAAGGACGAGAGTGTGTCCACTGTCATCGGCTATGCGGGCGGATTTGCTGGAGATGCCTACAAGAAGAACGTACGACTCATTCGCAAGAGCGGAACTGAATACTCTATATTCACTGTCGGGGAGTTTGATATGAACAGCTTCAAGTTGACTGACGGGGATTCCATCTATGTGGACTCCGTAGTTGCACGCTACTCCAATATGGTGGAGATTCGTGGTGCTGTGTTCCACCCTGGCATGTACCAGATGGGAGGAAGCATCAGTGGGGTGCGCGACTTGATTCTGGCTGCTGAGGGTGTGCGTGAGGATGCGTTCATGAACCGGGGCGTGATGCACCGTGAGAAAGCCGACAAGACTTTGGAGGTTGTGTCCGTAGACATCAAGGGCTTGCTTGAAGGTACTGTGCCCGACATCCCGTTGCGGAAGAACGATGTGCTCTATATACCAAGCCGACAGGATTACGTGACTGAACAGATCATAAAGATTGACGGTGAGGTGATGTACCCTGGTACTTATCAGTATGCCGATAACACCACACTGGAGGACATCGTCCTACAGGCTGGCGGTCTCACTACTGCTGCCTCAACCACTAAGGTCGATGTGTTCCGTAGGGTGTACGACCCGAAGTCCACCACCAAGTCCGAGGTCATCTCTGAGACTTTCTCGTTTGCGCTGAAGGACGGATTCGTGATTGACGGTGAACAGGGCTTCGTCTTGCAGCCGTTCGACGAGGTGGTGGTGAGGAAGAGTCCTACATATACGGAGATGCAGAGCGTGGAGGTGACGGGAGCCATCAACTTTGAAGGCTCATACTCACTGACTACCAAGAACTACAGGTTGAGCGACCTTATCAAAGCGGCTGGAGGTCTCACAGAACTTGCTTATGCCAAGGGCGCGCGGCTTGAACGACAGATGACGGAGGAAGAGAAACAACAGAACGAGGCTTCGCTCCGCACGTCTCAGATTGCACTCTATGAAGAGGCAATGAAGGGCGACAAGAGCTTCGACTTTGAGAAGGCGGACTCGCTGCTTAACATGAAGCTCGACCTGAGCACTACTTCTAATGTGGCCATCGACCTTGATAAGGCGATACAGGAGCCGGGTGGCACTGATGACCTGACACTAAGGGACGGAGACAAACTCATTATACCACAATACACCAGTACTGTCAAGATTACAGGCGACGTGATGTACCCGATAACGATGAACTACAAGGAAGGGGAGTCGCTCAACTATTACATCAAGCGTGCTGGTGGATATGGCGACAACGCCCGCAAGAGCCGTGTGTACGCCATCTACATGAATGGTTCGGTGGAACTGCTGAGCCATCGCTCGAAGAAAGCCGTGCAGCCGGGATGCCAGATTGTGGTGCCGTCGAAGAACAACAACAGCAAGATGACTACCGCTGAATATGCGGCGATGGGTACTTCCGCTGCTTCCATAGCTACGATGATGGTTACTATCGCGAACTTACTGAAATAGGAGGACTGCTGGAGCTGGTCTGAACAATTTAACGACTGAATGTGATATGAATTCAATAAGGATAAAGGATGTCTGGAGGAAACTCTACGGGAGGAAACGCCTCTTCATTAAGGTGTGGATAATTGTTTTTGTCCTTTCTTGCGCCTATATATTGCCGCAACCACGTTACTATACGGCAGAGGTGTTGTTGGCTCCTGAAGTCAATTCGCAGGACGCCTTGGGTGGACTCAGTTCCATCGCCTCGTCGTTCGGATTCAATCTGGGTTCAGGCGGTAGCACTGATGCCATATACCCGGAACTGTATCCGGACTTGATGTCGTCCAATGACTTTATCGTGGGACTGTTCGACATCCCCGTGAAGACGGTTGACGGTGAGATTGAGACGGATTTGTACACTTATGAATCCGAGTGTCAGAAAACAGCCTTCTACAATATTCCTTTAATGTGGGTCGGAAAGAAGATGGCGGAACTGACGGGTGGCGAAGGTCAGGATGTAGACACCGTACGCAAAGTCAATCCGTTTCACCTTACAAAGAAGCAGGATGCTCTTGTGGAAAAACTTAAGGGCGACATTTTCTGTATCGTGGACTCGAAGACCAGTTGCTTTAGGATACGTGTCACATCTCAAGACCCACTTGTGTCTGCGACCCTTGCCGATTCTGTAAGTGCACATCTTCAGTCCTTCATCACGGACTACCGTACGAGTAAAGCCCGAAAGGATTTCGCATACTACGAGTCGCTTGTCGACACTGCACGGAATGAGTATCAGCAGGCTCTGGAGAGATACAGCAGTTATTGTGACGCACACCAAAACATCATACTGCAGTCGTTCATCTCCGAGAGGGACGAACTGGAGAATGACATGGCACTTAAATACAACGCTTATACGGTTATGACCACACAGTTGCAGACGGCAAGAGCAAAGATTCAGGAGAGTACCCCTGCGTTCACTGTTCTTCAGAACGCATCCGTTCCCGTACGTCCTTCTGGACCTAAGCGCATGATATTCGTCGCAGGCATGCTTATTCTTTCAACAATAGTATTGATAGGCTATCTACTGAGGTCTGAGCTGTTCATGACAGTGAAATTCTTCGGGAAAGACACCGCTTCTTGATATATCGTCAGTTCAGAGAAAGAGAGTTGTGTAACAAGTGATGTATGGTATTGTCTGAAGAAGATAAGAAAAAACGTCTGGCAAAGAACACCGGGTTGCTTTACATGAGGATGCTTTTTCTCATGGTGGTGTCATTATATACCAGCCGTGTTATTCTGCAGGCACTGGGCGAGACAGATTTCGGTATTTACAATGTGGTAGGTGGTGTCGTGGCTGCGTTCTCGTTCATTTCGGGTTCTCTTTCGGCAGCCGTCAGCCGTTTTATCACCTTTGAACTTGGCAAGAATGACAAGGATAGGCTGGAAAAAGTGTTTTCGACATCTGTCACTATCCAGGTTATATTGGCTGTGATCGTTGTGGCATTGACGGAGTCTGTCGGTGTATGGTTTCTCAATACTCATATGACCATTCCTGCCGACCGTATTCATGCAGCCAACTGGGTGTTGCATTTCTCTGCCATCACTTTTGTCGTCAATCTGATAAGTATTCCATACAATGCGGTGATTGTGGCGCATGAACGGATGGCAGCCTTTGCCTATATAAGTCTGTTCGAGGCATTCGGCAAATTGGCAATAGCCCTACTTGTCATTTGTTCTTCATACGACAGGTTGGTCGTCTATGCTATCCTCATGTGTGTGGTTGCCGTGACGGTAAGGCTTCTGTATGGCCATTACTGCAAAAGGCATTTCGAAGAGTGTACTTTCCGCCTTGGCTGGGACAGGGAAATCTTGGGCAAGATGTTCGGGTTTGCTGGGTGGAACTTCATAGGCGCGACCTCGTCCATCCTGCGAGACCAGGGAGGCAACATCCTTCTCAATATGTTTTTCGGGCCGTCGGTCAATGCAGCGAGAGGTATAGCGGTGCAGGTGAACACTGCCTTGATAGGTTTTGTAACCAATTTCACCATGGCTCTGAATCCGCAGATTACCAAGTCCTACGCTTCAGGCAACCACGACTACATGATGTACCTTATTTATAAAGGTGCACGGTTCTCCTTCTATATGTTGCTGCTGCTGTCGTTGCCAGTTATCGTGAACACGCATTACATACTTGTCCTCTGGTTGAGGCTGGTGCCCGAACACTCGGTCACATTCGTGCAACTCATTCTGCTCTTTGCACTGAGCGAATGCATATCGACTCCTTTGATTACTGCTATGCTCGCTACTGGCAGGATACGCAATTACCAGATTGCGGTGGGTGGTCTGCAGATGCTCAACCTGCCTGTGTCGTATGTAGCCGTACGTCTCGGCTGTGTGCCAGAGAGCGTGTTCGTCATTGCCATCGTCATTTCCCAGTGCTGTCTTGCACTGCGTATATGGCTGCTTCGTGGCATGATTCACCTGTCCGTCAGCAGATTTGTAAGGGACGTATATGTGAACATCCTTCTGGTGGCACTGTGTGCATGTGCAGTACCTCTCCTGCTGGCAGGTTGGCTGCATGAGTCGTTCGGTTCATTCGTGTCCATGACCGTTGTCTGTCTGGTCACGACTTCATTGTCCATCCTTTACGTCGGGATGAACCGTAATGAGCGTTCAGTGGCATTGGTGAGGTGCTGGCGTTCTGTTTCTGTAGGGTACAGACTAATCTCAAAACGCAGAGGTGTATGATACGGATAGAATCACCCATGGATTGTTGCGGCTGCACTGCCTGTGAGAGTGTATGTGCCCATAAGGCTATAACGGTGTCGCCCGACAGGGAGGGCTTCCTGTATCCTCATGCGGATGCGGAGAAGTGTGTCGGGTGTGGGTTGTGTGAGACGGTCTGTCCAGTAACTGCTAGAAAGCGTCAGGACTTGGGTGAATCCACCGTCCTCAAGTACTGTGCCTCACGAATTAAAGACCGAGATGTACTGATGTCCAGTTCGAGTGGAGGGGCGTTTTCAGCTTTAGCATCGGTGATAATAAGGAAGAGGGGCGTAGTATGTGGTGCGGCTTACGATAATCAGCGGTCTGTTGCCCATATATTTGTAGAGACGGAAGAGGAACTGTGTCGGTTGAGAGGGTCGAAATACGTCCAGAGCGACTTGAGAGGCGTTTTCTCTCAGGTGTTGTCGTTCTTGAAGCAGGACCGCTGGTTGCTCTTTGTAGGCACTCCCTGTCAGGTTGACGGTCTACGGCATTTCCTTCGTGCCGACTATCCTAAGCTTGTCACTGTTGATTTGGTGTGTCACGGTGTTCCCAGTCCGTTGATCTACCGTGAATATGTAAAGCTGGCATCTTGTCGTTCTGGTCATGATGTGGCGTGGATTGACATGCGTTATAAGCAGACTCATGGATGGAGCCATCATTTCTCATACAGGTTTCACTATGCAGACGGGTCAACGGAAGTGGATCCGCCATACATCCGTGACTGGGGCAGACTGATGTTCTCGGAACTGGTTTCCCGATCTGTGTGCGGTGAGTGTCCCTACACTAACCTGAACCGACCGGGAGACATCACACTTGCTGATTTCTGGGACGATGACCGTCTGTTCCAGGAGTTGTATTCCACACGAGGAACATCCTTGTGCCTGGTGAATTCTGACAAGGGGTCGCTGATTCTCTCTGAAGCGGAAAAGGTGATGGATGTATGGCAAATAACGAAGGAAGCCGCCATGCAACCCTGTCTTTGCAGCAATGTCCCCAAGAACCCACGCAGAAAACTTTTTTGGGATTTCTACTACAACCATGGTTTTGAGGCTGCTTATGAAAAATTCTTTGTCGTCTCACGTTTCCAGTGTTTCAAGAACTGGATAAAGAGGAAATTAGGGATAGAACACAAGAAATTGCTTGGCTTATGACGATAGGAGTACTTACTTTCTATAGGGAGATGAATTTCGGGGCTAACCTGCAAGCCTTGTCCACATACCGTTATTTGTTGAACAACGGTCATACTCCTGTTTTTATCCTGTACTATTCGGAGGAGAAGGAGGCGAGGTACAAGGTGAGGTACGAGACACAAGTGCAGTCCCGTTGCCATTTGGATTTTGTCGATTCTATCATAAAGTCGCAGACTGCGGTTTGCCATAATGCAGCGGAGGTTGAGAGTGCTATCCGGCAGTACGGCATTGATGCTGTGATAATCGGGTCTGATGCTGTCCTGCAGCATTATCCCCTCATTCAGCGAATCCACAAACGCAATCCGTTTGTCGTGTCCCACTTCGAGCCGGAAAGGATGTTCCCCAATCCGTTCTGGGGCGATGGATTCAACGGGACTGTGCCAACTGCGATGATGTCGGTATCCTGTCAGAATAGTAAGTACCGTCTGTTTCCATTCTTAACGAAGCGGAAGATGCGTTCTTTGCTTTCAGACATGCGCTTCATATCGGTGCGTGACACTTGGACTTTGCGTTTGATGAGATCTGTATGGGTAGACAAAGACATTCATGTAACCCCCGATCCTGTGTTCGCCTTCAACAGCAATGCGTCGGACATGATACCGTCTGAGTCCACGATAAGGGAAAAGTACAGTTTGCCTGAACACTATGTTCTGGTGTGTCTCTACTCTCAGAGCGTGTCGAGGACGGTCTTGTCGGAACTGAAGTCAGAACTGAAGAGGAAGGGTAAGGACTGTGTCGCATTCCCAATGCCTTCTGGGATAATGTTCCAAAGTGATTTTGAATACAAGATTGACGTGCCACTGCCTCCTCTGGACTGGTATGCTCTCATCAAATATGCGGATGCCTACATCGGTAGCAATATGCACCCGATAATCGTAAGTCTCCACAACTCTGTCCCCTGCTTTAGTATCGACCAATGGGGGTCACGGAATTTCCTCACCGGTAAGTCCAAGCACGACTTGTCTAGTAAGGTGGAACACATAATGGATGTCTTTGGACTGCTGGACAATTACCGTGCGATAGAGAGAGGCAAATGTAAGGTAACAGCTTCCGAGATTGTCTCGGCTTTGGATGCCTTTCCCAAAGAACAGGTAAGTCGTAAAGCTTTGGACATGCAGAATGACTACGGTAAGATGATGTCGACTATAATGGAACAACTGAAAAAGAACTGAGGTATGCGGAAAGAGAGAGAGGGGTCATTTGATTTTATGAAGGGGATACTGATAGTTCTGGTAGTCCTCGGGCACGCCATTTCCCTGATGTACGGTTCGGACAATCCGGACTTGTGGTATCAGCCTTGCTTCAATGTCATCTACACCTTCCACATGCCGTTGTTCATTTTCGTAAGCGGAATTTTTCTGCGTCACAGCCTGTCGGACAAACCGCTGGAGTTTCTTTTGAAACGTGTGAAACGACTGGCTCTGCCGTGTGGCATCTATGGTACATTGGTGCTGTTGATATATGTATGCACACATGACATGGAGTTGCCGTCTCCTTACCCCATTTACAAGTGCTACTGTACCTACTGGTATCTGGTATGTGTCTTCATATTGTCGTGTGTTTATTATGTCTTTGTCAGAACTGGGGTGTACGTGAAGACACTGATGGTGCTTGGATATTTGGGTCTGTTGCTTATTTCCGATAGGATTCCATTGCTTGTGCTAAGTGACTGTCAAATCATCCGGCAGACTGTGATATTCGGCTTGGGTGTATACTTGTCAAACAAAATGCTGGCATCTCATGGTAACAGAACTATTGGATGGCACATGATTGTCTTGACTGTCGTGTCTTCCGTGGTGGTCGCCTGTATAGTAAGACAGGTATACGGCGTGAATATGTTGAGGTATCCTGCACCCATCAGAGTCGTTGATGGTGTTGCCTGTTCCGCACTGGCGTATATTGTGATAAAAGGACTGTTTCGTCTGCTCTCCGATAAGCGTATTACACAGGGCGTGGTCTGGTTGGGACAGCAATCACTGTCAATATATCTGACACATATTATCTTGTTGGTCATCACTCGTTGGGCGTGCCCTACATGGATAACAGGTTGGGTTGGTGTGTCGTTATGGTTCTTGATTGCTATGGCGGTCAGTGTTGTCTGCATCCCTGTGGAGAAAAGACTGTTGAAGTCCAAGTCATTTGTTTTAGGTGTATAGTTATGAAGATTGCATATATATTATATCCGGAAGTGATAATCTCCAACCGTACCAACGGCATCAGAAGTCAGGCGGAGAACTGGGCGAGGAGCGTCAGGGCACTTGGACATCAGGTGGACTTGATAAATGAATGGGGCGACTACACGTGGAGTGACTATGACATCATCCATGTCTTCGGGGACATGGGCTGGGCTGTGCCGCAGCGGTTGAAACAGTTGAATCCCAACCTGTGCCTGTCCCCGATATGCGATCCAGGGTTTGGCGAGAATCCGTCAAGAATCAGGATGAAACTGAGGATACTTGAAGGTATGAGTCGTTTCGTCGTTTCTCATGCTTATCTGCAACATACGTCGTTCTCTTACTACAAGAGGATATTCGTCAGGACTCAGTATGAGGGCAATTTCCTCGCTGCCTGTCATGGCTTCGACAAAAACCGCTTTGCAGTCGTCCCACTGTCTTATTCGTCTCAGTACACTGGTGCATACAGGGAGGTGGAAAAAGAACCGTTCTGTTTCCATGTCAGCTCTGTGTACCAACCGCGCAAGAATGTGGTTCGTCTGATTGAAGCAGCCAAGAAATATAAGTTCGAACTGTACCTTGCTGGCAACAAAGGTTCGGACTCTCAGTTTAAGCCTATTGCTGATGCAATTGGCAACGCAAAGAACATACACGTACTCAGCTTTATCTCCGAGGAACAGAAAATAGACCTGTACCGCAGGGCAAGGGTGTTTGCCTTGCCGAGTGTTCAGGAGGGAGTAGGCATCGTGGCACTTGACGCGGCTGTCTTCGGGGATGAAATCGTCATGACTGATATAGGAGGCCCGAAGGAGTACTATAATGGGTTGTGCGCGACGGTCAACCCTCTGGATGTCGACAGTATCGGTTCGGCGGTGAGGGACATTATTGACGGTAAGAACGGTTTCCAGCCGAAGACGAGACAATACATAGAGGCTAATTTCTCCCCATCCAAAGTGGCTGAGAAACTGATTGTGGAATATAAAAAGATTCTGGCGGAGTGAGGTATGTATAGGGTACGCGACATATTGTTTTCAAGGCAGGTGGCATTCAACGTGCTGTTGTGCCTGTCGTGGGCATCCATGCTGCTTGCGTTCATGAGGGGTATCATCAATCATATGCCCCTACTGAGTGACTATACGGCAACGGTGGAACTGGTTCTTGTATGTCTTCTTGTACTTTGTGCCCTTCCTACGTTGCTCAACAAATTCTCTGTCTACGACTACATCATACTGCTGCTTTTCCCTACAGTCTATTTGTTTAATGTCGTTATTTATCCCGACAATGCGGAAGCGGTGGTCGAATATGCTTTCCAGATACTCATCTCTACTTTCCCGTTCTACTTTGTCGGTAAGGTGGTGGATGTCGACAGGTTCTTTAACCTGTTCTTCAACCTGTCGGTGGCTTGTGTACTGCTTGACGTATTCTATTTCCTTTATTATGCGCAGTCTGCCGCTCATGTGGCAGAAATGGCAAATGGAGGCTACAATATGTTTGCCGCCTACCAGATATTGCCACATGTACTCATGCTGGCATGGGGGACAATGAAGCGGTTCAGGATATGGAAATTGGTCGTGTTTGCTATAGGAATGCTCCTGTTGGTCTCGTTTGGGGCTCGCGGCCCTTTGGCTTGTCTTGCTTTTTTTATTGCTGTCTATTTCGTTTTCTTCATGAAGTTCAAGTACTCCCTGTTGGTGAAGTCGGTTGTCGCTTTGGGGGGATTCATACTCGTGTTCTTCATGCGTGAGATAGCTGTCTGGCTATTCGAGTTGGTGGGTATCATCAAGATGAGTCCACGCATAATCGAGAAGTTCCTTTCCGGTGATATAGGCAACGACTCTGGGCGCGGTTTCCTGAAAGACGGTATGTACAGTCGTCTGGACTCGTCCGACCCGTTGCTGGGCTTCGGTCTCTTCGGTTCACAGAGATACGGTATCATCTATCCGCACGACCTGCCGCTGGACTTGTTCTTCACCTTCGGTTACCTTCTGGGGGGAGTACTACTGTTCGGGCTTTTCGCCATGATTATATATGCTTTTGTCAGAACGTCCCGGAAGACTGAGCGTGAGTTCTTGTTGCTGCTCGTAGCCGCTGCTGTGGTAAAACTCTTCTTGAGTAGCTCGTTTGTCATAGAGCCACTGTTCTTCTTGTTGACAGGACTGTGTCTCCAGATTATACTGGAAAGGAGGAAACATGGGGAATGACAACCGTGATATGACGGCAGTTCCTTTACTGTCTATAGTGATGCCGGTGTTCAACCACTCTGACCTTGTACTGCAGATGTGGCGGAATATCCAGTGCAACACGTTCTCCGACTGGGAGCTGCTGGCTGTGGACGACGGTTCCGACAAAGATGTCTTCGACTCTCTTGCCGCCTATGCGGCAACAGACATGCGTATCCGTTATGTAAGCAGGACAATCGAACCGAAGGGTGCCCAGACTTGTCGTAACACTGGCTTTCAGATGGCGAGCGGCAAGTATGTCATCTTCTTCGATTCCGACGATTATGTCGCCTCCGATTGTCTTAAGGAGAGGGTGGAGGCTCTGGAAAAACGTCCTGAGATGGACTATATGGTCTTTCCCTCTGGCATTGTCCAGGACGGGGTCTTCAGTACGGAAGCCCACGAGTTCGGTTTCGGTTATCCTGTCTTTAAGGACGATTTAGATGCTTTTGCGCGTAGGATACTGCCTTTTGTCGTGTGGAACAACATATACAGGACGGAGTCACTGCGCAGGATACGGGTGGCATGGGATGAAAGACTCCTTTCGTTGCAGGACGCTGACTTCAATTTGCGTGTCATGCTTGCAGGACTTAAGTATGACTATTACCATGGCACACCTCAGTTCGGCTACAGGATAGATGCCAGTTCGGGCTCCGTGTCAAAGAAAGCCACGTCACCCGCTTATAGGGAGAGCACGCTGTATGCCATTGACAGGTTCTACTCTCTGTATCAGCAGCGGTTCGGACACAGGTATGACAATGCCTTGTATCACGGAACACTCTTCCTTTATAACTGGATACAGACAGACGGAATAGATTATGGCTTCGCTTCTGACATGGCTGACGTGGTCTACAGACATTCCATATTGTATGGTTTGCTTTTGAAGATGCAGGTAACTCTTACCAAGTGCCTTGCTGTTGTCTTGCCATGCAAGCGTGCCCGACAGATACCGATGCTACCTCATTTGCTCGACTACTACCACCGTATCCATATGAAAGTGTCATCGATAAGGGTTTGTAACGGTAAGGGACAATAGAATTGAGGCTGGGTAGTTAGAGTAGGTTGGACTTATGACTCAAAAACGGATGAAAAGGATTTCGATAATTATAGTGACATACAACTCGGAGAAGGACATCTATGATTGTGTGGCTAGTATCCGCCGGTGTGCGGATATTGACCTGTCCGAAATAGAGTTGATAATAGTGGACAACCAAAGCAAGGGGTGCGGGCAGATGTTCGCCCGGCTGAAGGAACAGTGGGGCGAGGATATAGTACTCATTGAAAATACCAGTAACGGTGGCTATGGACAGGGTAACAATATCGGAATCAGACGCAGTTCCGCTCCCGTGGTGATGGTCATGAATCCCGACGTGAGACTGGTGGACAAGTGTTTCCGTACTGTTGTCGACGAGTTCGGGAGTGACCGCAGTCTTATCATGTACGGAATGAAACAGATGTATGATGCCACGCATCCCAGTACGGGTTCTTTCTGGTGTACCACTCTCATGAACGGTTATCTGCGTACACTGCTGACGGGACTGTGTGTGCGCTTCGACTGGTATATTCCACGGTTCATGTACTTTTCAGGGTCTTGTTTCTTTGTACGCAAGGATATGTTTGAGTCGGTCGGACTGTTCGACGAGGCGGTGTTCATGTACGGCGAGGAGGACGACATACATTACCGTCTGATGAAACGCTACGGCACGAAGTTCAAGTACAATCCCCATTTGAGGTACATACATCTTGTAAAAGGACGGACACTCAGTGTGGACTACGAAACCAAACTGCTGGAGGTGGATCTCTATCACCACAGGAAAAAGGGATTTGGCAGGTTGTCCACCTTGCGCACTTACATGCAGATTAACACGACGCTGCTGGCAAGGTGTTATGTGCTCAGACTGATCGGACGGTGCGATGAGGCCGACTTCCGAAAGTTGAAGGAATTCCGCCGGGTGATTAAGGGTATGATGGCAGAGGAGAAGAACAGTTAACGGCAGTGCGTTATGAAGGTGGAAGTACTTTTGTCTTGTATGTTCAAGGAGCCAGGCACGTTGCTTCCTTGTCTGAATCTCGACAGCGACGTGGTGATTGTCAATCAGTGCGATGAGGACTCGTGTCAGAAACTGACAGATGGTAAGGGACACGGTGTCAAGTTTGTCTCTTCAACTCAAAGGGGCTTGTCCAGAAGCCGTAATATGGCAATCGACAATTCTTCTGCTGATATTTGCCTTTTGTCGGATGACGATGAGGTGTATGCCCCTGGTTATGCAGCCACACTCCAACGGACATACCTGGATTGGCCCGATGCTGATGTGATTTTGTTTCAGGTTGCCGGAGGACGAGGTAAGGTATATTCCCCCCGCCCCTTTAGGGTAGGCTACCTGCGTGCCTTAAAGTTTGCCAGTTGGCAGATTTCGTTCAGGAGATCATCTGTGATCTCCAAGGGCATACGGTTCGACGAACAGATGGGTTCCGGGACGGGACATGGATCTGGTGAGGAGATAAAGTTCCTGTACGACTGTCTGCGTCATGGGTTGCGGCTTCAGTATGTGCCTGTGGAAATAGCTGCACTTGTTGACAACGGAGAGTCTGTGTGGTTCAAGGGATTCACGGACAGTTATTTCTATAATCGTGGCTGGTCGACTGCCAGGTACATGGGGAAGGTGTTTGCTCTTTTGTATTGCTTATATTTCGCTGTCATGAAATATAAGCTCTATCGTAATGACAATACATTTTTGTCCGCCTTGTGGAATATGATAAAGGGTATATTTGTGAACAGTCGTGACATAAAGGTAGGATAGAGGACTTGTTTAGTCTGAATAATTTAGGCAAAACTCAACAGGGAATACAGTGATACGCCCTGTGAGAGTGGAGACTTGAATGTGGAATGTCGTCTATGGACGACAAAAAATCTTTGTTTTTATCGTCTATAAACGACAGAATTCTTATCTTTGCAACAGAAATCTGTTTAACGATA
This sequence comes from Alistipes ihumii, assembly GCA_963626085.1. GTDB lineage: Bacteria > Bacteroidota > Bacteroidia > Bacteroidales > Bacteroidaceae > Colivivens. Next base: position 12,804 of record CAVFVJ010000035.1, on the reverse strand, counting down.
GAGAAGTATGACAAAGGACTTGATAAAAACGCTTATATCGGAGTATCAGGCTTATGTGACCCAGGTGGAACTTATTCCCCGTGATGTAGAACTCATGGATGGGCAGAACTACGTGTTTGTTGGACTGAGGCATGTTGGGAAGTCATACTTGATGTTTCAGCGCATAGCACAGTTGATGGCACAGGGTCATAAGAGGGAGGAGATTTTGTATTTCAACTTCGAGGATGATCGAATAGATTCACTGGAGGTGAGCGACCTCGACTTAATAAAGACCTGCTATGAGGAGATGTACGACAACCGTCCCATTTTCTTCTTGGACGAGATACAACTGGTGGACAGATGGGAGAAGTTTGCACGCAGGTTGGCTGACCAGAAATATCAAGTGTATATCACAGGTAGCAACGCCAAGATGCTGAGCAGTGAAATTGCCACAACGCTCGGTGGCAGATATATGATACATGAAGTATATCCATATTCATTGGCGGAATATATGAAAGCCAGTGGCATTGACCTGAAAGTGAAGAATGCACTCTATGCACATGGCAAGGACATCGTGAAATTGGCAAATAAATATTTCCAATACGGTGGTCTGCCTGAGACTGTAGGGATGAAGGAATCTCGTTCATGGATGAGCAACCTGTTCAGTAAAATATTCTTCGGCGATTTGGTGGCGAGGTATAAGATTCGCAACGACTATGCCTTGCGTGTGATGATTCGCAAGATGGCGGAGAGCGTGAAACAACCATTGTCGTACAGTCGCATTGCCAGCATTGTGAGCAGCACAGGGAAGAAACTCAGCACAGACGCTACAATCGATTATGTGGGCTATATGACTGATACATGGCTCATCTTGCCGTATGAAAACTTGTTTGGCAAGTTACAGGACAAGGAATCCAACCGCAAGTATTATTTTACAGACAACGGTTTGCTCCACCTCTTTCTTGTGGATGCCGACACTTCCTTGCTGGAGAATCTCGTAGCTGTCACGCTCAGACGTAAATATGGAGACGGAAGCTATTTTTGGAACAGCAAGAATGCTGAGGTTGATTTTGTGATACCCGAAGAGGACATGGCGATACAAGTCTCCTATTCGGTAGCAGAACCCGACACGTTCAAACGCGAGACGGACGGACTGGTCAAGTTTGCCTCGATTCAAAGCGTCAAGCGCATGGTGGTGGTGACGAAAGATGAGGAAGATGTTGTGGAGAAAGACGGTTATCGCATAGAAATCATGCCTTTATGGAAGTGGTTGCTGGAAAGCTGAAAAGAAAGCCGGTCAGGGAAATCTTCGGATAGACTGACCAAAATGTAAAAAGATACCACGGTGTTACTCTGCGAATGACATTTTTTTGTACATTTGCAAACTGTTTCCTGACGTGGCTTGCTCCGTTGGCAGGTTCATTGCGCAAGGACAGTGTGAATACAGGATGAAGATATGTTTGCTTACCCCACGGTTCCCGTTTCCCCAATATGGAGGTGATGTTTTGAGAATCAATGAGATAGCACGCTACTTGAAGTCGCGTGGCCACTCACTGGTGCTTGTCTCCATGAGTGACGGCAGGAAACCGCCTGTCGGTAAGGCTCTTGATCTTTACGACAAGGTGTTCTTCGTGCACCGCAACCGTATGGAGTCGTATGTCAACGGTCTGTCGTTCATGTTGCGCAACAAGCCGCTACAGTGTGGCTACTATTATTCGCTGAAGTATGAGCGGTTGCTGAGGAAGGTGGTTGAGGCTGAAAAGCCAGACTTGTACATATCCCATCTCTTGCGCATGGCCATTTACCTTGAACGATTGGGGGTGCAGTCGAAGTCAATCGTTGAGATGACTGATGCCTTGTCGAAGACCTACACCTTGTCGTCGCGTGCCCAGGGGGTAGGGATGCTTAAGTATATATATGGTATAGAGCGGCACTTCATAGCACGCTACGAACAGTATGCCATCGGTAACTTCCCCAAGGTGGTGCTTGTGTCCCAACCGGATGTGGACTACCTGAAGGAGAGGTGTACGGGCGACAGCAGTTCGCTGTGCATGCATACGAACGGTGTCAACGTCATGCCTGTGCTACCAACGTCGTATAGGCGCAACAAAATCTGTTTCTTGGGTAACATGAGGTCGATGCAGAACCAGGATGCGGTGATTTATTTTGCCCATCATGTGTTCCCACTTGTCAAACAACGGGTTCCCGATGCCAAGTTCTATATCGTCGGTTCACTTCCTCCTGAAAATATATTGGAGCTTGCGTCTGACGACATCATAGTGACCGGATTTGTGGATGACCTGGAAGGGGTCATCTCCGACTCGTGTCTGGCAGTGGCTCCTGTGCGTGTAGCTGCCGGCATACAGAACAAGGTACTGGTTGCCATGGGCTGCGGCTTGCCTGTGGTCATGACTCCGCTGATAGCGCGTGCCATCCCCGAATTGGAGGACGGACTCAACTGTCTTATATGTGAGGGCGACCAAACGATGGCTGATGCCTGTGTCCGTCTGATGCAGAACCCAGAGATGAGGAATTCTATAGGACGTGAGGGTTATGCGACTGTCTGTCGTGATTATTCATGGGACAACAAGTTGGAAGGTTATGAATCTCTAACTTCCAACAATAGATAACATCGAACTACTAATTGTTTTGGTTTTTGCTGCTGAGCATACTGATGGCAGCAACGAATAGGCTGTACACCACGATGTCGGTCAAGATAATCCATATTGTATGCATCTGGAACGTGTAGAGTCCCCAGTTGATGAGACAGAAACACACGAAAAGCAGCAGGATAGACACCAGTGCTGCGTGCATGCTGGCTCCAGCCTGCATGACAAGGTGGTGTATGTGTGTCTTGTCTGCCTCGAACATGCCTTTGCCGTTCTTCAGACGGAAGAGGGCCACCCTAACCACATCGATGCAGGGGATGAATACGAGAGTCCAGGATATCAGTAGCGAGTTGTCACGGTAGTTGAATATAGCACTGTTGCTCATTTGGTACTTGATGGCCATGTAGGCAATCACGTAACCGAGGAAAAGGCTACCCGTGTCGCCCATGAAAGTCTTCCACCTCCCGACTTTTCCCAACATGTTAAAGCAAAGAAACGCCACTACGCTACCAGTCAGACTGGCGCAGAGGAGATAGAATAATGGTGCATCGAGGTCGAGATAGAGTAGGGTAAAGGCTCCGAGAATGAGAACCGATAGTGATGCTGCCAGTCCGTCGATGCCGTCGATGAGGTTGATGGCGTTCACAATGAGGAGTATGACAAAGACTGTCAGTGGATAGCTCAACCATAATGGTATGGCGTGGATGCCCAGTATGCCGTGCAGGTCGTTGATCTGGAGACTACACAAGGGCATGAGGAGGGCTGCCACGGTCTGTATGGCGAACTTGGTGCGAGCATGCATCCCCTTCCAGTCGTCAATGATGCCTATGAGGTATATCATGATGGCACCCAGCATCATCAGTATAGTTGATGTGTGCAATTCGAGTACTTCATTGCCGTACCTCACCTGTAGGCTTATGAATAGTCCTATGACCATGGCTGGCATGAATATCATGCCTCCCATGCGAGGTATGGGCAGTTTGTGCACTTTTCTCGTGTTGGGCTGGTCGTACAGGTGGTACATCTTACAATAGCTGATGATTAGTGGTATCCCTATTAGGGACACAATCATTGATGTTGTAAAAGCTGTCGTTATATCTATGTATCCGTCCATTGGTGTCCGTCGTTTAAAGTCTCCATTTTATTTACAAACGTTGTACGGTCTTATTTATTGTACAAAATCACGCCTTCCTTTTGTTGTCTCGGGATAAATGGTTAGCTTTGCAGACACAACCGCGTTTGATTATGGATTTACAGAGACTGAACTTGCCGCCAATCCTTCCCCGACTGAGGGTGGAGAAGGGTAGGCAACAGATATGGGATGGGCTGCGTGGACAGTTTGTCGCCCTCACTCCTGAGGAGTGGGTGAGACAACATTTCGTGGCTTTTCTAATAGACCACAAATCCTACTCTCCGTCACTCATGGCGAATGAGGTGTGTATCAAACTCAACGGGATGGCGCGCCGATGTGATTCAGTACTCTACTCCTCTTGTCTTGTGCCACGTATGATAATGGAGTATAAGCGTCCATCGGTGAAGATTGGACGTAATGTGTTTGCACAGATATCACGCTACAATCTGGTGATGCATGTGGATTATCTGATTGTGAGCAACGGTTTGGAGCATTACTGTTGCCGTATGGACTACGACCGCAACTCTTGTATCTTTCTTCCCGACATCCCCGAGTATGCAGACTTGCTGTGATATATGTTTACATGAATATGTATATTTGGTGAAGCATGTGTAGCTTCTATTGTTTCCCATCACTCTTTGTTCCCAAGGTCATCCCATATCTCTTCTGCCAAATACCTGTCGCTTCGGCAGTGCAGATCGGCAACACCTTCCTCCATCAAAGTCATAGTATCAGAAGCATAAAACATATCCATTGCTTTTTCAAGCGGAATATGATGCATATGGCTAATCTCTGAAATGATACGAGCGTATTTGGCCTCTAATATGGCATGCCAGCCTTCATCGTGCGAATTTATATTCCCAGTCATAGCTTTATGCATTCTTTAAAAGTTAAGCAACTATCCAGAACTACCTGTGAGCGAATACATATTTGGTCATTTGGCAATTCGAACAAGAGTCGCTTCAAAGCCTCTTCCTTGGTAATGTCGCCAGCAAAGAACAAATCAACGGTACGGAAGACTTTATCATTGGCAATTCCTCCCCTTATAATATCATAGTCGCCAACAACAATTCCTTTTCTGCATGCCGTAACAAAATCCAACCAGTCCGCATCATATTTTTCAAACCTCTTCAGCACGTAAGGTATCATAGCGGACTCTTCCAATTCGTAGACATTAAGCCAGGCCTCCTTTCCCCTACGAGTAAAACGCTGGGCATATTTCAAGGCTTGATCTTCCAATGTTGTTACATAAAAGCCTTGACCAAAGTCCAGGAATTTCCGAGAATGACATATATCTGGATGTTCTACTCTGACAGTTGAGGCATGATATACTTTCATTAGGCAAGAACTCCTTTCTCTTTCATATAATCGGTAAGATCTTCCATCAAATACTCCTTCCCAAATGTATGAAGAACGTCATAACTTGATACCAAATAATCCATAAGGATACCTGATGTCTTGAGACGTTGATATACATCACTGGCACTCAAACCTAATCGGCGAGAAAGGTTGCCAATGCAATATGTAATGAAATCAATATTGTCAGTATTCATATCCTTATCTGTTTCATCGTATGCCTCCTCCCATTTTGCCGCAATACTCGGTCATGTCATCCACTACTGATGCGAACGACTGGGTATGCAGATAATCATAATGCCGCTCCACAAAGTTGATGCCCTTGTAGCGCAGAAGATAGTTGAAAGCTTGCTTGAGCGTCAGCCCATGTCGTTTTCCAAACTCGGTGAGAAATACCACCGTCCATTCTATTTTGTCCTTTATATCATATTCCATATCCGTATTTCCCTAATAGGTTTATGTTTTTCAATCTACAGACCAATAGTCGCCATCACAGTTGGCAGCACTCTCCTGTTTTGAAGGTTCTCCCTGTCGGAGATACTCATCAAACGAAGCTCTGTAATTCTTCTCGTTGTTCATTTCTTTTTCAAGTATTTAATGATACTATGGATGGAAGTGACTTGTAATCCCAATCCAATCGCAAAGATACAATAAATATATGACCTAGACAAAATTGGACAGAAATTTTGAGTAACTGTCTTATGCGCTCAGCTTGAGCCGCAAGCTGTTAGCCACAACGCTTACGCTGGAGAATGCCATCAATGCTGATGCCCACATGGGGGTGATTTGAAAATTGATTCCAAAGAGATGAAGTGCTCCTGCTGCAAGGGGGATGCATACAATGTTGTATATAAATGCCCAGAAGAGGTTTTGCCATATCATGTGTACCGTGCGGCGACTCAGACTGACGGCTTCGGGAAGGGAACGGAGATCGTCGCCCATCAGTGTTACTTGCGCAACGTCCATGGCTGCGTCAGTTCCTTTTCCAATGGCTATGCTCACGTCGGCGAGGGCAAGTGCCTGCGTGTCGTTGATGCCGTCCCCCACCATTGCCACATGCTTGCCTTGTGTCTGTAACCGTTTCACCATGTCTTGTTTGTCTTGTGGTACACATCCACTGCGGTGATGCTTTATTCCGGCTTTCTCCGCCCAGTAGGCGACAGCCTCCTCCTTGTCACCGCTCATCATGTAAACTTCTATACCTTGATTTTGCAATGCTGTCATCGCCTCGTATGCGTGTGGCTTCAGTGTCTCACGTTCTTCGAGTGGAAGGTTGTCGGTCTTGGTGAAGTCGACATTGCGGTTGGGAAGGGTCACCGTACCAGTCTTGTCGACTACCAGTGCGTCCACCTTGCACATGTTTTCCAGTGCGGTGGCGTCTTTTACGAGCAGATGTCGCTCCGCGGCTTTTCCTATACCAACCATCAGGGCTGTGGGTGTGGCGAGTCCCATGGCGCATGGACATGCTACGACGAGTACTGCCACGGCACTCATGATGGCTTGGGGTAGATAATCATTGCCGCCAACAACCCACCATACTGCAAAGGTGATAAGGGCGATGGCAGCAACCACTGGCACGAACACTGCAGACACCTTGTCGAGGGTGCGCTGTACGGGTGCTTTCGATCCTTGCGCCTCCTGCACCAGACGGATGATCTGTGCCAATGCTGTCTTCTCGCCTGTAAGCCGTGCCTTCATGCGCAACTTCCCCTGACTCGGTATGGTGCCGGCAAGTAGGGTAGAGCCTTTCCGCTTTTCCACGGGGGTAGGCTCACCTGTAATCATACTCTCGTCCACGTATGCCGCTTCGTCGGTCATGAAGGATGTCGCCCATGTGACCTCACCGTCTACAGGCACTTTCTCTCCGGCTCTCACTTCCAATATGTCGCCTGGCTCTATGGTGGCTATGGGCACTTCATCGGTCTCTGCCTCAATGATATTGCCTGTGTCTTTGTCGCGTCTCTCGGGCTTCACTACTATGCGTGCAGTCTTGGGTGTCATGCCCATCAGTTGTCGTATGCTACTGGCTGTCCCGTCCTTGGCTTTCTCTTCGAGTAACCGTCCTGTGAGCACGAACGTGATAATCATCACACTGGCATCGTAGTAGGTGTACCACTCCATGCCCCGTGCGGTCCATACACTGTCGCCGTAGAAGGTGTTGAAGCAACTGAAGAAGAGGCTGACGGCAGTGGAGAGTGCTACCAGCGTGTCCATGCTTGTCTGCCCGTGGCACAACTGCCGTATGGCGGTACGGTAGAAGGGCCAGCCACAGTAGGCTATGTTGGCAAGGGCGAGGATGAGGCTCAGTTGCCCTTGTGTGTCTCTGCTGCCTGTGTAAATCCATCCCATAGACAGACTCATCACTGCCAGGGCGAAGAACCACGAGAGAATTGTGCGTTGCTTGAGGACTTTATACTCGCGTCTCTGCACTTCCTCTGCCGAACGTCCTGTCTCTATGATTAGGTCGTAGCCAATGTCGCCCACCGCTCGTTTCATCTCGGTGAGACTTATCTTGTCGGGGTCGTAGTCTACCAGTACGCTGCGTCCCACGAGACTGACTGACGCACTGCTGATGCCGTAGAGTTCTGTCAGTCGGCGTTCCACATTGGCAGCGCACGCTGAACATGCCATCCCTGCCACGGGTATAGTCTGTTTCACGCTCTGTACCTCCTCCTGTTGCTTCTACAGTTTGCTGTTATTACAGATCCAGTTCGAAGCGTCCGCTGTCTGCTACGGCATCTGCAATCTGCTGTTCGTCTACTGCCGCTGGGTCATAGTTTACAGTGAGTGTGGCGTCCTCTATGCTTGCCTCAGCTCCAGCCACTCCAGGCAGAGCCTTCACTGCCTCTTCCACTGTTGCCTTGCAGTGGTTGCACTTCATTCCGTGTATTCCAAATGTCTTCTTTTCCATGTTATTGGCTGTTTTAGGTGTGATACTTCTGTTGCAAAAATGGTTTTACCTTACATGTAACTTCTTGCCGTCCACGATGTTCAAACCCTTGGACAGACGCTGCTTACGCCGTCCGTAGATGTCATAGACCGCAGGCTTGCCGTCAATTCCTTCCATTACCAACCCACTTATGTTTGTTTGGATGGGCTTTGCCACAATATTTTTAAAATAGGACCAAGGTTCGGTATTTCTACAGGTGTCTATCAATGCCGAATCGCAATACAGTGTTGCGTTTACAGAAATACTGTCGAAGGCATCATCGTAACATTCTACTGGCAGGTTTTCGCCCAGCAGAGTCACATCCTTTAATTCAGTGCATCCAAAAAACGCAGAATAGCCAATGCTTGTCATGTCACTGCAGATGGTGACTGAAGTCAGGCTGGTGCATTTTTTGTATGCAAACCAGCCTATGCTCGTCACGGACTTGGGGATGGTGACTGAAGTCAGGCTGGAACAAAAGATAAATGCGCCATCTCCAATAATCGTTACGGAATTGGGAATGGTGACGGATGACAGGCTGGTGCAAGTAGAAAACGCCAACTCGCCAATGTTTGTTACGGAGTTGGATATGGTGACGGATGACAGGCCTGTGCATCCATAAAACGCTTGACGTTCTATGCTCGTTACGGAATTGGAAATGGTGACGGACGTCAGACCTGTGCATCCGGAAAACGCTGCACGCCCTATGCTTGTCACGGAATTGGGAATCACGATACTCCCAATACCACAACCTCTTACCAGTGTGTTGCTTGCAGTTTCAATGAGACAGTTGCCGTCTGCATGATAGTAGGTATTTCCGTCTTCCACTTTTATAGAGGACAGGCTGGGGCACAATGCAAATGCTGTACTGTTGATGCTTGTCACGGAATTGGGAATGGTGACGGATGACAGGTTGGAACAATTTCTAAACGCAGAACGTTCTATGCTTGTCACGGAATTGGGAATGGTGACAGATGACAGGTTGGAGCAGCCCAATAAAGCTGAATTTCCGATGCTTGTCACGGTATTGGGCAACTTTATACTTGTCAGTTGGCTACATAGATAAAAGGCATACTCTCCGATGACATTATTCTCGGTTATTCTTGCAGCATTAAACTCATTCTGATAAATGTCATCACTTGCTACGATGGTAGCGTCAGTCAAATCCAATTCAGCAAGTTTACCATTGGTTGCTTTTCCATCTACATCGTTGCCAGCCATCTCACGGAGACAGAGAATATCAGCTCCATTAATTGGTCCGGATACCTTCAGACAGGTAATCGTATATTTCTCGTCGTCAGTGATTCGGTTTGACAGTGTTCCTGCCTCGGTCAACGTTACCACCTTTGAGACATTATCTGCCATAGCCGACAGACAAGCAAATAATACAAACGCTGCTGTCATAAGTAGCTTTCTAACTGTGGATAATTCATCTGTTTTACTCATAATTTTTTTGTTCCCTGCCGACTCGTCCCCCTTGAAGTGGCAATTAAATTAAACGGACAGCGTGGGGAACTTACCTGTTATCCTATCAGTTTCAAACAGATTACCAAGTAAACGCCTTTATCATGTCATGCCCCCAATTTGCATCCAATCGCCTTGTCATGGGGTATGCCCACACTAAAGGCACATCGTGTGCTGAGGCAGGAGTGCTTGTTGGTCTGCTGATGGGTTGTGATACCCAAACAGTCGGATTCACTTGCAATCCGACTGCAAATATACTAAAATTTTATCACTACCTAATCTTCCGTTTGATTTTTGTGCAAAGCGAGATGTCTTCATTCCTGACATTGTGATTTGTCGGTTGCCTTTATCCCTTGTCTGTATTGTCGCATTCTGAGTGACATGAAAACTCGGGAAATGATAGGCTATGTTTGCAGCTTGATATGGTATTCAAGGATTTTCGTCCAAGGTCCTACATAATACCCTTGTTCCATTACCTCCATTGAAAGAACAGCAACGCATTGTTGCCCAAATAGAAAAACTATTTGAGCGACTGCGTTAGGCTGCTTATCTTATCAACTATACGTTTCTGCTCTTGTATCGGTGGAATGCCGACTATGAGACTATAAAACAATTCCTTATTGATGTGCGGTATAGCTGCGCCTCTTTTTGAATTACGCAAGGCATCCTTGTAAAAGCGGATGAATGCCAAAAGATATGGCGCATACATAACTCCACTAAGCCAAAGTTGTTTGAAGGTACTCCCCATATATCCTTCTTGCGGAACTGCGAAAACCTCGCCAGAATTTTCTCCGTCCACTAGAATGATGTTGTCACCCACTTTTACGAATTTCCCTTTATCAACACTGGCGGCAGAGGATTTTCCACGTAAGAATTTGGCATCCAACAAAACGCCTTGGCCTTCTCGTTTCTGACCATCAGTAAGTTGGCAGACGGAACTCAAACGAGCAACGCTCCACGATGATGGAAAGTCAAAAGGGACTTCTATTTCAACGGATTGGCCGCTTAACTGCTCATAATACCTGCTATTCTCTTAATCTGGTCTACAATTCTTCCTTGTTCCACAATGGGAGCAAGGGGGAAAAGTTTGTCTTCAAGATAGCCTGATATTATTCTTTGCTGATTTGCCGTACCTTTGAACTTTGCTTCATCAACGAAATATGGTGACTCCAAGAAATAGAGTAAGAACCAACGGTTTATGGTGTTCTTATATGGACGAAGGACTTTTAATTCTGTTGTCCCCGCACCGATTCCATTAGGCAGGTCGTTGAATATTGCAGACTTCCTGTTTTGAAAGCACGGTGTAATCTTTGCAAATGCAACATCTCCATTAGCAAAGTGAGTAAAGCCTTTCTTGATAGAACCCCATTTTACGGAGTCGTAAGTATATTCAGAGCCATAGGTGGCATTTATTTTCTCCATAGGGATGAAAGCTGCTATCGCATCATCTTCCGCATCATTTTTCGGATTAATCAGAACAACATCTTTCATTCTCACCCATGTCCAAGATGCCGGAATTTCAAAGGGGATTTCTTCGTCAATGCAACGTGTCTCATTACCAACCTTCTCCCAATACCTGTTATCGTCACCACGGAAGATAGTTGAGTTGGTGAGGGCTGACTTCTTGAGTTTGCCCTCTTTCACAAGGCGTTGTTTCTCCTCTTTAATCTGCTGCAATAGTTCCTTAGCAGAACCTTCGCTTTCTATTTGCGTCACAAGTTTGCCTTGAATAGCCTCCTGTAATATCGAATTTCTTAATTTCTCGTTAATAGTTGAGTTCAGCTTATTTTGAGCCTCTTGAAAATCTGTGTATTTGTGAACTAATGGCATTAGTTGTTGGATTTTATCTACGATAAGATGCTGCTCTTTTAACGGAGGTATTGGCATTAGATGCTTCACCAACTTCTCTCTAGAAATATTTGGTTGAGCACCGCCTTCTCCTTGCTTAATAAAATCAACTTGACTTCCCATCAAAAAGTAGAAAAGGAAATAGTTGTACACACCATAAGGCGTACACGCACAACATGCTTGGTTTGTAGTCAATTCTTTGCCAACGATAGCAACTTTACCTATAGTTGCACCATACATGGCAATCAAAACATCACCAACCTTGTTTAGTCTAAGTGAACATTCTTTTAATGCTTTCTCTGTTACTTTTATCTCTGTATCCCAAACGACACCATTATTCAATTCGCCTGTTCTAAGCCAAAGAATGTTGCCGCCATAATACTCTGATTTGCTTTTGTTGGGCGTTGCACCTGCTCCCCAATCACCAATACTTCCCATTCTGCACCATTCCCAACCATTGGGCAAGTCAAACGGTATTTCCTCGTCAATACACTTCACATCTCCCGTAGCGAGAACCTTCTCATAATAGGAACTCAAAGAAGATGTCATTCTAATAGTAGAAGATAGTTACACAATGATTTACAAACAAATTTTCAAGAATGACAGAAACAGATTTTGAAGAGTTCTTGCGCCAAGGGAATATGGCAAAGAACACCATTTCGGCATATTGTTATGCCGTGCGAGAGTTTAACAAGAGACACAAGGAGCTGAACAAAAAGAACCTTCTGGTCTATAAGACGTATCTCATCGAGACGTTTAAGCCGAAGACGGTAAACCAACGTATTCAGGCGATGAACAAGTACCTGGAGTTTTGCAACAAGCCACGTTTGCGTTTGAAGTCGGTTAAGGTGCAGCAACGTTCTTATCTTGAGAACGTGATAAGCAATGCCGACTACACCTTCCTGAAAAACAAGCTCAAAGATGAAGACAACAAGGAGTGGTATTTCGTGGTTCGCTTCCTTGCTGCAACAGGTGCCAGAGTTAGCGAATTGGTGCAAATCAAGGTGGAACACGTGGATGTTGGCTATTACGACATCTACACAAAGGGCGGAAAGATACGCCGTATTTACATCCCCAAGACACTCCGCATCGAAACTGCCAGATGGTTGCAAAAGGATAATCGCACAACAGGTTATCTCTTTCTCAACCGATTTGGCGAGCGCATTACTACAAGAGGCATTGCCCAACAGTTGAAGAACTATGCCGTGAAATATGGCTTGAACGAGAAAGTTGTCTATCCTCACTCGTTCCGCCATCGCTATGCGAAGAACTTCTTGGAAAAATGCAATGACATAGCCCTTCTTGCAGACCTTATGGGTCATGAGAGCATCGAGACCACACGCATTTACTTGCGCCGTAGCAGTTTGGAACAACAAGAAATTGTGGATAATGTTATTACTTGGTAAAACGTACAGCTGTTGCGCACTGACATACCGCCAAACTTTAAGCATCAGCCTAAGGTTTGGCGGTTTCACTTTGTTTCACCA
>CAVFVJ010000034.1:0-43511 GCA_963626085.1 Alistipes ihumii | reverse complement strand
CATTGTTAGGGTTCAACACCTGTCAAAGTAAGGAAAAGAATCACAATCTACAATAGTAGAAATTAGAATGGGCTTATAGCCAAAAGTAGCATTATAAGCCGACATCAGCATCTACAACAGTTAGCCAACGATGGCTTTCTAAAAACCATAAACGATACTTCATAGGTCGTCGTAGGCGACCCTCGGAAGTAGTAAATGCTACTTTCACCATAGGCATCGTCATATATATAATAAGGTGTAAGTCTTTTCAACCAACATGATGGTAAACATCATGCAAGAAAGCATCAGTATTGTGGAGACGATGCGAGAACTGAAGGACAAATGTCAAATTGCGCAAGATGTTTAGTCTTTTCATGTCTTTTTGACAAACTCCCGTAGACACCCCTATAGAGGGGCTCGGCAGAGAAGGTCGATTCACTCGAGTGAATTGATGTTTTCACTCGAGTGAATCGATTGATTGAGCCGAGTGAAATAAAAAAAAGAAGTTTGGGGGTCATTCGACTTCTCTTACGCAACATACCAAAATGCCAACAAAGCATCTCTTTTCCATGACGTATTGCCATAACCAATTATACTACAGAATATAAAAAAAAGACTGGAACAATTGCTACATGAAATAAAATTCGTACCTTTGCACCTGGTTTCGGTGTGCCTATGCACATCGGGGCCAAGCATTTGCAAACAACATAATGTCTAACATGTCAAAAGAAAAAGAATTTTTAATTTTATGACAGAAACAAAGAACATCAAACCGCTGGAAGATTTCGACTGGGAGTCATTCGAGCATGGCAAGAAAGTGGCTGACAAGGAAGCTGAAACAAAGGCTTACGAAAGCACTCTGAACAACATCAACGACAATGAGGTCGTTGAAGGTACGGTAACATCTATCAGCGACCGTGAAGTGGTCGTCAATATCGGTTACAAGTCTGAAGGAATCATCTCACGCAATGAATTCCGCTACAATCCCGACCTTGCTGTAGGCGATAAGGTGGAAGTATACATCGAAAGCCAGGAAGACAAGAAGGGTCAGCTCAGCCTTTCACACAAGAAAGCACGCCAGGCTCGTTCATGGGATCGCGTCACTGCGGCTTATGACAGCAACGAAATCATCAAGGGCTTCATCAAGTGTCGCACCAAGGGTGGTATGATTGTGGATGTACTCGGTACTGAAGCATTCCTCCCGGGTAGCCAGATTGATGTCAAGCCAATCCACGACTACGATACATTTGTGGGTAAGACAATGGAATTCCGCATCGTCAAGATTAACCAGGAATTCAAGAACGTTGTCGTATCTCACAAGGCACTCATCGAAGCAGAAATCGAACTGCAGAAGAAAGAAATCATCAGCAAACTCGAGAAAGGACAAATTCTTGAGGGTATTGTCAAGAACATCACATCATACGGAGTATTCATCGACCTCGGTGGTGTCGACGGACTCATCCATATCACAGACCTCTCATGGGGTCGCGTGAACGATCCGAAGGAGATTGTACAACTCGACCAGAAGATCAACGTTGTCATCCTCAGCTTCGACGAGGAGAAGAAGCGTATCGCTCTCGGTCTGAAGCAGCTCACTCCACACCCATGGGAAGCACTTGATCCCAACCTCAAGGTGGGCGACAAGGTGAAGGGCAAGGTTGTTGTCATCGCTGACTACGGAGCATTCGTTGAAATAGCCCAAGGTGTAGAAGGACTTATCCATGTATCAGAGATGAGCTGGAGCGCACACCTCCACAGCGCACAGGACTTCGTGAAGGTTGGCGACGAGGTAGAGGCTGTAGTCCTCACACTCGACCGCGAGGAAAGAAAGATGTCACTCGGCATCAAGCAACTCAAGCCAGACCCATGGGAGAACATAGAGGAGAAGTACCCTGTCGGTTCAAACCACACTGCAAAGGTAAGCAACTTCACCAACTTCGGAGTATTCGTAGAGCTTGAGGAAGGTGTTGACGGACTCATCCACATCTCTGACCTCTCTTGGACAAAGAAGATTAAGCATCCATCAGAGTTCACACAGGTTGGTGCTGATATTGAAGTACAGGTACTCGACATCGACAAGGAAAACCGCCGTCTCAGCCTCGGACACAAGCAGATTGAGGACAACCCATGGGAAAAGTTTGAGAACCTCTTCACACCGGACTCAATCCACGAAGGTAAGATTATCGAGGTAGTGGACAAGGGTGCTGTCATCAGCCTCGAAGAGGGTGTTGAAGGCTTCGCCACTCCAAAGCATCTCGTAAAGGAAGACGGATCACAGGCACAGCTCGGTGAGGTTCTTCCGTTCAAGGTCATCGAATTCAACAAGGACTCTAAGCGCATAATCCTTTCACACAGCCGCATCTTCGAAGACGTACAGCGTGCAGAGGCTAAGGCAAGCAAGAAGGAGGCAAGCGCAAAGAAATCTCCAAAGAAGAGTGACGCTCCTGTAATACAGAACAAGGCAGCCAGCACTACTCTTGGTGACATCGATGCACTCGCAGCACTTAAGGCTGAAATGACGAAGAAATAATTCATTCAAATTAATATTGTAAAATTGTAAAGGACGAGGTGCACCGCAGTGATTGCGTTGCACCTTTTGTTTTGTAGAGTTCAAAAAAAAGTACAATAGTTTGGTCGGTTCAGAAAAACTTCGTATTTTTGCACCGACAAGTACAAATACGATTGTATATGATTAGAAAGCTACTTATACTAATAATGGCAACGGTGATGATTGGCATCGCTCCGTCCGTATACGCCCAAGACGAACAGAAGACACAGATTGAGACTGAGCAACAGGCAGTGTCAATCACCGTCAGCGAGTCTTGCGTACACATCAAGAACGCAGAAAAGATGGTTTTGGAAATATACAATCTGGCTGGAGTGAAGGTAAGCACACAGAAGATTGACAGTGCCGACAAGAAGATTGAACTCGAAAACCTGCCTAAGGGATGCTATATAATTAAGGTAGGCAAGACAGCAAGGAAAATCTATCTGAAATAACCGACAACACACACCTGACATACAGAAGACTATAGCAGTCTGCATTCTCGGAGTGAGCACATGGGCAAGTACAACGAAGAAGAGATACTGAAGAGGTTGCAGAACCCGAAAACACAGCATCAGGCGTTTGAGGAAATTGTAAACCACTACAGTCAGTCCGTATACTGGCAAATCAGGCGGCTCGTGATTGACCACGACGACACAGACGATGTACTGCAGAACACATTCATAAAAGCCTGGACCAACATCGGTTCGTTTCGGGGAGACTCTAAGTTGTCCACCTGGCTCTACAAAATAGCATACAACGAGAGCCTCACCTTCATCAGCCACAAGAGAAATACCGTATCGCTCGACAATACAGACTCCTCATTGACAGACTCACTGGAGAGCGACCCCTATTTCGACGGTGATGAGACACAGCTCATGTTACAGAAAGCAATAGACAGGTTACCGGCAAAACAGAAAGCCGTGTTCAACATGAAATACTACGAGGAGATGAAGTACGAGAAGATGTCACAGATTACAGGCACCAGCGTGGGAGCGTTGAAAGCAACCTTTCACCTCGCAGTAAAGAAAATTGAAGATTATTTCAACAAGCATGATTAAACCTTTTACTTCACACAAAGTCATAAAGTTGAATAAAGGGATATAAAAGAATCACAAAGGAGAAGAATACGATGAACGAAGAGAAGAAAATATTGGAACAATTCGGGAAGGACAACCACTTCACCGTGCCAGAAGGATATTTTGACACTCTCACCTCACGTATAATGTCAAACATTCCTGCTGAGGAAACAAAGGTGGTGAGCATCGACAGGAGACACAAGACTGGCTGGTTGAGGTGGACAGGACTGGCTGCCGCCTGCATGGCTGGAGCAATCGTCGGCTTCAACATGCTTGAGCGTACAAACAGTACAGACAAACAGCCATATGCCAACAACACACAGACTACTTATGGTTACAGCACTTACAGCAACGAATACCAGGAGGAGATGCTGGACTATGCAATGGTAGACTACAACGATGTGTACAACTATCTCTCTGGAGACGAATATTGACACCATATAACAACAGACAAGCTATGAGCAGACTCATTCTCATAATCATCAGCCTGTGTTTCTGCATATCGTCCTTCGCACAGCAGCAGCAACAGGAATGGGCTTCCCGTCAGGGAATACGACAGTTCTCCCCCGAGGCGTTCAACCGTAAGTTGGAAGAGTTCGTGAGTTGCGAAGCAGAACTGACACCACAGGAATGTAAGAATTTCTTTCCGCTGATGCACGAGATGCTGAATAAACAGCGTGAAATCAATGGTAAGATACAGTACACCATAGGTCTTGGGTTCAAAGCCAAAACAGAGAAAGACTACGAAGAGATTATAACATGGGTTACTGATCTTGAGGTAGAAAGTAAGAGAATAGAACAGACATACTACAAAAAGAAATTCCATGCGGTACTGTCGTGGAAAAAAATCCATAAGGTAAGGACAGCACTACAAAGGTTCAACATGGAAGCTCTGAGACGGTTCGCCCCTCAAAACAGAGGATGGAGGCAGCCTAATGAAAATCAAAACAGATAGCAAACAAAAACATTCATACACATACATGACTTAGGTATTTAATGTAGATTGGATAAAGGATTTTCCCAATCCATGACGAGCACTGGTCTTATCGTGAGATACGACCAGTTTTCTTTTTGTAAGAATTCAGCTGTAGGAGAATTCCGTGCTTTTACAACGTTATGTGAATTATTTGTCTTACCTTTGCAAGATGAAAGATTATGTAAGATGAAAGCAAACGGTTCTCCAAAAGAAGATGACATAAGGAAAGACATGAGGTACTTGCAGCTGTTGGCACAAAGCTACCCCAATATAGCCGATGCCAGCACCGAGATAATAAACCTGGAGGCCATCCTCAACTTACCGAAACCAACAGAGCACTTCATTTCTGACCCACACGGTGAAAGTGAAGCGTTTAACCATGTGCTTAGGAATGCATCGGGTTACATCAAGCGTAAGGTCGAAGAACTGTTTGGCGACACACTCACAAACAAACAGAAGAGAGAGCTGTGCATACTCATCTATTATCCGGAAAGGAAACTACAACTGATAAAGTCCACGAGGAAGAACATGGGCGACTTCTACCCTACCACCCTACTCCAACTCATCAAGGTTTGTCGAGAAGTTTCAAGCAAATACACACGTTCCAAAATACGAAAGTCACTGCCAACACAATTCGCATATATCATAGAGGAGTTGCTTCATGAGTCCCCTTCAGGACAAGGTGACAAGAAGTACCAATACTATAATCAAATCATAAAGACAATTATAGAAACTGAGAGAGCAGATGCGTTCATCACCGCACTGAGTAACCTCATACAGGTACTTGCCATCGACAGATTACACCTATTGGGAGACATTTTCGACCGCGGACCGGGAGCGCACCTTATCATGGAGACACTTTGCGACTACCACCACTACGACATTGTGTGGGGCAACCACGACATTGACTGGTTCGGTGCGGCTGCAGGCAACCGTGCTTGCATCTGCAACGTACTACGTATGACACTGCGATACGGAAACCAAAGCACATTGGAAGACGGATATGGCATCAACCTCTTGCCACTTGCCACATTCGCAATCAACACTTACCGTAACGACCCATGTGAACGGTTCGGAATCACACACCTGCAAGAAGACCAAATGGAGGACATGCAGACAGAACGGCTCATGGTACTAATGCACAAGGCAATCACCGTCATTCAGTTCAAAGAAGAAGCAAAAATCATCGACCGCCGTCCAGAATTTGGGATGGAAGACCGTAACCTCCTACATCTGATTGACAAAGAAAAGGGCACAATAACACTCGATGGAGTGACCTACCCTCTCACAGACACCTTCCTTCCTACCCTAAATCCAGAACACCCATATGAACTGAGCAAGGAAGAGGAACACGTGATGGACAAGATGGTACACTCGTTCTGCACGAGCGACAAGCTCCACAAACATATCAGCAACCTACTCTCACACGGTAGCATGTACTCTGTAATCAACTCAAACCTACTGTTCCACGCATCCATCCCACTCAATAAAGACGGTTCACTGAAGGAAGTTGATATCAGAGGAAAGAAGTACAAAGGAATCGAGATGATGAAAAAGACCGAACAGATAGTGAGGTCGGCATTCAACAACGACACGAAGGGCGACGATAAACTCTTTGCCATTGATTACCTGTGGTATCTTTGGTGTGGAAAAGACAGTCCACTGTTCGACAAAGACCGTATGACTACCTTCGAACGTTACTTCATAGACGACCAGTCAACATATACGGAGAAAAAAGGCTACTACTACAAGTATGGAGACAGTGAAGAGGTGATGGACATGATTATGGACAACTTCGGGGTCAAGGGTATGCACCGCCATATAATCAACGGACATGTACCCGTACGTACCATCAAAGGCGAGACTCCGATAAAGGCTGGAGGCAAACACCTCGTCATCGATGGTGGATTCTCACGAGCCTACCAACCAAAGACTGGAATCGCAGGGTACACACTCACCTTCCACTCTCGTGGACTGGAACTGGTACAGCACCAGCCGTTCAGATCTGCCGAAGAGGCAATCCGCAAAGGAGTGGACATTAAAAGCACAAGACAGATAGTGGAACTCAGCCAAAACCGTATGTATGTGAAGGACACAGACAAGGGCAAAGTTCTCAGCAAGAAAGTGAGCGACTTGAAGAAGTTGCTCTATGCATACCGCAACGGATGGATTAAAGAACTCAACAAATGAAACTATGGAATATCAGGAAGCAGTAGACTTCATCAACAATACGACAGACCGGATTCTGGACAGGATAGGAAGTCGGCTCACGGAAGACAACATGGACAGGTTGACGCTCGACGAACACTGTCTGCTAGCTTACCGTTACCTGCGCGACGAGGTGATGGAAGGCGGATTCATACAACTGATACAGAACGGATACGGCACGTATGTCCTTCAGGGACCATTTCCGATGCTACTCAAGAAAGAATGGGGGCTGAAAGACTTCAGCAAGTTCCTTTATAATGTATCACACGAATACAAAGCGCACAAGGGCGAGCTGGAGTCGGACAAATCTGAAGAGGAGTTCATGGCACAGTACGAGAAGTTCGACAAACTGAACAACTATGGAGACGACTATCTCGACGAATGGGAGGAGTCCGTGACCCCTGCCATCGCTGAAACGTTCAAGGAAAGACAAAAACAAGATGGGAAAGAATAAGGACACAAAACAGACACACATCAACATCAAGAACCGCAGGGCGTCGTTCGACTATGAGTTCATCGACACCTATACTGCAGGCATAGTGCTTACTGGAACTGAGATAAAATCCATACGCATGGGCAAGGCGAGTCTAGTGGACAGCTACTGCTATTTTGCAGCAGGTGAGCTGTGGGCGAAGAACATCAACATATCACAGTACCTGCAGGGTTCGTACAACAACCACAACGAACGGAGAGAACGCAAGCTGTTGCTCAATAAAAAGGAACTACGCTACCTTGAAGAAGAGTCGAAGAGTCCTGGTTTCACCATCGTGCCCACCCGACTGTTCATCAATAGCCACGGGCTCGCCAAGCTGGACATTGCGCTGGCACGGGGAAAGAAGACATACGACAAGCGGCAGTCGATAAGAGAGAAGGAAGACAAAAGGGAGATGGACCGTGCGATGAAACACTGAAAGGATGGACAGAATACTTATATTAGATGGAGCGATGGGCACCGTGCTACAGCAGCATGGGTTCAGCGGCAATTTCGATATGCTCAACATCACCCACCCAGAGGCGGTGAGACAGGTGTACACCAGTTACCTGGATGCGGGAGCCGACATCATATCCACCAACACGTTCTCCTCACAGCGGATATCACAAGCCGAATACGGAGCAGCCGACAAGGTGAGGGATTTGAACGAGGCAGGAGTGCGACTGGCACGTGAGGCGGCAGACGAGTTCACGAAGCGGAACCCAGCGAAGCCCCGTTATGTAGTCGGAAGCGTGGGTCCCACCAACCGTACCTGCTCCATGAGTCCGGACGTGAGTGACCCAGCACGGCGCGACATCACCTTCGACGAACTGACAGATGCTTACACAGAGCAGATGACAGTAATGATAGAAAACGGAGTGGACGGTATCCTACTCGAAACGATATTCGATACACTCAACGCCAAAGCTGGCATCTATGCTGCACAGAAGGCGATGGAGCGGACAGGGCGGAAGGTAAAGCTCATGCTGTCGGTCACCATATCAGACAAGGCAGGACGCACACTGTCGGGACAGACCCTCGGAGCGTTCCTGGCGTCAGTAGCCCATGCCGACATATTCTCCGTGGGACTCAACTGCTCGTTCGGAGCATCGGAGATGAAACCGTTCCTGCGTGAACTGGCTGCCAAGGCACCCTATTACATCAGTTGCCATCCCAACGCTGGTCTGCCTAACGAGATGGGCGCATACGACCAGACACCACAGGAGTTTGCGGAACAGACCAAGGAGTTCGCTCGGGAGGGACTAGTCAACATCATCGGAGGGTGCTGCGGCACCACCCCAGAATATATCCGGTTGTTGCACGACACACTGGTGAGCGAGGGACTGATAACCAATGTACATAAGCCGTGCGAGGCAAACCCCACGTTCACCCTCTCCGGTCTTGAAGCTCTGAGGCTCACACCGGAAACACATTTCATGAATATAGGGGAACGATGTAACGTGGCAGGCTCGCGCAAGTTCCTGCGACTTATCAGTGAGCACAACTACGACGAGGCACTGCAAATAGCGCACCGTCAGGTGGAAGACGGGGCGATGGTGCTCGACATCAACATGGACGACGGACTGCTCGACTCGCAGACGGAGATGGTGCACTTCGTAAACCTCCTTATGTCCGACCCCGACATATCTAGAGTACCACTCATGGTGGACTCGTCCACATGGGACGTGATAACCGCCGCACTCAAGTGCGTGCAAGGCAAATGTATCGTCAACTCACTGTCGCTAAAGGAAGGGGAAAAGGCGTTTCTCGACAAGGCCAGTGAGGTGAGGCGACTCGGAGCAGCCCTCGTAGTAATGGCGTTCGATGAGGAGGGTCAGGCAACAACGTATGAACGTAAGATACAAATATGTCAGAGAGCCTACAACCTATTGTTGGGCATCGGGTTCAACCCCTCCGACATCATCTTCGACCCGTGTGTGCTTGCAGTGGGCACTGGCATCGAGGAACATGCCGACTACGGACTGGACTTCATCCGTGCTACCAGTTGGATCAAGCAGAACCTGCCACACGCACATATAAGTGGAGGAATCAGTAACTTGTCGTTCTCGTTCAGGGGCAACAACTACCTGCGCGAGGCAATACATGCGGTGTTCCTCTACCACACCATCAATGAAGGGATGGAGATGGCAATTGTCAACCCCTCGTCGAAAGTGACATACTCCGACATACCCCAAGAACTTGTAGAAGCCATCGATGACCTGTTGCTCAACCGCAGGGCGGATGCCACGGAACGACTTACGGACATAGCACAGAATCTGACTGCCACCGACGGGGGCAAGGCGGACGAAAAGAAGGCACTGACTTTGGAGGAGATGATTATTAAGGGAACGACAGAAGGACTGGAGGCTGCCCTTATGGAAGAACTGAAACGGTTGCACACCCCGGTCAGTGTGATTGATGGTCCGTTGATGGATGCTATGAACAAGGTAGGCCAACTCTTCGGAGAAGGCAAGATGTTCCTTCCGCAGGTGGTCAAGACAGCCCGCACGATGAAACAGGCGGTGGCGATACTCCAGCCATTCATCGAGCAAGCCAACCGCCAGGAAGAGAAAGCCGTAGAATGCCCCTGCTGTCATGTACCCACCGCCAAGCATCAGGAGAAGAGACACCATCCGCACGTGTTGCTTGCCACAGTGAAAGGCGACGTGCACGACATCGGCAAGAACATAGTGGCAGTAGTCATGGGCTGCAACGGATACAAGATAACCGACCTCGGAGTGATGGTACCAGCAGAGACTATAGTGGAACAAGCCAAGGCAACCCGTGCAGACATCATAGGACTGTCGGGACTCATCACGCCCTCGCTGACAGAGATGACCAATACCGCACGTGCATTGCGCGACGCAGGCGTATCGGTGCCCCTCATGATTGGCGGTGCCACGACAAGTGAATTGCACACCGCCCTCAAGATAGCCACCGAGTACGATGGTCCAGTCATCTGGTTGAAAGACGCATCACAGAACGTGGTGGTCGCACAGAAGGTGCTCGACCCACAGACCAAGGAGAGTTATGTGGCAGAGTTGAAAGCCCGCCAAACACAATTGCGCAACGAGTACAACGAGCGCAAACCACAGTTGCTGAGCCTTGACGAAGCAAGACGCAGGAAGCATAAGACAGACTAAATCAGAATGTATGAAAGACAAGAGAGACTCTTTGGATTTCGGAAATATGCGAGTATCGCATTTATTCCGCAAACTGTTCTTCCCGACACTGCTCGGACTCATTTCTTCTGTACTACTCAACCTCGCCGACGGTATCTTCGTGGGGCGCGGTGTTGGCAGTGACGGTTTGGCTGCGATCAACATAGCAGCCCCATTGTTCCAAATATCCACCGGCATCGCCCTGATGTTCGGCAGTGGAGTGAGTGTGGTGGCAGCCATACACCTGAGCAAGGGCAACAGGAAGGCAGCCAACATCAATGTAACACAGGCGTTCACGGTAGGCATGCTGCTGATGGCACTTGTCATTATCGCTATCAACATCTTTCCGCAACAGACAGCCAGCCTGTTCGGAGGCAACGACATGCTGTACCCGATGGTACTCGACTATATAAGAGGAGTCAGTCCCTGCCTGTTCTTCCTTATCATCAACATCGTGGGACTCTTCGCCATCCGTCTTGACGGCTCGCCCAACTACGCAATGGCAGTGAACACGGTAGCTGCGATGCTCAACATTTTCCTCGACTGGCTCTTCGTCTTCCCCCTGCAATGGGGCATCTTCGGAGCAGGAGTGGCCACATCCATCGCATCGGGCGTGGGCAGTCTGATGGTAGTGTGGTATTTTGTGCGCCACAGCCGTCAACTCCAGCTCTACCGTCCGAAATTCACACATACAGCCATCAGTCTCACAGCACGCAACTGCGGTTACATGCTGCGCCTCGGTATACCCACATTCATTGCGGAGACAGCCATCAGTTGTATGATGATAACAGGCAACTTCATGTTCATGGATTACCTCCACGAAGCTGGAGTAGCAGCCTTCTCCATCGCCTGTTACCTCTTCCCGATGATCTTTATGTTCGGCAACGCCATCGCCCAGTCCGCCCTGCCAATAGTGAGCTACAACTACGGACTCGGCAAGAGCCAGCGTGTACGCACCGCCCTCCACATATCAGCAGGTTTGGCGGTACTACTGGGTATCGTGATGACCTTGATTGGTTTCTTCTTCACCCCACAGATTGTCGACATGTTCCTCGACTCGTCTGCCCCATCGTGGTCAATCGGGGTGCAGGGAGTACCACTCTTCATGCTCACGTGTCTCCCGTTCACTCTCAACGTGGTCCTCATAGGCTACCTGCAGAGCCTGGAACGCTACAAACCAGCGACCACGTTCATGCTGTTACGTGGATTCATTGTCATAATCCCGTGTTTCATCCTCTTGCCAGTGGCGATGGGCACCAACGGATTGTGGCTGGCAGAACCCCTGTCAGAGACCATAACACTTGCGTTGTTACTGGCATTCATAACTACGAAACGTATCCACCGACATGCGGTAAACCATCATATCTGTAAAAAGAACCAACAACAATAAGACAAGATGAAAACACAATCAAGACCATACATACCATTTCTTGTAGTAGTATTGCTGCTGCAAGTGGCGTGCAGCTCACAGTCAGAGACGCCAAACAAAACCGAATCATGGGCAGACAGCACTTCATGGTATCAAGCAAAAGACACAGTCAGTCCAGACAAGATAGACCTGCTGTACATCGTATCCACTGATGTAGTATCAGCCACAGACAGCAACGGTAAGGTGACATACCTCGCACAGTTGACTACGGACGACAGGCAAGCCCTTGACGCAGAGTTCGCCTATGTAGAGGAGAACATCGCACAGACAGACTTCAATTACATCGCGCCCTACTACCACCAGTTTACCTTCGACGCCATCAGTCTGCCCGAAGTACAGTTCAACACCCTGTACCAGACAGTGGCAACGGAAGTGTGTGGGGCGTTCGACTACTACATGACCCACATCAACCATGGACGGAAGTACGCGCTGGTCGGTTTCTCCCAGGGAGGCATGCTGGTGCTCGACCTGCTGAAGCACATGACCGATGAGCAATACAGTCAGATGGTAGCCGCCTACGTGCTTGGTTACCGTCTCTCAGCAGACGACCTGCAGTGTGAGCATATCATACCAGCGACAGACGGTGACACTCCAGGTGTCACCGTCTCCTTCAACTCAGTGCTCGACAACAGCGGCATCTGGCCATTCGTAAGCGAGGGGGCTGTCACTGCTATCAACCCAGTAAACTGGAAGACAGACCCAACACCTGCCACCTTCGTTTATGAAGGGAGTGTCCATACGGTCCATATGGACACCGTCACACACCAGCTGATTGTGGAAACAGACAAGGCTGACGAGTATCGCACATGGAACAGCAATCCTGTTTTCCAAAGTGCAAACGTGAGTCCCGACTGCCTGCACCACTGGGACTTGTTGTTCTATACCGGTTTCATACATGACAACATACTGAAACGGGCATCACAGAAGTAGTCCGAAGTGGCATCCACAAGTTACCTGTGCAGTTCCTCCTTCATGCTTTGGTAGACACGGTTCCAGTAAGGCAAGCGGCGCAGAGTGGAACGAATCGGTTGCACGTCGTACACCATCATCGCGAGAAGGAAGATGATGCCAGCAAAGCACAACACTCCGAATATCTGTTTCGTTCCCATCATCATACTCTCTAAGGCAGTGTACGGAAGCCCGCTTGACAAGTTGTCCGCCACATAATAGCGCGACCAATAACCATAGGTGGCAGATGCTATATTGCCAAGGAGTCCGTTGCGCACGAAACCAGCAATGGTCAGTCCCATGAAGAAATAGCGGAAATCGAGCAGGTCCTCAAGGTAGATGGTCAGCGCGACAAAGAATATGGCATAGCCGAAATTCCGAACGAACGTAGGCATGTAAAGCGACTCGATTTCTATCGACGGACTGATATGGAAATACATGTACACCTGGTAGAACACGAGTAGGGCAAACCCGACGGTCAACAGCCGAGTGTACTTCTGCCGCCATATCTTATACCAGCAAAGACAGAACAGGCAACCGGCGATGTTACCGGCTATGGCAATCAACTCGAACCGCGCCTCAGTCAACTGCCCATAATGGAGGACAGCACCCCAGAACGGTTTCTCCAACGAGTTTGCAGTACCGTTCAATACTTCTGCCACCAGAAACATTAACAGTATGGGATAGAGAGTCTTGTAACTGAACAGTCGGGGCGAGAGATACGGATGCCTTATCCTGCACATACGGTGTATGGCCATAAAGATAATGAAAGGCCACAGACAAAGCACTGTCGTCCACAGACGGCTGTCCGTCCAGTTGTAATACTCCGCATAGTCGAATATCCATACGCCAGTGAGCAGTGATACAGACCACAGCACACAGCCCAGAAAATCCACACTGATGAATGGGATGGGACGCATGAAACGGAAGTCGCGCGTACAGAAGATGAAATAGAGCAACACAAGGATGAGCATCGCCACCATGAACCAGTGCATGGCGCGCCATCCCCCGAAGAAATAACTCAGTTCGGTGCTCATCCAACCAGCCATAGCCATATCACCTAAGACAACCATATAAAGCAGAGGAAAGAATATTTGGAAGTCACGTTTCGGAGTCATCCACAGTTGTATGTTAGAGAAGCACTCGAAGGTAGCCATTAGCTTGAAGAAGCCGCAGAGGAAGGACGACAGGCACAATAATGGAATCCATGTGGTGAAGAGAGGGATGGCGATAGTTACGATAAGTCCGCTCACCGCAAAAATCTCCAGTTGACGATTAGTGAAACAGAACTTCAGGCGGAAGAGTATGGGGAACGGCATTGCCACACCCACAACACAGCACATGAAGACGAACATCACGTCCTCGCGCATCCAGCCCAGTTCACCCATCATGTACTGTTGTGAACCAAGGTAAATGCCGTCGCTCATCTGGAAGATGATACAGAAGAGCAGATAAATCCACGGTCTTATCCCCTTAGGGATGAAGTCCTTGACCATGGGCATCTCAAACGGTCTGCCCAATACAGTCTGTTTTGCCATAAATCACACGTTTAGCTTCATCAATAGTCCACCTCACACTCCACGTTGAGTCCACTGAGCAGTCGCTTCACATCCTCTGGTCTGTTGTCAGACGTTAGTTCGATACGTACAGGCACCCGTTGTTCCACCTTCACGAAGTTGCCTGTAGAGTTGTCGAGTGGCACATTACTGTAAGTGGCACCGCTCGCCGATGATACGCTCTGTACCCTACCCTTGAATGTGATGTCTGGGATGGCGTCAGCCGTGAACTCCACAGGCATACCCACACTGATATGCTTCATCTGAGTCTCACGGTAATTGGCTACAACCCACACACTACTTTGATCCACGATATTGACCAAGAGTTGTCCCGGTTGAACTAACTGTCCCACATGTATGTTCTTGCGTCCCACGTAACCGTCACAAGGAGCAGTGATGACAGTATAGGAGAGATTAAGACGCGCCAGATTCAGTCGGGCTTCGGCAACGCTCACCCCAGCAGTAGACTGTCCAAGGCGATGTTCCTGCTCGTCTTTCACCACGGCAGTCGCCTGACGGCTTGCTGATGCCTGCGTATAACGTGCCTGTGCCGCATCGTAACGGCTCTTAGCCTGCTCGTAAGCCGTTTTCGCATTATCGAACTGCTGTTGAGTCACAGCCCCTTTCTGCAACAACGCCTTGAAACGGTCATAGTCCTTCTTCGCGTTATCCATACCCACTTTCGCCTCTTCCATACTGGCAGTTGCGACCTGGATGCCAGCAGATGCCACATTAATATTGCTGTCAATGGTGTTGAAGCCTGCACTCACGGCACCCGAGCCAGACTTCGATCCCCTCACGTCAGCCTCAGCCTGTGCGAGAGCCAGACGAAACTCAGCATCTTCAAGCACCACCAGTGTGTCACCCTTATGGACATACTGAAACTCCTTGAACCGCAAGTCCTTGATGAAACCCTGGACACGGGTATTGACTGGAGTCAGGTTACGGTGCACCATAGCGTTGTCAGTATATTCCACCGTGCCGAAATGCACAAAGCGCATGCAGAGGTAGACCGCACAGCAGACCAGTGCGGCAATCACTACAGTATTGTATATTCTCTTCACTTGTTTCTTCTTGTTCATAACTATTCGTTTTATTGGTTTATTAAAGTTTTCCTGCCACAAACAGCACCTTATAATATTGATATGCGATATTGATACGTGCGTCAGCCTCCTTCAGTTCCGCATCCAACTTGATGTTGGCAGCATCCACCATGTCGGTGATGAGGGCGAGTTGGTTGAGATAACGGTTGTTCACCACATTATAATTCTCGTTCGCCAGCTCCACATTCTTTCTCTGAGTCTCCAGTTCCACATAACTCTGCATATAGTCCGTATATGCCGACTGCACGTTATTGTCCAGTTCGTCTTGAGCAAGGGCAGTCCGCATACGTGCCTGACTAGTTGCTAGCCGAGTCTGCGCCAGTTTCCTGTTGCTCTTGAAGAGAGACGAGAGTGAATACTTGACCCCCACCCCTACATACCATATATTGAGGTTCTTGTCTATCGGTGGCAGTTCAAAGGTAATAGGACCGTTGAACGAGTTGCTAGCCACGACAGCCACCTTCGGCAACAGTTCACTTCTCGCCATCTTCTCCTGCTGTACACTCATGCTCTCGTTGAGCTGCGCCATCTTGAGCTGAGGGCTGCTTGCCAAAGCCTCACTCTGCCACCAGTCCTCACCGTCCTTATCGAAAACATGCCCCACAGTATCCTCAGTCGGTTCGATACGGTCGCTTATCGGTATGCCGAGAGTGTTGCAGAGTTGGTGGTTGAGAATGGCACGAATATTCATAAGTTGCGTCAGACTTAGTTGCAAGGTCTGGAGCTGCAGTTCATAACGAGTGACATCATTCTTCAGAGCCACCCCCTGCGAATGCTTCTCCTTTATATTGTCGATAAGCTGTCGTGTCAGTTCTATATTACTCCTCAGCACCTTCTCCCGGTGTGCTGTCTTCTGCAGGTCAAGGTACTGACCCAACGCCATGAACCGCTGTCCTTGACGACTAAGTTCCGTTCCCACAGCTGCCTGTTCAGCTGCAATCTCCGCAATCCTAACGCCAGCACTGACAGCCCCTCCAGCATACACCACCTGCTGGGCATCGAGAGTGAACGAATTGCCGAAATGAGGACTGGTGAGGTTCTGTACCTGCTTGAAGTCACGCTCCATGAGGAGAGCATTACCAATGTAACTCGCGCTGACGCTCGCACTGATGTCGGGAAGCCGTTGATTCCTGGCATTCTTCACACCCTCTCGCGCTACGTCAATCCCTATTTTCTGAACACTCAATGACTTGTCGTTCCGTTCTATCAGGTCGAACAACTGACGGATATCCATCTTACGGACTTCCTGGGAATACGACACCCCACAAAACACAGTGGTACACACCACTGCCATAATAAATCTTTTTACCATAACACAATGAATCAATTCACGATTTGCGAGTGCAAAGTTACGGCTATTTGTCCGACAGGAATTAAAGGAAAACTCGCTGAAAATTGGCAAAACGGGAATCGTATCATATTTTTTTACTATATTTGCAGCATAAAAGGGAAATATGAAACCGGAATTACTGACGCTATCGCCCTCAGCCATCGACAAGACTATCCATGTTATCAACCATGGTGCGTTGTGGCTATGCCTCGAAGGTACGGCAGAATTGGGCATAGACCTCGACAAGTGGGAAATAAGGAAAGACACTGTCATCATTTTCTTTCCCGACGACGTGGTACAATGGCAAAACATAAGCAGTGATTTCCAGGCAAGAGTGATACGCTACTCGCCAGAGACACTCAGGTCGGCATGTCTGAACATAGAGCACTCCATCTATTCGACCCTACGTGACGACCGTGTATGCAAGAATGCAGATGTGGTGGAACATGTGATAAAGAACATGTTCCGCATACTCGACTTCTACTTCACCGACAGTCTGATAAGTGATTTGGAGGACATCGTCAATTCCCAGCTCCGTTCGTTCTTCATAGGGTTCAACAGTTACGTGTCGAACTCGACAAACGGCATGCAGACCCAAGGGGCGAGCCGCACCGTAACCCTCTTCAACGGATTCATGACACTTGTAAAAACAAAATACCACGAAGCCCATGAGGTCTCGTGGTATGCCGATAAGTTGAATATAAGTCGCAAGTATCTTGGAATGATTGTAAAGACTCACACAGGAGTCACACCGAAGAAGATTGTTGACGAGTACATCATCCTACAGTTGCAGTTGACTCTACGTACCACCCAAAAGCCGATGAAACAGATTGCGTCCGAATTCCATTTCGCAGACGCGTCCGTCATGACCCGTTACTTCAAGTCACACACCGGCATCAATCCACTCGCTTACAGGAACGGTTGAGTTTATGTACTTATCTTTCAGTATTTGCTGCTCTCAATATGAGAGTCGTAGCACCAATGGTTATGATAGCCCCCTCCTCAAGAACCACACGGTCAGAGTCCTTAAGAATCCTATTCATGTAGAATGTACCTGTGTCACTTGGTGCATCCCTCAGGATATACCTTAACTTACCGTGCTTGTCATAATCAACCTTTATGACACAGTGGAACGTGTCGATACTCGGATCGCTCGTCTCAATCGGTTTATTGATATCCGTCCCCTTCAAGTAACGTCCGAACTCATTATCTCCCAAATCGAGGGGTATAATCTGCTTGAAGGCGAACTGGTTCTCCACCACTATGATACTTCCGTAATCCCCATCATAGGCATTCTCGTCGATGTCACGTTCCTGATGAATGCCCGTCAACTGTGACTTGCCAATCCTAATCTTGAATTCCTTCTTGCAGTGCGCACATACAAACACGAGTGACTGACCGGCACTGTACCTGGTCTCGTCAAACACCGTGAAAGAATCACACTTAGGACAGCGCACCCTTTTCATTACGCCTATCAGTACAGATGTGTCCTATCAGTTGGCTGGAGTCTGTGAAGACTGGTCAGCTGGAGCCTTGCTTTCCTGTGAAGTAGTCGGGAACGACTGCACGTTATTGGCATCAGTCTGGGTAGTTGTCACAGGCACAATGATTGGTTGCTCTTCTGTCTGAGTCTTCGGAACGAAAGCGGCAGAGACAATGCTCAGTACCACCATTGCAATTGCCAAGCCCCATGTAGCCTTCTCCAGGAAGTCCGTTGTCTTGCGGACACCCATAATCTGATTGGAAGAAGAGAAGCCTGAAGCCAAACCACCACCTTTAGACTCTTGTATGAGTACTATTCCACACATCAGAACAGATGCGAGAACCACGAGTGCGATAATCAATAAATACATCTTTATCTTTGTTTCTGTTATTATTCGTTTGTTCAACCTTTGTAAAAGGTTCACCACTTATCGGCTTGCAAAGTTATTATTTTTTTCCCGACCGACAAAGGATATACGTAAATATCTTTTATTTTTCACCAATTTGCCACTGTCGCATTGTAAATCTGACCAACTATATCGTCAATCATCTGCTGAACCAATTCATCTTGCACTGAGGCTAACGACTGACTGGAATCATAGCTCGTAGTAGCCGAGAAGGATTTTTCGAAATCCTCTTCATGCTTCTTATTGTTTGTAAAACGAACATTTACCGTTATTTTCAGTTGTGTTTGTGCTGAATAGCCATCAGAGGAAATGGATTTATTTGTTTGACTGTACTCTGTAATTTCTCCAGTCAGATTCATATCACCATTTTTCTTCAGCACCTTGAGTTTTGTTTTCTTGGCATATTCATCTGAAAGTGTGTTATAGAACATCGCTTCCATTGGAGCCCACACATAAGCACTGCGTATTGGAAATTTTGAGATAGAGATACTCTTGGTTACATTATAGTCAACACTTGAGCCATTGAGTGAATAAGTCACCTTACACGCCACTAGCAGAAGTATCACAACAAAAGTGCCGGAAAACATCAACGGCAATCTATTATTTTTCCAATCCATAATCCTTTATACGTCTGTAAAGAGTACGTTCACTAATGCCCAGTTCCCGAGCAGTCTTACTACGATTGTAATGGTTACGATGGAGTGCCTCCCTAATCTGGCACTCTTCTATTTCCTTCATCGAACGCGGTGCAGGCTCTACATATTCCACGGCATCAGGTATGACATCAGGATCTACCACTGGAGATTGGCTCTGATGTTCGACATATGGAGCCACCGAATACTCTGTATTCTGATATACCTGCGTTGAGTTGTTCATATTCTGACTATTAACCATTTCCTTCAATTCCTTGACATCTTTGCCAAGACTAGCCAGGGCATGAAGCAACATATCGCGTTCACTTTCGTAGGAGTGTGGACCGCCCTGCTGTGTATTGCTAGCCAAGACCAACCCGTTGCCCGTATCCGAGTCATCTGTAATGCCAAACTGCACCAGTGCCTCAGCGGTTATTGTACGGTCACGGCTGATGATGCATATCTGTTCTGCCACATTCTTGAGTTGCCTAATGTTCCCTGGCCATTTATACCGTAACAGCAATTGACGAGCATCATCCGTCAATGTGACAGGATCCAACATGTATCTTTCACAAAAAACCGACACAAAACGTCTAAATAGAAGCTCTATGTCACGCCCTCTCTCACGCAATGGTGGCATCTTTATTGGAATCGTCGCAAGCCTGTAATATAAGTCCTCACGAAACTTACCTTCACTTATCGCCTTGCGAATGTTGACATTGGTAGCTGCAACAATACGCACATCGGTTTTCCTCACGTCCGATGAGCCAACACGTATATACTCACCTGTCTCCAAAACACGAAGCAGACGTGCTTGAGTACTCATCGGAAGTTCACCAACCTCATCAAGAAACAACGTTCCCTTGTCAGCAACCCCGAAATATCCGTCACGTTCACCAATCGCACCGGTAAACGCACCTTTCTCGTGACCGAACAGCTCACTGTCAATCGTCCCCTCCGGTATAGAACCGCAGTTAATGGCGAAATACTTTTGGTGCTTGCGCACCGACTTATCATGTATTATCCTTGGAATGACCTCCTTGCCGACACCAGACTCACCCTGTATCAGTACACTCAAATCAGTCGGTGCTACTTGAACTGCGATATCCAAAGCGCGGTTCAGTTCTGGTGAGTTACCCACAATACTATATCGTTGCTTTATCTGTTGCAAGTTCGTCTCATTCATTGTTATACATCTGATTTTTTATTGTTGCCGATAAATTAATAATTGGCTTAAGATCACACAATACGATTGCTTAACAAAAGCACTCCTTATTATATATATGGGTTGAACTTCTGTTCATATTCAATCGTAGTAGCAGGACCGTGGCCCGTAAATACATGAGTCGCTGGAGGCAACGTAAGCAATTCGTTCTTGATAGAACGTATAAGTTGACTACCGCTTCCTCCTGGCAGGTCGGTACGTCCTATGGAGGCTTGGAAGAGAGTATCGCCCACAAATACCACGTTCTCTTTCCTACAATAATAGCTCAATCCTCCCGGAGTATGTCCTGGGGTGTGAATGATTGCAAGTTCATGTCCACCAAACGTAAGATATCGCAGACTGGATATGTCATTCATATTGGGCGCAGGCAATAGATTTGCACTACTTAACCCGAACGCCTCCACATACAAGTCACGTTGGTTGTATTGTTCGAAATCAGATATACTCCCCTCCACTTCCAACCCATAGTCACGGTAAACAAAACCGCACCCCATGACATGGTCGAAATGAAGATGTGTACAAAGCATATGTACTGGTTTCAGTTTTTTCTCACATATATAGTTCTTTATCTCCTCCCACTCACTTTCCTTAACACAACTACAGTCGATGATACACGCCTCCTTCATATCATCACTGACCACATAGTTGTTGGTCATTAACGGACCTATTTGAAAAGATTTAACTTCTATCATATTCTCGCCTGTATATTTTGTGATTGTCCATATCAATTCTTCACACCCACATGTACCGCTTTCTTTGTCTGGAAATACTCCTCATCAAAGAACTGTGACAGTTCCCATGTAGTGCAAATCTTCCTCATCGGAGCCATCTCTCCATCGAGTTCCCCTCCTTTCAACGCTATTATGCCATTGGGCAGTGAATTATGCTGCTGTCTATCAATATTTTTCCTGATGCATTTCATGAGATTGGCAAGTGTCATCACTGCACGTGTAACTACAAAATCATACTTTTCCTTAATATCCTCCCCTCTCGAGTGACTTGACCTCACGTTGGTCAATCCGATTGCATCAGCGACAGCCTGTGCCACCCTCACTTTCTTGCCTATTGAGTCTACCAGATGAAAATCGACCTCTGGGAACATTATAGCGAGGGGGATACCTGGGAATCCACCTCCGCATCCTAAATCCATCACTTTTGTTCCAGGACGGAAGTGTATGATTTTCGCTATAGCCAAAGAATGAAGCACATGGTGCTCATACAGGTTGTCAATATCCTTACGCGATATCACGTTTATCTTGGAATTCCAGTCTGAATACAACTCATCAAGTAGTGCAAACTGCTGTCTTTGCGTCTCAGACAAGTTTGGGAAATATTTTAATATTATATCTTGCTTCATCATCTATCGCTGCGAAAGTATCAAGGACGTGATTTTTCCTTCATGATTTATCTTGGCCATGCAAACGAAACAGAGGTCATCAGTATGTCCATTTTGTTTAATGTACTCGTCCAGAAGAAAACTTACCGTATATTCCGGTTTATGATTGTTAACCTCTTTCGACACTACAACGTTCTGTATTTGGAACGACACCTTGCGGCTCTTGTCTGAATGGATACTTTGCATGTACTGCACCACATCTGCTGGAGTTGCGTTCACCTTACCTATATATGAAACGAGCAAATCTGCCACAGTGGATTTCAGTTTTTCACTGTCTTCCATTGCCAACGCTATGAAATGGTCATTTATAACCTGTCCTGCATTGACAGACTCATTATCGGTAACGACCCCACTGTCGATGACATCCATACGCATTCGTGCTTCCTTTGAATACATACCATCGGAATAACTACTGAGATAATTCTCGTATGCCTCAAACGTGTCTTCCGACCGTGCTTCAACAAAGGAGAGGGAGTCGAGTATACGCTCTGCCTCATGGCGAAAGAAACTGTTGCTGTGATTACGTATGAAATCCTCAACCTCCTCTATAGAGTCCGAATAACGAGCTTGCACCCAGTCTGTTCGTTCTTTCCCAATCCGCTCCTTCATGTCACGAACCTCACCAGCATGCCGTCCGTGTGGAAAGAACCACTGATAATCACTGATTGCCTTTTCCAGTGAATCAAGTTGCATCTCACCCTCAAATGCACGTATCTTCAGCCACAAGCCGTTCTCCGCCTCATTTTTCTCATCAGTAGTCGACTTGTTCCAGCACAGATACGCCACCACACCTGCCACTGCCAAAATCAGTGTCACAAGCATTATCAACAATAAGATATGTCGGTTTTCTTTAGCCATTGTCTATTTTTTTGTCCATTCACTTTTCAAATGTCAAAGTTACAATAAATTCCCGAGATAGCATCAGCGATATGACAAAAAGTTCACTTATCTGCCATTTTTACAATTTTCTCCGAAGTTTTTCGATACCAGTGTGTTTCTCAGACCACAATCGCAGGTGCAGCCGCTGCACTTCGAGCTACCGCCCTTACTCCTACGAGTGAGACAGCGGTAAGTCCTTACTGCCAAATAAACGACAGCTACAGCTATGGCCACAAATACAATCAAGTACTGCATATCAGATGAAGAGCTTTCCGATTTGGAATACCAAAGCTGATACCACCCATGCAAGACCTGTGGTATAAAGTGCGGCAAATGTCGCCCACCCCCAAGAACCCGTCTCGCCTTTTATCGCAGCTATTGTGGCTACACACGGGAAATAGAGTAGGACAAAGAGCAGAAAACAATAAGCAACCAATCTTGCCACTGGCTCAGCCTGTTCCATACTCAAGTTGTTCATAAACGCCACGTCTGCGACAAACTGTTCATGCAGTTTCTCGTACTTACCGCCATTGTCATTATAAGAGTCGTCATCGCCAAAACTACTGTCATTCGAGTAGAGTACCCCCATGGTAGAAGCTACAATTTCCTTAGCACCTACTCCTGCCACAATACCGACATCCTGTTTCCAATTAAAACCCTGAGCTTCGAACACAGGTTCAATAGCCTTACCAATCTTGCCTATATAACTCTGAGCCTGCTGTTGTTGCTGACTGAGCGAGTCATCGTGAGGGAAATAACCTAATGCCCACACTACCAATGTAGCAGCAAGTATTATCCCACCCATTTTTTTCAAGTATTGTTTTCCCTTTTCCCACGTATGACGGCTCAGAGCCTTAACTGTGGGGAATCGGTACGGAGGCAGTTCCATTACAAACGGAGTGTCTTCACCTTTAATTAGGAAACGAGTAAATAACTTGCTCATGACTACTGCCATCAGTACACCTACGAAATAGACAGACAGCATCACTGCCCACTGTTCATTACGCGTAAAGAAACTGCCTATCACCATTATGTATATTGGTATGCGCGCCTCGCAACTCATCAACGGAAGTATAAGCATCGTCACCAACCGTGAACGTCGGCTTTCGATTGTACGTGTTGCCATCACAGCCGGCACATTGCACCCGAATCCCATAATAAGCGGTATGAACGATTTGCCATGCAAGCCCATATTGTGCATCAACTTATCCATGATAAATGCAGCCCTTGACATATAGCCAGAATCTTCCATGAACGAAATAAAGAAATACAGAATGAGAATCTGCGGAAGAAAGACAACCACACTACCGACACCACCAATGATTCCATCCACTATCATGCTTTTCACTGCTCCTTCTGGCATGTACTGCCCAATCGCATCACTGATCCATCCAACAAACGACTCTATCCATTCCATCGGATATGCGCCCATTGTGAACGTCACATAAAACATCAACCCCAATATAATGAGAAATATAGGGAAGCCTATGAATTTGTTGGTGAGTATTCGGTCAAGCACATGAGTCATGTGATACGTATTCTCATTGTCCCCCGTCTTGTAGTTTGCCTCTTCGAGAGCCCCGTGAATGAATCCGTACTTGGCATCCATTATAGCTGTCTCAGAGTCTTCCTTTGTCTCTTCCAGCACCCGTCGAGCTGCCTCATCACGATGTTTGAATATCTCGTCGGAATCAGACAGTTTACGAATGAAATCCTCCGCCCTACTGTCATTCTCCAGCAGTTTGATTGCCAGGTATCGTGTAGAATACCGCTCACGCAGATCGGGTTCTTTTTTCAAGTGCTCTTGTATCTCCGTGATACCGTTTTCTATCTCATGTCCGTGATTGATGTGGATATGACGGAAATGAGAATCACAACCCTCCTCGCTCTCATACACCTCAATCACCTTATGGAACAACTCCTTGACTCCTTTACCCGATGTGAATACTGTAGGAATCATCGGCACTCCGAAGAGTTCAGAGATTTTGTTGTAGTCTACATTGTCCCCCCTCTTCTCTGTCTCGTCAAACATATTGAGAGCAATCACCATGCGAACGTGCATATCAATAAGTTGCGTGGTCAGATACAGGTTGCGTTCAAGATTCGAACTGTCTATCACGTTGATCACCATATCTGGTGTCTTATATATAAGCTGGTTCCTCACATACAATTCCTCTGGCGAGTAGGCAGACAGGGAATATGTGCCTGGCAAATCCACCAGATTGAACGTGTAACCCTCATATTCCGCATGTCCTTCTTTGGCATCCACCGTCACACCCGAATAGTTGCCAACTCTCTCGTGTGCCCCTGACGCAAAATTAAAGAGAGACGTCTTTCCACAATTAGGATTACCCACAAGAGCTACATTTATTATTTTTCGTCTCTTCATCGCAGCCTCTTCTACCTGTTTGTCTGTAAGCGGCTGTTCGTCGATACAGCCAGTCTCTGTCAGATCTGTCATCAGCGATTCATCCGTCTGCTGCTGACCGTTGAGTTCCAACAAACGTGCCTCTTCTTCAGTCACGACCTCTATCATCTCAGCCTCGCTGTGACGCAAACTAACTTCATAGCCCATTATCTTGTATTTGACAGGATCCCGGAATGGCGCATTGAGCAAGACCTCCACCTTTTTCCCTTTGATAAATCCCATCTCCACCACACGTTTGCGGAATCCACCGTGACCATGTACTTTTATAATCACGCCCGACTCACCCGTCTTAAGTCCTGAAAGTCTCATAAGTTGATTAATCCTAAAACAGTTTGCAAAGTTACATATAAACCACCAATCCAACAATACCCATCTCTGAGTAATATAACCAATCAACCTCCACGCCCATTATTATATCTTTTCACACATTACCCTATTGTAGGTACTTGCCACATCACAAAATCATCGTACCTTTGCACCGATTTAGTATAACGTATAAAGAAACAGATTTGATTCATGTATAAAATTCTGATAGCAGCATTGATGATGGCGTGTACGACATGTATGACGGCACAAAATATAGAAAAGGGCGACGAGTCATACACAGATGAACTTGACGTGGTGGTTAACAACACATATAAGTACTTCACAAACGGAAAAGTGACATACAGCATACACGTTTACGAAGAGAACGACACTACCAAACTGGATGTCAAGATTCCAGCATATCAGCTCGAAGCTACTGTAATTGGCACTCTTTCCATTGGTACTTACACTGTAAAGGGGCTGATATACGACAAGGAGAAAGGTGGATACTACCGTGACTACAAGGACGATGGACTGACAATGGACTTCAGTAACGGAGGAACAATCAGCGGTAGCTATAAGTTCTCCATCGGCAACATACTCGTAACTCTGAAGGACGACAAAGTGACGTCCATCCTCAACACCTTTACACCTGGAGCAATGCCGTTCCCTATCGTCAGTACCTTCCCTGGAGTTTTTGCCACAGCAATCAATGACATAAAGAGCGAGAGCATAAACGCCTCAAGCATCATATACAACATCAAAGGCCAACAAGTTGCGCCCGACACACATGGTATCATCATCGTAAACGGCAAGAAATATCTCAAGTAGAATGACATCAAAGGTTTCACTGACCATGCTGGGAACATTGGCTATATTCTCAGCATGTGAAGGTTTATTTGAGGGCATTTACGACCAGCCAACTGACGAGAACGGCAAACAGACCGTAGAAGGACAATTTTACATTGACGCATCGAACTGGGCACAATGGCACTATATCGACTTGAAAGCTACCACAGACAGCCTCATGGCAGACAGCACCTTTGACATCTCATCAGCGTTCAGCACATATGAAATACCGACAACACTTCAAGGAGCAGAAGATGGGAAGAGTGGAATATACACCTACTGGTATGACGTGCTTGGCAAGGGACTAAGCAACAATAAATTCAGTTCATATACACCTACAGACGCTCAAGAAGAGCCAATTTCATGGACAATCGCTGTACACAGGAACAACGTACGCGTCAATGGCATAGGAGTATTCGAGACACACTATACAGACATCAGTTCCATTCCCACCGACACATCTACACTCAGCAAACTGACATTCACACCTGACGAGTGGAACGAAAAGGACGTATGGGTTGTACAGTCACGGATGTTGCAGGGATTCATCGGCAACCAAGGCATAAGCACAAACAGAGTTCTTTCGAGTTGGCTTACAGTAGATATTCCGCCTCTACCACCATCATTCACATTAAACTGCCATGTATTCATTGTCAAGCTCCATGACGGTACGTATGCCGCACTCCAGCTTGAAAATTATCAAAGCAATGCAGGGGTGAAATGCTGTCTTACCGTAAACTACAAATATCCTCTATGAGAACCGCAGTACTGTCTTTGTCTATTATTGCTGCCATCATGACCGTGCCAGCCATGGCACAGTACAGAAGTAATAAAGATTCATTGCATGCCACATACTTCAACTTGGATGATGTAGTTGTAGTCGGGACACGCACGCCCAAGCTTCTCAAAGACACACCAATACAGACACGGTTCATCTCTGCCTCTGACATTGAAAAGTCGGATGCTACAAATATAAAGGACTTGCTACAACAAGAAATGCCCGGCATGGAGTTCTCCTATGCCAAGAACCAACAGGTCCATCTCAATTTCACTGGGTTTGGGGGGCAAGGCATACTGTTCCTCGTTGATGGTGAACGGTTAGCAGGTGAGACGATGGACGATGTAGACTTTACACGCCTCAACCTTGACAACGTAGACCATATTGAGATAACCAAAGGAGCCGCCAGCGCCTTGTATGGAAGTAACGCTTGTGGTGGAGTAATCAACATAATCACCAAAGAGGTTTCTAAACCATGGACTCTCAATGTCAACGGAAGACTTGCACGCCATAACGAACAACGGTTCGGTGGTTCACTCGGACTGAGAAACAAGGCACTGAGCAACCTACTGTCAGTAAACCACACACAAACGGACAACTATGATGTATATAGTGCAGACAACCCTGCGACACAGGTTGTGAACACCATCTATGGTGGACGTACATGGAATATAAAAAATCAGTCGACAGCCCATCTTGCAGACAACATGAAGATAATCGGTCGTGCAGGGTATTTTTTCAGACAACTCACACGTACAATCGACACACCGGAACGATACCGTGATTTCTCTGCCGGACTGCGTGGACTTTGGGACATATCTGAAAATGACATCGTGGAACTGTCATACTCGTTCGATCAGTACGACAAATCCACATTCCAGCGCATCAGTGGTCTCGATGTACGCCACTACAGTAATGTGCAGAATATCGTGCGAGGACTTTACTGCCATAGTTGGAACAGTGGAAACACGCTAACTTTCGGAGCTGACTTCATGCATGATTTTCTCATGAACAAGAATCTTGAAGATAAGTCAAGGGAACAGAACACATTCGACCTATTCACACAGTTCGACTGGATTATGACTCCACAATGGGAGATAGTAAGTGCCTTGCGGTACGATCACTTCTCCGACGGGAACGACACTCGTATCACCCCAAAGGTTACAGTACGATACCAACCTATGCACAACCTCAATATCCGTCTTGGATATGGTATGGGATTCCGAGCTCCAACACTGAAGGAGAAGTATTATAATTTCGACATGGAAGGTATTTGGATTATCAACGGCAACCCCAACCTCAAAGCAGAATTAAGCCATAACTTCAATGTTTCAGCAGACTACACCAACGGACATTTCAATTTCACACTATGCACCTATTACAATGATATAAACAACAAACTAACAACAGGACTGCCGCATTACATGCAAGGTGACGACAAGCAACTATACCTCGACTATGTCAACCTCGACAACTACTCGATATATGGTGGGGAAGCAACAGTACAGGCTCGCTGGGACAATGGACTCAGTGGACGTTTCTCTTACTCATATGTCAATGAACACCTACCGAAAGACAAGGACGGCAATACTATCAACAACCAGTATATACCAGCTCGCAAACACTCTTTCACGGCAAGAGTGGACTGGAACAAGCAAATAAGCGACAATTATGGAATACGGCTGTCTATCAATGGACGGTTTCTTTCTGGAGTCGACAATATAGAATACATTGACTACTACAACATCAGTCAAGGAACAGTTGAAGTACACTACCCTTCATA
Source organism: Alistipes ihumii (assembly GCA_963626085.1). Classification (GTDB taxonomy): domain Bacteria; phylum Bacteroidota; class Bacteroidia; order Bacteroidales; family Bacteroidaceae; genus Colivivens. The sequence goes on along the minus strand of CAVFVJ010000034.1, from coordinate 14,560 downwards.
CACACTGTGGAAACTATCGTTGGTGCAAAAGTTCGGCAAGGGAATAAAACTCACCGCTGCAGTCGACAATATATTCAACTACAAGCCCAAGTACTATTATCTCAATTGTCCACTGACAGATGGTACAAACGTCATGGTAGGACTTGACATAGACGTAGACAAGCTGTTCTAAAGAGGTCAGTCTTTGAACAGTACACGATACTGGCTTATATATTTGCCGATAATGTCAAACTCAAGGTTCACCCTTGTACCTTCCTTGATATTGTGGAAATTGGTATTGTCGTATGTATAAGGAATTATATTCACTTGGAATGTGTCGCGTGTTGGATTGCAGACTGTAAGACTTACGCCATTGACAGACACAGACCCCTTGTCTACAGTTATGTAGCCACGGCGTGCCATCTCCTCGTCATACTTGTACTTGAAGGTGTATGTCCAGCTGCCTTGCGCATCCTCAACGGCTGTACACACTGCAGTCTCATCCACATGACCCTGCACTATATGTCCGTCAAGACGGCCGTTCATCATCATGCTACGTTCCACATTCACCTCATCACCCACATGCAAGTCGCCTAAATTACTTCGGTCAAGGGTCTCTTTCATCGCAGTGACCGTATATGTACCGTCCTCAATCATCACCACAGTGAGACACACCCCATTGTGTGACACGCTTTGGTCTATTTTAAGTTCATCTACAAATGAACATTTAAGTGTGAAATGGACATTCTCTTGTTCTTTACGTATGGCAACTACAGTTGCACATTCTTCTACTATTCCTGAAAACATATTGTCTATACTTTAAGTTATTGCCACATAAACAAACGGAACCACATTCCGCATACTGTTTCTGCGTGCAAAGTTAATAATTAAATACAAGACCATATCCCGCAGAATCTTATTTTTTCGTATTTTTGCAAGTGAAATGCAAATACTATGAACATAAAAGAAAGAGAACGGATAATAAGACTCATCAAGAGAGAGGTTGTCCCAGCAGTAGGTTGTACTGAACCCATCGCAGTGGCTCTGTGTGTGGCAAAAGCAACCGAGACCCTTGGAGAAATACCTGAGAAGATTGGTGTGGAACTCAGTGCTAACATCCTCAAGAATGCAATGGGTGTTGGCATTCCCAACACTGGGATGATCGGTTTGCCGATTGCCATTGCACTCGGGGCCATCTGCGGAAAGTCTGAATACCAACTTGAAGTACTGAAGGACGTGGACAACGCATCAGTGGAACAAGGAAAGAGATACATCTCCGAGAACCATATAGACATCTGTTTGAAGGACAACATCACAGAGAAACTGTATATCGAAGTAAATGTAACAGGTAAAAACGGAGCGACTGCACATACCATCATCAGTGGAGGTCATACGGATTTTGTGCTAATAGAAAAGAACGGCAACATCTTGTTGGAGAAACAAGCAGGTGGGAGCATGGATGACGACACATGTGACGACAGTTGGCTTTCACTGTATAAAGTATATGAGTTCGCAACCACTGCCCCACTGAATGAAATAAGTTTCATTGATCAGGCACGAGTCATCAACGAGGCTGCTGCTGAAGCTTCGTTACACGGGAACTACGGACACATGCTCGGGAAAGCTCTCACTCGTCCACTTGGACGTGGAATCATGGGGGACACGATATTCTCACATATCATCTCGGCAACAGCATGTGCCTGCGATGCACGTATGGCAGGAGCCATGATTCCTGTAATGAGCAACTCTGGTAGCGGCAATCAGGGGATATGTGCCACACTCCCTGTTGTGAAGTTTGCGGAGGAGAACCACAACACCGAAGAGGAACTGACGAGAGCCCTTGTCATGAGCCACCTTACAGCAATCTACATGAAACAAAGCCTCGGCAAGTTGTCTGCCCTCTGCGGTTGTGTTGTGGCATCAACTGGCAGTAGCGTCGGCATAACCTATCTGATGGGCGGTACGTTCAAAGAAATAACAGCAGCTGTAAAGAACATGATTGCCAACCTAAGCGGTATGATATGCGACGGAGCAAAACCAAGTTGCGCACTCAAACTGACCAGTGGAGTGTCAACAGCTGTACTGTCTGCCATGCTTGCCATCAACGGAGAATGTGTGGAAAGCACTGAGGGAATCATTGATGAGGATGTGGACAAAAGCATACACAACCTCACCAAGATAGGCAAGGACGCCATGAACGAAACAGACCTCTGCGTACTGGATATAATGACTCATAAATCTTTATGAGCTAGACACACCGCACTTGAAAAGATGAAGATACTGTTGATTGGGGAATACAGTAATGTACACTGGACACTGGCCGAGGGACTTAGAGCACTTGGACATGATGTATGTGTGGTAAGCGACGGGGATGCATGGAAGGACTACAAACGAGACATCAACCTTAAAAGGAAATCTACAGGCCTTATAGACAGTGCCAAGTACTACCTTAAGACTGTGCTCCTGATGAAGCGGATGAGGGGGTTCGACATAGTGCAGCTCATAAATCCCATGTTCCTCGAACTGCGTGCCGAAAGATTGAATATATTCTACAACCAGTTACGTCGCCACAACAAGAAAATTGTACTTGGCGCATTCGGGATGGACTATTACTACGTAAGTACTTGTCTTGACTGCAAGACCTTCCGCTACTCCGATTTCAATTTCGGTAAACGACAACGTACTGAAGAATCATTCAACAAGCATTTTATGGATGAGTGGCTGGGCGAGAAGAAAAATCTCAACATACAAATAGCCAACGACTGTGATGCCATCGTCACAGGACTGTGTGAGTACGACATGTGCTACCGTCAGGTGTTTCCAAACAAGACTACATTCATTCCGTTCCCCATAAAACCTGAAAAAAAGAAAGAGTTCAGACCTGTCACAGACCGTCCTGTAAGAATATTCATTGGAATACAGAAATCACGCTCCGCATATAAGGGAACTGACATCATGCTCCGCGCGCTCGAACGCATAAAGAGGATGTACCCAGACAAAGTGGACATCATCAAAGTGGAATCTGTTCCATTCGAGCAATACAGACAACTGATGGACTCAAGCGACATCATCGTTGACCAGTTATACAGTTACACACCTGCCATGAACGCACTACAAGCCATGTCCCAGGGATTAATTGTCATTGGTGGAGCTGAACCCGAGAACTATAGTATCCTTGGCGAAAACCAACTGACTCCTATTGTCAATGTACTTCCAAATGAAGATGATTGCTTCAGGAAAATCGAGCAACTTGTTCTGCACCCCGAATTGATTCCGCAACTTCAGCGTGACAGTATCGAATATATCAACCGCCACCACGACTATCTCAAGGTTGCTAGAAAATACTCTGATTTATACAGTCAACTACTTGCATAATCTCCGCATCGGTCATTACTTGACTCAAAGGCAAACTCAGTTCCTCATCTGCCCAACACTCAGCGACAGGGAATTGTCGGGATGCATAATCGGCATACGCCTTCTGTCTATGTAATGGCGTTGGATAATGTACAAGACACTCCACCCCTTTCTCCAACAACATATTCTGGAGTGTGTCTCGGTTGGCACACCGTACTGCGTATATATGATACACATGGCTATTGTCCGTAATATCAGGCAACAGCTTTATTGCAGGATGAGATATATGAGTAGAATAATAATGTGCTATTTCCATCCTTCTCTCATTGTCATGGTCCAATCTCCTCAACTTAACCCTTAGGGTTGCAGCCTGTATCTCATCCAAACGACTGTTGAAGCCTATGCGGTCATGCACATACTTACTTGACTGCCCGTAGTTGGAGACAGAACGGACGACTGCCGCCAACTCTCCATCGTTGGTGGTCACAGCACCTCCGTCCCCCATACAGCCCAAATTTTTTGCCGGATAGAAACTGAATGCAGCCGCATCACCGGTATTACCGGCACGGATACCAAACAATGTAGGAAGTTGCTTTACTTCACATGAACTGTACAACGCTCCATGAGCCTGACAAGCATCTTCAAGAACTTTCAGACCATGTTTTCGCGCAATGCCATTAATCTGGTCCATTCGACACATCAATCCATACAAGTGTACAGGAATAATGACACGTGTCAGCGGAGTGATTAACGCCTCAATCTTGGTCTCATCAATAATCGGCACATCTGAATGTGGTTCACAGAAAACAGGTTTCAGCCCTACCCTCGATACAGCAAGTGCCGTGGCTATGAAGGTGTTGGCAGGAAGGATTGCCTCATCATCATCATTCCAACCATATATCTGTTTCCATGCCAGAAGAACTGCGGTAAGCGCATCCAGTCCGTTGCCGACACCAACACAATACCTTGTGCCAACGTACTCAGCAAATTCATACTCGAACGCCTCGACCTCCTTGCCCTTGACAAACCAACCGGAACGCGCCACATTGCTAACCGCATCCTGTAACTCTTGTCCGAACGAGTCATTCACTTTCTTCAAGTCATAATAATGTATCATCTCTTACGCTTAACCTATTATTCACTTATCAAATACCTTCCCTCTGGAGTGACACCCTCCGCAGATATAAACAACTGTTTGGCACTTGAGTTGTTATAGAACTCAATATGTGCCTCGCCTCTCTCATCCGTCTTCACATTGGCATTCCAATACAGAGTGCGTCGGAAGTCTTCTGTAGGAGGCAACACGCTGTAATCTTCCATCTCAAACTTTGTAGGTTTATTGTATCCTGAGAAATGAGACTTTCTCACACCCTTTGCCTTTGAATAGAAGAGCGGATGGGTGTACACAAACGCTACAACTGGATTGAGCGTGTAGATGTCTGACGATTCAATATACTGATAAAGGACGCTTAAGTCTTCCGTAAAGAAGACAGATTTTGCCTCATCCAGATAATGAGGACGATCAATCACCCCTGTGTTATTGTTTGTTTTGAGGAATGTGAACTTTGTAGGGTGGAAATTTGTAATCGTACAGAACATATTGTTCACTATCCAGACTATCGGGCGACGGTCGTATGTCAGTCCGTTGTCGTAACAGATGATAGGTTTGTTCTCTGTAGTATTGTATAATTCCTCTTTCTGTATATCAGATTCCACACGATAAATCTTCCCTTCCGTTTCGTCTGTAACCCCACCAGTAGTTGCCTTCACATAAACCATCTCGTCCAATCCCGGATTCGACTTCCCGTCAACAAGGCTGTTCTTGCTCTTCAACCAATCATCGAACGTAGGGATTGCCTCTCCCCTATCCGCTATCTGGTCTGCGTATACATCACAATCATAATACACGGACGCAACCTTCTGAGCTTGGTTTTCATCAAACCAAGTCACATGATCATCACCGAGAATTCTCCGTGTGCTCACCTTCACCGTAGGCAAAACGTGTACCTTTTTCGTTATACTCACGAATTCTTCATCATCCTTCGAGTCCTCCGTCTTGAAGAAATTACTCTCGCCCACCTGTAGCGTCCGCATTTCGTAAGGGGAAAGGATGCGCTTGGCAGGAGAGAAGTCCCGATCGATACTTACTATTGAATTCGTTGCCTCTCCATCCTGCTTTGAGACAATCTGTACCGACCAATCGCCAAAGCAGTCTGGCAACTGGAATGAATAGCGTCCGATACTGTCGGTCTTTGCCTTGCCCGACATGGATTCTCCATTTCTGTTGTACAAGTATGCCATCAGTTCAACGCCAGACATTGTCTGTTTCTTTGTGCGATTCCAAACCCTACCATACATGTAAAGTCCATCCTCCACCGGTTCCACCTTGTCCAGTTTTCTCTGTCCCGACATGAGTGTCCAGTCGTAACGTCGCCATCCCTGTGTAAGCATCAGCATATCAGCGGCATGCCTGTGCGCTTCATCATCTGCCTCAAAATAATAATCGGGCGAATCTATGTAACCGCTTACCTCACTCGACAGCAGCATCCACGTCTTCATATTACCTTCGTGACCGTTCACCACAGTAGCGGCATCCATTGCCGAAAAAGACACTGACGAGTTGGGGGCTGCCTGTATATCCATTGAGATCTTTCCACAAGGAGAAAGGGTTCTTTGGTCTGTAGTTACAAAAATACTGTCCGACACGTTTGTCTTCGGATATATAAAAAACAGTCTCTCAGACAAAATCTGACCAGTTGAATTGAACACTGTAATCTGATTTACCCCTTCTGGCAATCTGGACTTGTCGAACTCCATTATGAGTGTCGGCTCCGCAACCATAGTGTCACACTGCACGATTGACCCATTGTGGATTATGGCATATCCCAACAAACGTCCTTGCAATGAAGAAGAACTACGGAGAGTGGCTTCCACCACTTCGTCTCCCATGGTATTCAGAACCATAGTACAACCATCGTCCTTCGCTTCAGGCAGTTCATATTCCTTGTTCTTGCCACCCACATCTGGGATCTGAATATATTTGGCCTTACTGTCTCCTGACACCTCAAACACGCCCCTACCAGTTTCATCAGTCTCAACACTACCGATTTCCCGTCTGTTCTCATCAAGTAGATAACCCTTTACCTGCCTGCGGAATCCCTGTTCGTCAGTAACTACAAACGCCACCCTTCCAGTAAGTCCTTTTACTCTGTCGCCTCCCTCAGGATAGAACTTGACACTCCTGAGGTTCAATGCTGTCGTTGACTCCACCACCTTACCATTTTCATCAACACGTGTATTGGGCAAGCGGTGGCGCGAACTAACCTTGTCGAGTTCCGGTTTTGAATAATTACCCTCTGTCTTTGGTTTGTTGAATATCGGGAAGACTCTGGAGAACACAGCCGGAGTTCCCCAGTTGGTCATATAACGTGTAAACGCACGCACCTCATAAAATCCACTCACTCCAATGATACTGTCAAGGAGTATATCTCCCTCAGCCTCTCCGTTCTCAACTCTCAATGTCCGGCGTTCACAGACATCGCCAATCGGATTGACCAATTCAACATACAGCACCTTACTTATATCTGACTTGCTTGCCTTGTCCATCCGGGTGACATAAGCCTTGAACCGTATGGTCTCCCCTCTAAAATAGCCAGTATTGTCGAAGTGCAAGTATACCTTTTCCTGGGGTGCAGCTTGATTAAACAGCATAGCGCGTTGAAGGTATCCCAATATTCGGTTCAAGTCTTGATTCTCCAGTTGGGTTTGTGCCATGGACAACCCTGTTATTCCCCAAGCCAACAGTAGGGAAAGAACGGTTTTTCTCATAATGATTGTGGATTTGGATGGTAAAAAAAGAGTCCCCCTCACAAGGACGACTCTCTTAATCATACATTGAAGTGATTTGATTACTTCTTAGACGCTGCAATGGAAGCCTTGCGATATTCCTTAGCAACTTTCTCAAGTTCAAGAGTGGCTTTACGTACACGCGCTGCAGCGGCCTTGTTTACCTCAGACTTTTCAAGGTCAACTTTAATTTCATCAACGAGCTCGTTGATTTTAGCGATTAATTCTTTCATTTGAACAATTGTTTAAAGTTTATAAATAACGCTTGCGTTAAGCATCGCAAAGTTAGTGATTGTCTTCAAACGAACAAAGCTATTGCGTTATTTTTTTTCAAATAACTCGTTTTTATTGTACAAACACGTTGTTTTACACCCAAATTACAATCTTGACTTGAAATCTGCATACGAGAAACGTTTCCACAAAGCCAATTCTCCATTCCTTCTGATATAGATATCGGGCAGAGGCATTCCATTGAAGGTATTGGTCTTCACCATTGAATATATCGCCATGTCTCCAAAGACAATCTCGTCTCCCTCTGTCAGTATGTGGTCCGACTGATACACGCCTATCACATCGCCCGACAAGCAGGTAGGACCTCCGAAGCGGTACAGATTTGTGTCCGACTGAGTTTCACCTGCATGGATTGTGAGTCCTTCGGTCAAGATGGGAGGTGTATAGGGCATCTCTATTACATCGGGCATGTGACATGCTGCTGAGGTAGTCAGTATCGCATTGTATATTCCGTCGTTTCCTATGGGTTGGATGTCCATGATGTTGCAATGCAACTCTCCTGCATTGAGCGCGACAGCCTCACCAGGCTCAAGATAAACCTGCACATTGTATTTGTCTCTCGTCCGTGTTATGCACCGTTCCAACCGAGCCTTGTCATAGTCCTCACGAGTAATATGGTGTCCACCCCCAAAGTTAATCCACTTCATGCCATGGAGGTACTTGCCGAATCTCTCCTCCACTGCATCAAGGGTCGTTTCCAAATCATCCGAGTTCTGTTCACACAACGTGTGGAAATGTAAGCCGTCCAACAAATTCAGCAACTCTACGGGTATTGTCTCAAAGTCCTCAAGTCGAACACCCAACCTACTGCCTTCTGAGCACGGGTCGTAAATGGCGTGGCCATCCTGTGTGGAACACTCTGGATTGATGCGCAGTCCCACCTGTAGTCCCGCATCTTTTGCTTTGTTTCCATAGAGCGACAGTTGCCGCACTGAGTTGAACACTATATGGTCGCATATCCGTACAACCTCATCAATATCGCGGTCGTTGAATGCTGGTGAGAATATATGGTTTTCCCTGCCAAGCATCTCTTCGTGACACAGACGCGCCTCATACAAGCCCGAGGCGGTGGCACCTGCAAGATACCGGGAAACCAATGGATACAGGGCATAACAACTGAAGCACTTCTGTGCGAGAAGAATCTTGCATCCAGTAGAGTCCATAACCGACCGGAGAATTTTTAGGTTTGCCTCCAGGCGGTCTGCATCAATCACGAAATAAGGGTTGTCCATCAGTCGACCAATACTGGGTGTTCGTCAACCTGCCACGGCAAGCCCCACTTATTGAGTGCTTCCATATATGGGTCTGGATCAAACTCCTCCACTGTAAACACACCCGGACGCTTCCATGCGCCAGTCATTACCAAAGATGCGCCAATCATTGCCGGCACACCAGTCGTATAGGATATTGCCTGTGAACCCACTTCCTTGTAACACTCCTGGTGGTCGCACACATTATATATATATAAGGAGCGTTCCTTGCCATCCTTCACTCCTGTGAAGATACATCCTATATTGGTCTTCCCCACAGTCCTTGGTCCGAGTGAAGCTGGGTCTGGAAGTAACCTGCGCAAGAATTGTATTGGCACAATCTGTTGGCCTTCGAACTCTATTGGCTCTGTACCGAGCATACCGACGTTCTCAAGGCACTTCATGTGTGTGAGATAACTCTGTCCGAAAGTCATGAAGAAACGTATCCGTTTCACTCCCGGAATATTCTTGGCAAGAGACTCTATCTCCTCGTGGTGCAGCAAGTACATGTCCTTCACTCCTACCCCATCGAAGTCATATTGTCTGTGAATCTCCATTGGTTTGGTCTCGACCCAGTGGCCATCCTCCCAGTAGGAGCCGTTGGCACTCACCTCACGCAGGTTTATCTCTGGATTGAAGTTAGTGGCAAACGGATAACCGTGGTCTCCTCCATTACAGTCGAGGATGTCTATCGTGTGTATCTCGTCGAAATAATGCTTCTGGGCATATGCGGTAAACACACTAGTCACCCCTGGGTCAAAACCCGTTCCCAGCAGTGCCGTTATGCCTGCCTCTTCATAGCGTTTCTTGTAAGCCCACTGCCATGAATAGTCGAAATAGGCAGTGAATCCCTTTTCCTTGCAGCGTTTCTCATATACAGCACGCCACTCAGGGTCATTCGTGTCCTCACATTCATAGTTGGCAGTGTCCACATAATCAACCTTTGTCTTCAGACAAGCGTCCATTATAGTCAGATCCTGATACGGAAGAGCCAAATTGAGAACCACGTCTGGTTTCACCCTCTCTATAAGACTCACCAGTTCATCCACCTTATCCGCATCCACCTTTGCTGTGGAAATCTTCGCCTGTGTACGTCCTTCCAGCCTCGCCTTCAAGGCATCACACTTACTTACAGTACGACTGGCAATGCATATCTCATTGAAGACATCCGCATGTTGCGCACATTTCTGGATTGCCACACCGGCAACACCTCCACAACCGATTACAAGTACTTTACCCATTTTCTATTGTCTTTGTATTTTATAATTTCAAACTAAGCAACAACTCACGTACAATCTTACAGGCGACTGCCGTCGAAGCCCCACTATTGTCCAACATCGGAGCCAATTCGTTCACATCGAGTGCCACCACGTCAAGATGTGCACAACAATCGGCAAGTGCACGCCTCAACTGTTCGAACGTCGCTCCTCCTGCTTCGGGTGTACCTGTACCGGGGAACAACGAAGGGTCAAGCACATCCAAGTCTACAGTAAGATACACTGGCACATGCCTGCTGGCAAGTGATTCTATTGTATTCTCCAAGCCTTCAAACGAAAACGGATGCATATCCGTGTGTCCGGCTCTTGCCCACTGGAACTCCTCTCGTTCGCCCGAACGGATGCCGAACTGGTGAATCCTTCCGTCTCCCACCAAATCATGGCATCTGCGCAACACACATGCGTGCGACAACTGTACTCCAAGATAGTCCTGTCTCAAATCAGCATGTGCATCGAAGTGTATCACATGCACATCGGGCTGGAGTTTACACACCTCCCTGAACGCCCCCAAAGTAACCAAATGCTCTCCACCGAGCATAAAGGGTATTTTTTTGTCTGCAAGTATCTGGGCAGTGCATTCTGATATGGAGTCAAGAGCCATCTCTGCCGAACCCATTGGCAATTCCAAATCACCCAGGTCAAACACACTTATGTCTTCAAGTGAGCGGTCAAGATAAGGTGAATATGTCTCCAGTCCATACGACTCGTGACGTATGGCTGCACTGCCAAACCGGGCACCTGGTCGGTAACTGGTAGTGGAATCGAACGGAGCACCGAACAGCACCACCCGGGCATCTGCATAGTCGGCATCACACCCAATGAACGTCTCCGTGTTCTTATGCATCATCATATTTTACCCTCCGTATGTTCCACCTTAGCCAACATTCGTTCCACATAAGCCGGGAGGGCGAAACAGCCCTTGTGGAGATTTGTCGTATAGTAATTAGTCTCTATCCCCCTGGCGTTCCAGTGCGCAGCGTTCAAGTCGTCCACAGGATGATATTTCTTTGACGCATAGCCAAAGAGCCAGTAGCCCGACGGATATGAAGGGATATGCGCCTGATAGACCCTGCTTATCGGGAAACATTCCACGATACGCTTGTGTGCCTTCATTGTCTCCATGCGGTCTTCTGCATAGAAAGGCGACTGATGCTGGTTGACCATGATTCCGTCTGACTTTAGGGCTTTGTAGCACGAGCCGTAGAACTCACGTGAAAGCAAGCTCTCGCCTGGTCCGTAGAATCCGGCAGAGTCAACGATGATCACATCATACTCGCCTATGATATGGCGCACGTACCTGAGTGCGTTCTGCGTATATATAGTAACTTTCGGGTCGTCCAATCCACTGGCTGAGAACGGCAAATACTTCTTTGCAGCTTCCACCACACCCACATTCACCTCAACCATGTCTATACGTTCCACCTCTGGGTATTTCAGCAGTTCACGTACCACTCCTCCATCGCCCGCACCGAATACCAGAATCCTGTGCGGTGCCGGATGCACTGCCATCGGGATGTGGGTCATCATCTCGTGATATATGAACTCGTCGCGCTCAGTCATAACGATATACCCGTCAGCGGTCAGCACCCGTCCGTATTCAGGAGACTCGAATATGTCAATGCGGTTATGGTCGTTCTCTTCCGAGAATATGTGTTTGTCGACTTTGACGGAGAACTTCACGTCCTCCGTATGCAGTTCAGAAAACCAAAATTCCATTTTCTATTATCACTGTCCTGTTAATAAATAGTTGCCTCCTTTATCACGTTCAGTCGTTCAATCTTCGGATCTTCCGGTCCGGTCATTGAACATCCTTTCTCTTTCGCATACACTATGTAGTCAATGATTTCCTGTGTGATTCTCTCCCCGGGTGCCAGTATCGGGATTCCAGGCGGATAACTCATCACGAATTCCGTACAGATTCGTCCGTTGGTTTCCTTTATCGGTATCATCTCCTCCTTGGGCGCATAGAAAGCCTCCTGCGGACTCATCACGACCGACGGATTGATGTACTCATGGTCGAGCAGTCCACTGCGGTCGCGTTTGTAACGTCTTCTGATGTCATACAACGCGCTTACCAGCCGTTCTATTTCCCTCATCCTGTCTCCGATGGATATGTAGGCAAGCGTATTGCCAATGTCACCCAGTTCCATCTGTATGTCGTACTCGTCACGGAGGAGGTCATACACCTCGATGCCGGCAAGTCCCACGTCAAGCGTAAAGACAGTCAGTTTCGTCTTGTCAAAATCGTATATGGAGTCTCCGTTTATCAGTTCGTCTCCATAGGCGTAATAGTCACCTATTTTGTTAATCTCAGTCCTGGCATAATCAGCCATTTCAACCACCTGCCGGAACGCTTCCTTACCTCTCAGTGCGAGGTTTCGCCTTGAAATGTCAAGCGAAGCCAGCAACAGGTACGACGCACTCGTAGTCTGTGTGAGGTTTATCACCTGCCTCACATACCCAGCTCCCACAGAGTCGTTGGTAAGCAGAATGCTGCTCTGCGTCAGACTGCCGCCCGACTTGTGCATTGACACACACGACATGTCGGCTCCAGCCTTCATTGCAGACACAGGCATGTCTTCTCCGAAATAGAAATGAGTTCCGTGTGCCTCGTCCACCAGCACCAGCATGTTGTGTGCATGTGCCAGTTCCACAATCTTCTTCAGGTTTGAACAGATGCCGTAGTATGTGGGGTTGTTAACCAGTATCGCTACTGCGTCGGGATTCTCCTCGATGGCTTTCTCCACCTGCGAAATCTTCATCCCGAGAGCGATACCCAGACGGTTGTCAACATCCGGATTGACATAGATTGGTGTCGCACCATTAAGGACCAAAGCGTTGATCACGCTCCTGTGCACATTTCTCGGAAGTATTATCTTCTCGCCCTTCTTCGATGCTGTCAGCACCATGGTCTGCACCGCAGACGTTGTACCGCCAACCATCAGGAAGGCGTGCGCTGCGCCAAATGCCTCCGCTGCCAAGTCCTCCGCCTCCTTTATAACCGATATCGGATGGCACAGGTTGTCAAGAGGTTTCATGGAATTGACATCAAGTTCTACACACTGCTTACCCAGCAACTTCACCAGTTCCGGATTGCCACGGCCTCTTTTGTGGCCTGGCACATCAAAAGGGACAACCCTGTTCCTTCTGAACTCTACGAGTGCCTCATAAATTGGGGCATAAGCTTGATTACCCAAATTCTTCTATTCGTTATATCTGTTCCTTATTATATATAGTGTACCCTACTATTTCAAGCCAGCCATTACGGGGGCTCATACGGGGCGCAAAGTTACGAAAAATTACAATCGAAAAACGCGCTGTCGGGCAAATAAATGATTCCTAAGGGATAAGCCAAGGCTATTTTGCATCGGTCTTTTTCTGAAACTGCTCGTCATTTACAATGAAACGTTCGTGCCTACCCTCCCCGATAAGTCCGCGTTCATCGTCCACCATCACCTTGAATGTCAACTTACGACCTTCGACGTTTTCCAGTTCACACGTGCATCTCACCTTCATCCCCAGGGGGGTCGACGCCACATGAGCAATGTCCACACGTGTACCCACAGTTCCGCACCCATCCTCCATATACGGCATCACGCACTCCATACAAGTCTGCTCCACCAGCGCAATCATGGCAGGTGTTGCATACACTCTCAACGATCCACTCTTCACGTTACACGCCAAGCTATCCTCGGTAACAACAGCCTCAATCTCGTTTTTCAGTCCTTTTGTTATCATATCAAATACCGTTTTCTGTCATAAAAATCATATTGCGACCGCAAATATACGACTTTTTCAGCAAAACACTTTGTCAGTACAAAAAAACTTCCTACCTTTGCAACCGCTTACGAGAAAGCAGAGGTAAAAGCCTGCACAAAACCACTCGGAAGCTTATAAGGTTAGACTCGCTAGCTCAGTTGGTAGAGCATCACACTTTTAATGTGGGGGTCTTGGGTTCGAGCCCCAAGCGGGTCACGGTAAGTCGCTTTTCAAAAGCGACTTATTTCTTTTATGATAGTAGGTGCAGTGGCTCACTGCACAATTAATAATCTGTGACGTGGGACACGTCACCCACTAATAAGCCAATTCTTCTCATGAGTAACAGAATAGTTAGACTCATTCAAGTTATATACTTCGTCTGTACAAATTATAGAGGAATGCAATTGAAGTAGCATTATCACGCTAAAGCTATAGTTAGAAATCTCCGTTCCGAACAACGGAACGCACATTCGCAAGTTCGGAACGGCCGTTCCGTAGTACGGAACGCACATTCCGAACAACGGAACGAAAGTTTCTTATATGGACAATAAGTTTCACACATATTCAACTTTGGGAATTCATTCATTTGAAAAGCGAAGTTAGCCATTTTACTCAATTCACTGTATGTCGGTTCGTTTCAAGGAAACTTTTCTCATGAAAGTGAAGAAAAGAGCAACATAAACTTTGTGGGAACTGATTATTACTGTACTTTTGCACTCCAAATTCAGCCATTGAGCATATGGACTTGACAATACTTAGTGCTCTCGGTTGACAACTTTTTATAAAGTCTTGAATGATAAATGC